>JANQIA010000249.1 GCA_028282405.1 Rhodovibrionaceae bacterium
TCGACCTGCTCGCAGCTCGGCTACATGTTCTTCGCCATCGGCGTTTCGGCCTACGGCGCCGCCATGTTCCACCTGATGACCCACGCCTTCTTCAAGGCGCTGCTGTTCCTCGGCGCCGGCGCGGTCATCCACGCCATGCATCATGAGCAGGACATGCGGAAGATGGGTGGGCTCTGGCGCAAGATCCCGCAGACCTACGCGCTCATGTGGATCGGGTCCCTGGCCCTTGCCGGCATCGGCATACCCGGAGTGATCGGCTTCTCTGGCTTCTACTCCAAGGACCTCATGCTCGAAGCTGCCTTCGCCGATGGCAGCTTCGCCGGACACTTGGCCTTCTGGCTCGGTGTCTCCGCCGCCTTCATGACGGCCTTCTATTCCTGGCGCCTTCTGTTCATGACCTTCCACGGCGAGACCCGGGCCGACCCCCATACCTTCGATCACGCGCACGAGGCGCCGAAGGTGATGCTCTGGCCGCTCTACGTGCTCGCGGTCGGTGCCATCTTCTCCGGCATCCTCGGCTACTCCTACTTCGTCGGCGACAATCGGGAAGAGTTCTGGGGCGGCTCGCTGCTGGCCTTGAGAGACATCATCGACGAGGCGCACCACGTGCCCTTCTGGGTTAAAGCCCTGCCGGTCGTCGTGGCCGTGGGCGGCATCGGTCTCGCCTATGTCATGTACATCCTGAAGCCCGACCTGCCGCGTCTGGCGGCGCAGATGTTCCGGCCGCTGTACCTCTTCTCCTATCGCAAGTGGTACTTCGACGAGCTCTATGACTTCCTCTTCGTCCGCCCGGCCATCGCGCTCGGCCGCGGCCTCTGGAAGGACGGGGACGGCAAGCTGATCGACGGCGTCGGGCCGGACGGCTTCGCGGCCGCGGCGCGTTACCTGGCCAAGCGGGCCAGCGCACTGCAGAGCGGTTACCTTTATCATTACGCCTTCGCCATGCTGATCGGTGTCGTGGCCTTCGCCACCTGGTACATCGTGACGGCGGGCTAAGAGGGCAGGGCAAGAGACTATGGGCAATCTGCCACTGCTTTCGATCATCACCTTCCTGCCGCTTGTCGGCGCCGTCATCATCATGCTGGCGCGCGACGAGGACGAGACGCGCCTGGCGACCAACGCGCGCAACATGGCGCTTTGGACTTCCTTCATCACCTTCGTCGTCTCGCTGCTGGTCTGGTTCGGTTTCGAGACGGGAACGGCGGAGTTCCAGTTCGTCGAGAAGGCCGAGTGGCTGCCCCAGTTCGGCATCGGCTACCACATGGGCGTGGACGGCATCTCCATGCCCTTCGTCCTGCTCTCGACCCTGTTGACGCCGATCTGCGTGCTGGCCAGCTGGGATGCGGTCAAGCACCGGGTCAAAGAGTACATGATCGCCTTCCTGGTGCTTGAGACCATGATGGTGGGCATGTTCTGCGCCCTCGACTTCGTCACCTTCTACATGTTTTTCGAGGGCGTGCTCATCCCGATGTTCCTGATCATCGGCGTCTGGGGTGGGCCGCGGCGGGTCTATGCCGCCTTCAAGTTCTTCCTTTACACCCTGCTCGGCTCGGTGCTGATGCTGCTCGCCATCCTGGCGATCTACTTCGATGCCGGCACCACCGACATCCCGACCCTGCTGCAGCACCGCCTGCCGGCCGAGATGCAGATCTGGCTGTGGCTCGCCTTCTTCGCCTCCTTCGCCGTCAAGGTGCCCATGTGGCCGGTCCACACGTGGCTGCCGGATGCGCACGTCGAGGCGCCCACCGCCGGCTCCGTCATCCTGGCCGGCGTGCTGCTGAAAATGGGCGCCTACGGCTTCCTGCGTTTCTCCGTGCCGATGCTGCCCTACGGCACCGAGTTCTTCACGCCGCTGGTCTTCACCCTCTCGGTGGTGGCCATCATCTACACCTCCCTCGTCGCCCTGGCGCAGGAGGATATGAAGAAGCTGATCGCCTACTCCTCGGTGGCTCACATGGGCTATGTGACCGTCGGCATCTTCACCCTGAACGTCCAGGGCATGCAGGGCGCCATCTTCCAAATGCTGTCCCACGGCATCGTCTCGGCGGCGCTCTTCCTCCTGGTCGGCGTGATCTACGACCGTTTGCACACCCGCATGATCGACCGCTACGGCGGGCTGGCCAGCCAGATGCCGCACTATGCGCTGGTGTTCATGATCTTCATGCTGGCCTCGGTCGGCCTGCCGCTCACCGGCGGTTTCATCGGCGAGTTCCTGGTCATCGTCGGCGCCTTCCAGGTCAACACCTGGGTCGCGCTCCTGACCGCCAGCGGCATGGTGCTCGGCGCCGCCTACATGCTCTACCTCTATCGCCAGGTGATCTTCGGGGCGCTGACCAAGCGCGATCTCATGAGCCTCCTGGACATGAACTGGCGGGAGAAGCTGATCTTCGCGCCGCTCATCCTGCTCACCTTCTGGATGGGCATCTATCCCGAACCGCTGCTGAACGTCATGGAGGCCTCGGTGGTCAACATCATCGAGAACTACCAGCTTGCCCTCGACGAGCGGGCCGGCGTGTCGCTCGCCGAACTGATTCCGGGTCGTTAAGCCATGTCCGTTGTAAGCGATCTCCAGATTGCCCTGCCAGAGCTGGTGCTGGCCATCAGTGGCATGGCGCTGCTGATCTTCGGCGTCTATCAGGGCAAGGGAGCCGCCGGCCGCGTCATGGTGCTGAGCGCCGCGACCCTGATCGCCGTCATCGCCATCATCCTGGTGAGCGACCCGGCCGGCGTCGCCTTCGGCGGTCTCTACGTCGACGACGGCTTCGGCGACTTCATGAAGATCCTGCTGCTGATCGGCGCGCTGCTCGTGCTGATCATGTCGCACCGTTACCTGGAGCTCGAGCAGGCCAATCGCTTCGAGTACTCGGTGCTGCTGCTCTTCGCGACCTTGGGCATGCTGGTCATGGTTTCGGCCAACGACCTGCTCACCCTCTACATCGGCTTGGAGCTGCAGAGCCTGGCGCTCTACGTCGTGGCCGCCATTCGCCGCGACAACGCACGCTCCTCCGAGGCCGGGCTGAAGTACTTCGTGCTCGGTGCGCTGGCCTCCGGCCTGCTGCTCTACGGCATGTCGATGGTCTACGGCTTCTCCGGCACCACCAGCTTCGATGCGCTGGCGGAGGTCCTGGCCGCGCCGGACACCGACCCGAGCCTGGGCCTGATCGTCGGCCTGGTCTTCATCTGCGCCGGTCTCGCCTTCAAGGTCTCGGCGGTGCCCTTCCACATGTGGACGCCGGACGTCTACGAAGGTGCGCCCACCTCGGTCACGGCCTTCTTCGCCGTGGCGCCGAAGATCGCCGCCATCGCGCTCTTCACCCGCGTGCTGATGGGGCCCTTCCACGACCTGGTCGATGCCTGGCAGCAGATCATCGTCTTCATCTCCATCGCCTCCATGGTGCTGGGCGCCTTTGCCGCCATCGCGCAGAACAACATCAAGCGCCTGATGGCCTACAGCTCCATCGGCCACATCGGCTATGCACTGGTCGGGCTCGCCGCCGGCACGCCCGAGGGCGTGAGCGGGGTCGGCGCCTATATGGCGATCTACATGGTCATGAACGTCGGCACCTTCGCCTGCATCCTTTCGATGCGGCAGAACGGGCGCATGGTCGAAGGGGTCAACGACCTCAAGGGCATCAGCCGCACCAATCCGCTGATCGCGCTGGCGTTGCTCATATTCATGTTCTCGCTCGCCGGTATCCCGCCGATGGCCGGCTTCTGGGCCAAGTTCTGGGTCTTCAAGGCGGCAATCAGCGCCGAGCTCTACGGCCTCGCCGTGATCGGCGTGCTGGCAAGCGTGGTCTCGGCCTTCTACTACCTGCGCATCGTCAAGCTGATGTACTTCGACGAGGCGACCGAGGGACTGGATAAGGGCGTCGGGCGAGAGACGGGTCTGATCATGCTGGCGACGGCGGCAGCCACCATTCTGCTCTTCATCATGCCGGGCGTGATCTTGGATGGCGCGGATGCCGCCGCCACCTCGCTGACCCACTATGCCGGGTGATGGGCGCCCTTCCCCGAAAATGAGCCTGAAACTCCCGCCAGCCTATCGGCTGATCGAGCGCGAGGCCGTCGGCAGCAGCAACGAAGAGGCCAAGGCGTTGGCCCGTGCCGGGGCCGAGGACGGCACTCTGCTGTGGGTGCGTGAGCAGTCGGCCGGCAAGGGTCGCGGCGGCCGCACTTGGGACAGCCCGCGGGGCAATCTCTATATCTCGCTGGTGCTGCGGCCGGACTGTCCGCTGAGCGAGGCGAGTGCGCTGGGCTTCATCGCCGCGCTGGCGGTGGGCGAAGCCATCGGCAGCGTCGCACCGCCCATGGACGTGCTCTACAAGTGGCCCAACGATGTGCTGCTCAACGGCCGCAAGGTGGCCGGCATCCTGCTCGAGTCCGAGACCAGCGGCGAAGAGCTCGCCTGGCTGGTGCTGGGGGTCGGCGTCAACGTCGGCCATTTCCCCAAGGAGGCCAACTTTCCCGCCACCTCGCTGCACTTCGAAGGGGCGCCCAAGACGCTCACCGTCGAGGAGCTGCTGCAGGCCTTCTGCCGCTACTTTCTCTCCTGGACCAACCGCTGGCTGGAGGAGGGCTTCGCGCCGGTCCTGGCGGCCTGGTCGCGCCATGCCTATCGCAAGGGCGAGCTTATCGAGGCGCGCTTGCCGCAGGAGACCCTGAACGGCCGCTTCCAGGACGTCGATGAGAGTGGCTATCTGGTTCTGAAACTGCCCGACGGCTCGGAGCGGCACATCGGCTACGGCGAGGTCTTCCCGCCTGAGCCGGCGAAGGAGGCCGGCTGATATGTTGTTGGCCATCGACTCCGGCAACACCAACGTGGTCTTCGCGCTCTACGAGGGCCGGGAGCAGCGCGGCAAGTGGCGGATCTCCACCAAGCCGGGCCGCTCGGCCGATGAATATGCCGTCTGGCTGACCCAGCTCATGACGCTCGGCGGCTTCGGGGTGGCGGATGTGACCTCGGTGGTGATCTCCAACGTGGTGCCCACCGCCCAGCGCAGCTTGAACCACTTTTGCAGCCGCTATTTCGCCCAGCCCCCGGTCTCGGTCGAGGACTGCGTGGCCGCCTACGACTTTGCCATCCGCATTGCCCGGCCCGAGCAGGTGGGCGCCGACCGCATCGCCAACGCCGTGGCGGCGCACGAAGCCTACGAAGGCGGGCTGGTCATCATCGATTTCGGCACCGCGACCACCCTCGATCTTGTCGACCCCGACGGTGCCTACAGCGGCGGCATCATCGCCCCCGGCATCGACGTCTCCATGGAGGCGCTCTACCAGGCCGCGGCGAAGCTGCCGCGCATCTCGGTCGAGAAGCCCAGGGACAATACGGTGGTCGGCTATGACACGGCCTCGGCCATGCACTCGGGCGTGTTTTGGGGCTACATCAGCATGATCGAGGGCCTGGTCAGCCGCATCAAGGAAGAGCGTGGCGACAGCCTCACGGTCATCGCCACCGGCGGCTTGGCGCCGCTCTTCCATGAAACCAGCGATGTCATCAACTACGTCGAGCCGGACCTGACTCTCAACGGCCTAGTCTCGCTGCACGAAGCCTATCGGCGACAGCAGACGTGACCGACGACTTCATCCCCGGCGACGACGAGCTGCTGTTCCTGCCCCTGGGCGGGACCGGCGAGATCGGCATGAACCTCAACCTCTACGGCCATGCGGGCAAATGGCTGATGGTCGACCTCGGCGTCACCTTCGGCGAGGAGAGCCTGCCCGGCATCGACGTGGTGATGGCCGACCCGCAGTTCATCCTCGAGCGGCGCGATCGGCTCGCGGGCCTGGTGCTGACCCATGCCCACGAAGACCACATCGGCGCGGTCCCCTATCTTTGGCCCGAGCTGCGCTGTCCGATCTACGCGACGCCCTTTACCGCCGCTCTCTTGCGCCGCAAGTTCGCCGACGACGACATGGAGGATCCGCCGGAGATCACCGTGGTGCCCATGTCCGGCACTTTCAGCGTCGGGCCCTTCGAGATCGAGCTGGTCACCTTGACCCATTCCATCCCCGAGCCCAATGCCGTCGTCCTGCGCACGCCGCCGGGCACGGTGCTGCACACCGGCGACTGGAAGCTGGACCCGGACCCGCTGGTCGGCGACGACTTTGACGCTCAGCGCCTGCGGGAGATCGCTCAGGAAGGCGTCCTGGCGATGGTCTGCGATTCGACCAACGCTTTGGTCGAGGGCGAGTCGGGCTCGGAGCTCGATGCGCGCGAGGGCCTCGAAACCCTGATCTCCGAGCTGAAAGGGCGGGTCGCCGTGGCCTGCTTCGCCAGCAACGTGGCTCGGCTTGAGAGCATCATGCGGGTGGCCGAGGCCTGCGGACGCCGAGTGTCCCTGGTTGGGCGCTCGATGCATCGTATCGTCGCCTCGGCGCGGGAAGCCGGCTACCTGCAGGACATCCCGACGCTGATCGACCCGGAGGACATCGGCTACCTACCGCGCGAGGAGGTGCTGCTGCTCTGCACCGGCAGTCAGGGAGAGACCCGGGCGGCGCTCTGGCGCATCGCCCAGAACAACCATCGCGACATCTCGCTCGAGGCCGGCGACTCCGTTGTCTTCTCCTCGCGGGTGATCCCCGGCAACGAGAAGAGCATCTTCGCCCTCTACAACGCCTTGATCGCTGCCGGCGTCACTGTCTACGGCGACGACAGCAGCGACCTGACCCTGCATGTCTCCGGTCACCCCTGCCGCGGCGAGCTGGCCCAGATGTATCAGTGGGTGCGGCCCTCGGTTTCGATCCCCGTGCACGGGGAACGGCGTCATCTGGCCGCCCATGCGGAGCTGGCGCGCCAATGCCAGGTGCCGCGCGCCATCGTCTCCGGCAACGGCGATCTCATCCGCTTGGCGCCGGGAGAGGCGGAGATCGTCGCGACGGTGGAAACCGGGCGGCTGCTCGTCGATGGCGACATCCTGCGCGCTTCGGACAGCCCGGTGCTGCAGCAGCGCCGGCGCGTCGCTTACTCCGGCTCGGCCGTGGTCACCGCGGTGTTCGACAGCGACGGCGAGCCGCGCGGGGCGCCTCGGCTCCTGGCCAGCAATCTCCTGGATACAGAAGAGGACGAGGATATCGCCGAAGCCGTGCTGGCGGCGGTGCAGGTTGCCCTCGGACGGCTGGGCCGCCAGGCGCGCCGCGACCCGCAGGCGGTGGGGGAGGCCATGCGTCTTGCCGCCCGCCGCACGATCACCCGTTTGACCGGACGGCGGGCGATCGTCGAGGCGCAGCCCATATTTCTCGATTGAGGCCCCTGCGGCTTGGTTCGCGGCGGGCAGGACACTAGGTAGGACAGCATGATCGGACGACTGAACCACATCGCCATCGCCGTGCCGGACCTGGCGGCGGCGAGCCAGACCTACAGCGAAACCCTCGGCGCCAAGGTCTCTCAGCCCATTGACGAGCCGGACCATGGCGTGACCGTCGTCTTCGTCGAGCTGCCCAACACCAAGATCGAGCTGCTGCTGCCCCTGGGCGAGGACTCGCCCATCGCCAACTTCCTGGAGCGGAATCCCGGTGGCGGCATTCACCATGTCTGCTACGAGGTCGACGACATCCTGGTGGCGCGGGACAAGCTGAAGGCGGAGGGCGCCCGCGTGCTGGGCGACGGCGAGCCGAAGATCGGCGCCCACGGCAAGCCGGTGCTGTTTCTCCACCCCAAGGATTTCCTCGGCACCCTGGTCGAGCTCGAGCAGGCCTAGAGAGCTGGCAGTCGAGTCATGACCTGGTTTACCGGTATCATGGTCTACATCATCGTCTGGTGGATGGTGTTGCTTATGGTCTTGCCGCTTTGGATCCGCCGGCCCGAGCAGGTCGAGAAGGGCCATGACCCGGGCGCGCCGGCCGAAGCGATGATCGGCAAGAAACTGCTGGTCACGACCCTGATCGCGGCCGCCGTCTTCGGCGTGATCTATGCCATCATCGACGCCGATCTCATCAGCTTCCGGCAGAACGTAAGCTAAGACCAAGCTGCGAAGAGTGAAGCGCATTGCAGCTTGGCAAACGCGACTGCGCGTCCGCAGCAAAGCCTGCGTGGCGTTTGAACGCCTAGAGCGTTCCGGTTTTAGGTGGAAGCGTACCCTGAGTTTGCGAGATAGGCTGCGCATTCCTGTGGCTCGAAGCGCTCGAGGATAGGTCCGACGG
>JANQIA010000250.1 GCA_028282405.1 Rhodovibrionaceae bacterium
ATCACCGCCGGCATGGGCGGCGGCACCGGCACGGGTGCGGCGCCCGTCATCGCCCGCGCGGCGCGGGAGATCGGCGTTCTGACGGTCGGTGTGGTGACCCGCCCCTTCCAGTTCGAAGGCGTGCACCGCATGCGCATCGCCGAGAACGGCATTCAGGAGCTGACGGAGTACGTCGACACCCTGATCATCATCCCGAACCAAAACCTCTTCCGCATCGCCAACGAGAAGACGACCTTCGCGGACGCCTTCAAGATGGCCGATGACGTGCTCTACTCGGGTGTGCGGGGCGTCACCGACCTGATGGTCATGCCCGGCCTGATCAACCTCGACTTCGCCGACATCCGCTCGGTGATGACAGAGATGGGCAAGGCCATGATGGGCACCGGCGAGGCCGAGAACGACGGCCGTGCCATCGCCGCCGCCGAGGCCGCGATCTCCAACCCGCTGCTCGACGAAGTCTCGATGAAGGGCGCCCGCGGCGTGCTGATCAACATCACCGGCGGCATGGATATGACGCTGTTCGAGGTCGATGAAGCTGCCAACCGGATTCGCGACGAGGTCGACCCCGAGGCCAACATCATCTTCGGCTCGACCTTCGACGAGACCCTGAACGGCAGCATGCGGGTTTCCGTCGTGGCGACCGGCATCGAGGCTGAGCTCGGCCGCCAACCCAAGCCGGTGAACCTCAGCGTGATCAGCAGCCCGGCCCGCGGTCGCCAGTCGCTCGGCGGCACGGCGGCTGCCCCTGGCACCAGCGCCATGCGGGAGCCCAAGGCCCCGGCCCCGCAACCCGAAGCGGAGCCCGAGCCGGTCGAGGAGCAGGCTTACGCGGAAGAGCAGGAGCCCGCGGTCGCCGAACAGCCGATGCCGGATGTCAACACGGCGGAAGGCCGGGAGGCGGCCATCGCGGCCGAGCGGATCGCCCGGGCGGTCGCCAGACAAGCGGAAGAGCGGGACGCCTTCCTGCCGCCGGCACCGCAGGAAGCGCCGCGCCGTCAAGCCAGCCAGCGGGCCGCGGCCCCCTATACGGCAAGCGAAGCGGAGCCGGCTCGGGCGGAACCCTACCGCCGGGAGAGCTACCGGGCCGAGCGTTCGGCGGAGCCCGCCGCGCCTCAGCAGCGCCAGAGCGAAGCTGCCGAACGCAGCAGCGAAAGCAGCACCCGCCGCCGCCCCTTCAGCCTCTTCGCCAAGGCCACCGGCCTGCTGCCCCGGGTCTCCGAGGAGGAGCCGCGGGCCCAGGAGGCCCGGCCGCGCCGCAACGAGCCGCGCTTTGGTGAAGGTGAGGAGCCGCTGCCCCAGGGCAACGGCGAGGTTGCGGGAACCAACCCTCAGCAACCCTCTTTTGCCGGCATGGACCCGGCGGCCGGCAGCGCCCAGAAGGATGACGAGGATCTGCTCGACATCCCGGCCTTTCTGCGCCGCCAAGCCAACTAGGCCAGGCAGACAAGAGACAGGTTAGCTCGCTTCCATCCTGTCCCGGTGGCCCGCCAAACGGCGGGCCACCGCGCTTTCTGGCGAACGACTCCGAAAAGCCGGACAGGCTCTAAGCACTCCCCTCCGAGGGGAGTTTTTCTTTGCCCGAAACATCCCCCGGGCCGGCCGCTGCAGCGGCTTGTCGACACCCCGGCCTCACCCTATAGTTCCGGCGTTCCAAAGGGAGTCGCGACCGCCACCATGCTTTGCGATCTGTCTCGCTACCGCCGTATCAAGCTTGCCGTCGTTGGCCTGGCCGCCAGTCTGGCGCTGGCTGCCTGCGGCTCTTCGGATGATCAAATCCCCTACATCGAGCGGCCGCCCGAGCAGATCTACAACGAAGCCTACGACACCCTGCTCAACGGCAACAACGAGGTCGCCAAGCAGCTTTTCGATGAGGTCGAGCGGCAGCACCCCTACTCGGTCTGGGCGCCGCAGGCGCAGGTCATGGCGGCCTTTGCCGACTATCAGGACAACAACTACGACGACGCGATCAACACGCTGAACCGCTTCATTCAGCTCAATCCGGGGCATCGCGACATCGCCTACGCCTACTATCTCCGGGCGCTCTGCTACTACGAGCAGATCTCCGATGTCGGGCGCGACCAGAGCATGACCAGGCTGGCCCTGGACTCGCTCCAGGAGGTCGTGCGGCGCTTCCCGCAGTCGGAATACGCCCGCGACGCCCGCTTGAAGATCGATCTGGCGCGGGACCACTTGGCCGGCAAGGAGATGGAGATCGCCCGCTACTACCAGGGACAGGGCGAGTACCTGGCGGCGATCAACCGGTTCCAGCGGGTCGTGCAGGACTTCGACACCACCACCCATACGCCGGAGGCACTGCACCGACTGGTCGAGTGCTATCTTGCGCTGGGCGTCTACAGCGAGGCCCAGTCGACCGCCGCCGTCTTGGGCTACAATTTCCCCGGCAGCGACTGGTATGCAGACAGCTATGCCCTCCTGACCGGCGAGCGCTTCGAGTACGCCAACCCAACGGACGAGGACGGCGGCTGGTTCGACTGGGTGCTGTAACCGGCGCGCCATGCTGGTCGCTCTTTCGATCCGCGATGTCGTCCTGATCACAAGCCTCAATCTGACCCTTGAGCCGGGCCTGACGGTGCTGACCGGTGAGACCGGCGCCGGCAAGTCCATCCTGCTCGACAGCCTCGGCCTCGCCCTCGGGGCCCGCGCCGACGCCGGTCTGCTGCGCGACGGCGCCGAGCAGGCCAGCGTCACCGCCGCCTTCGAGGTTGCGCCCGACCATCCGGCCCTGGCGTTGCTCGGCGAGCAGGACATCGACTGCGAGGACGGCATGCTGGTGCTGCGCCGCCGCCTCGGCCAGGACGGCCGTGGCCGGGCCTTCATCAACGATCAGCCGGTCTCCGTCGGCCTGTTGCGTCAGATCGGCGACCTGCTGGTGGAAGTTCAGGGCCAGTTCGAGCAGCGCGGCCTGCTCGACCAGGCGACGCATCGCGACTGGCTCGACTCCTTCGGCGGCCTGCTGCCCTTGCGCGGCCAATGCGAGGCGGCCTGGGCCGCCTGGCGACAGGCGCAGCAAGCCTTCGAGAGCGCGCGCGGCGAGCTGGCTGCCGTCAAGCGCGAGGAGGAGGAGCTGCGCCACGCGGTGGAGGAGCTCGACGCTCTGGCGCCCGAAGAAGAGGAAGAAGACCGCCTGGCCGAGCAGCGCGCCTTTATGATGCATGCCGAGCGACTCGGCGAAGCGGTCAGTGCCGCCCAGGAGGAGATCGGCGGCTTCGCGCAGCGCGGCAGCAGCGCGGAAGCCTCGCTGTCCAACGCCCAGCGCCTCCTGGAGCGGGTGGCCGATAAGGCGGCAGGCAAGCTGGATCCGGCCATTGCGGCGCTCGACCGCTCGGCCGCCGAGTTGGCCGAGGCCCTCAGCCTGCTCAACGCCTTCGCCGCGGACCTGGACCACGACCCGCGGCGGCTGGCCGAGATCGACGAGCGCTTCTTCGCCCTCAAGGACGCCGCCCGCAAGTACGGCACGGAGGTCGGAGCCTTGCCGGCTCTCTGCGAGGAGAAGCGTCGGCGCCTGGAGCGCATCGAGCTGGGCGACGAGGAGGTCGCGCGACTGGAACAGGCCGCCGAGGAAGCTCGGGTGCGCTTCCAGGAGCAGGCGGCGGCCCTGACCGTTGCCCGCAAGACGGCCGCCAAACGCCTGGACAAAGCCGTCAGCGCCGAGCTGCCGGCGCTGAAGCTCGAGAAGGCCCGCTTCGCCACGCAGTTCGAGCCACTCCACGAGGAGAACTGGGGCGCGATGGGCGCGGAACGGGTGGCCTTTCAAGTGGCCACCAATCCGGGGGCGCCCTTCGCGTCTCTGGCCAAGACAGCCTCGGGCGGCGAGCTCTCCCGCCTGCTGCTCGCCATCAAGGTGGTGCTCGCCGGGCTCTCGCCGGCCGGCACCCTGGTCTTCGACGAGGTCGACAGCGGTGTCGGCGGCGCCACGGCGGCTGCCGTCGGCGAGCGGCTGGACCGCCTAGCCAAGGACCGGCAAGTCCTGGTGGTGACGCACAGCCCGCAGGTCGCGGCGTTGGGCTTGCATCACTGGCGGGTCGAAAAGCAGATTGCGGCCGAGCGGGCGGAGACGGTGGTGGCCGCCCTGCCGGCCGCCGAGCGCGGCGAGGAACTGGCCCGCATGCTCTCAGGCAGCGAGGTGACCGACGAGGCACGGGCTGCCGCCAAGCGGCTGATGGGGGCGGCGCGATGAGCGCAAAGGTGAAAGACGAGAAGCCGGTCGAGGCCCTGAGCGAGACGGAGGCCGAGGCGGAGCTGGCCCGCCTGGCCGAAACCATCCTGCACCACGACCGGCTCTATTATCAGGACGCCCAGCCGGAGGTCTCGGACGAGGACTACGACAAGCTCCGCTGGCGCAACGATGCGATCGAAGCGCGCTTTCCGGCGCTGGTACGCGCGGACAGCCCAAATCGTCGGGTCGGCGTCGAAGCGGCCGCCGGCTTCGCCAAGGTCACCCACCGGGTGCCCATGCTGTCCCTCTCCAACGTCTTCACCGACGAGGACGTGGCCGATTTCCTGGCCCGCGTGCGCCGCTTTCTCGGCCTGAGCGAGACGGATGTCGTGGACATCGTCGCCGAAGCCAAGATCGACGGCCTTTCCATGTCCCTGCTCTACCGGGAAGGCCGCCTGATCACCGGCGCCACCCGCGGCGACGGCACGGTCGGCGAGGACGTCACCGCCAACGTGCGCACCATCAGCAACCTGCCGCTCGAGCTGAAGGGCGAGGTGCCGGCCGTCATCGAAGTCCGCGGCGAGGTCTTTATGCGCCGCGACGACTTCTTCGACCTCAACAAGCGACTGGAAGAGGCCGAGAAGAAGACCTTCAAAAACCCGCGCAACGCCGCCGCCGGCTCCCTGCGGCAGAAGGATCCCAGCGTCACCGCCGAGCGCCCTTTGCATTTCCTCGCCTACGCCTGGGGCGAAACCAGCGAGCCCCTGGGCAAGACCCAGTGGCAGGCGCGCGAGCGCATGGCCGCCTGGGGCTTCGAGATCAACGAGCCCGCCCGCCTCTGCCATAACCTGGATGAGGTGCTGGCCTTCCATCGCGAAATACAAGGCGAGCGGGCCGAGCTGCCGCACGACATCGACGGCATCGTCTACAAGGTCGACCGCCTGGACTGGCAGGAGCGCCTCGGCGCCGTCAGCCGCGCTCCGCGCTGGGCAACCGCGCACAAGTTCCCCGCCGAGCAGGCGGAAACGCTGCTGCACAAGATCACCATCCAGGTCGGCCGCACCGGCGCCCTCACCCCCGTCGCCAACCTGGAGCCGATCACCGTCGGCGGCGTCGTGGTCTCCCGCGCCACGCTGCACAACGAAGACGAGATCGCCCGCAAGGACATCCGCGAGGGCGACCACGTGATCATCCAGCGGGCCGGCGACGTGATCCCTCAAGTGGTCTCGGTGGTGCAAGACAAGCGCCCGGAGGACAGCACGGCCTTCGTTTTCCCCACCCACTGCCCCTGCGCCCTGGAGACCCCGGTACGGCGCGAGCCCGGCGAAGCGGTGACCCGCTGCACCGGCGAGCTCGCCTGCCCCTTCCAGCAGGTTCAGCGCCCCATCCACTTCGTCGGCCGCGAGGCCTTCGACATCGAAGGGCTCGGCAGCCGCCACATCGAGGAGTTCCGGCAAGAAGGCCTGGTCCAGGAGCCGGCGGACATCTTCCACCTGAAGGACCGCAAGGAGGCGCTGGAGAAGCGCGAAGGCTGGGGCGCCCAGTCGGTGGCGAACCTGCTGCGCGCCATCGAGGAGCGCCGGCGCATCGGTTTCGACCGCTTCATCTACGCCCTCGGCATCCGCCAAGTCGGCCAGGCCACGGCGCGCCTTCTGGCGCGGACCTACGGCGATCTGACGGCCTGGCACCAGGCCATGCTGCAGGCCGCGGCAGAGCGACGGGAGGCGCCGGAGGCCAAGAAGCCGACCGAAGTCGGCGAAGCCTACGCGGAGCTCTGCAACGTCGAGGGCATCGGCATGAGCGTCGCCGACGACATCGCCGCCTTCTTCGGCGAGGCGCACAACCTGAAGGTCATCGGCGACCTGGAAGCGGCGCTCGACACTGTGGAGCCCCTGGAAGCCGTCGCCGGCGGCTCCCCGGTGGCCGGCAAGACCGTCGTCTTCACCGGCACGCTGGAGCGGATGACCCGCAGCGAGGCCAAGGCCCGCGCCGAAGCGCTCGGCGCCAAGGTCGCCGGCTCGGTCTCCAAGAAGACCGACTATGTGGTGGTCGGGGCGGATGCCGGCTCAAAGGCTCGCAAGGCGCAGGAGCTCGGCGTGGCGACGCTCAGCGAGGATGCCTGGCTGGATCTCTTGAGCGGAGACTCCGCCTAGCGCAGCGACGCTGGGCGCCTAGAGCGTTCCGGTTTTAGGTGGAAGCGTACCCTGAGTTTGCGAGATAGGCTGCGCATTCCTGTGGCTCGAAGCGCTCGAGGATAGGTCCGACGG
>JANQIA010000256.1 GCA_028282405.1 Rhodovibrionaceae bacterium
GTCTCAGCCACACAAACGAAAACGTAGCCGGCAAGCGTCTCGCAGTGGACGGGCTTCAAGCCAAAGCGTTCGGCGTCGAAGTCCGGGCCCATGTCGCGCGCAAAGAGCAATCGCCCATCGAGCTCATAGGTCCACTGATGGTAGGGGCAGACCAGCTTTGCGACCTTGCCTCGGTCGGCGGAGCAGAGGCGCGAGCCCCTGTGACGGCAGGCGTTGTGGAAGGCCCGGATAGTTCCACCGGCATCGCGTACGATCAGCAGCGGATAGTCGCCGATTTGAAGCGTCAGATAGCTGCCGCTGTCCCCCAGCTCGCATTCATGACCGGCAAACAGCCACTCGCGGTAGAACACGGCTTCGAGGTCAAGCCGGTAGACCTCCTCCGCTGTGTAGAACGATCTTTCCAGACTGAAACCGGCTTCTTGCCGGTAGAGACTCGTCACCACATCGCTGCGCATATCCATGACATCACCCCGCGTCTTTGAGCGCCAAACATGCGAGGCACCGCGAGGGATGTGAGAGCAGACAGCAAGGGGGATAGGCGATCGTCACTCGGCCCGAAACGCCCTTGCAGCCCAGTCGATCGCCCACCCGCGACACCTCAGGCTATGATCTCAAGGCTGGTTTCCGGGCTTTGGAGCGGTCCTTCGACCGACGCGGTTGCCTTCCCAGGTTGTTCGACCCAGTGGCACTGATACCGCGTTCTGCGCTCCATTACCGTTGCGGGGGCAGCGCCGGCCTTTCACCGGCTTCCCAATTATCTCCTTCGCACAACCGGCGAAGCAGCACCTCAAGCGAACGCAAGTCTGGCTTGTCGGAGGCGGTTCGAAGGGCACGAAAGCGACGCCCTTCGTCTGAACTGAGACATGGCGGCAGCGGCGAGAAGCAAGCACTTCTCGCCACCGCCGAATGGTTAGCTGATGATCTGCCAGGAGCCGTCCGGCTGGCGGCAAGCGGTGCCGAAAGCCCGGTTCTCCTGACCGTCGATGGTCACGGTCTGCTGGAACTCGCGGCAGTAGCGGCCGTCGCCCGCCTGATAGGTGCGGGTCGGCGTGATGCTGCCGGAATTGCCGCTGTCCGGATTGCGCCAAACGCTCGCCTGGCCGGTGGGCTGGGATTCCAGCGCCTGCTGCGAGGTCCGATTGGCCATCTGCCGATCGTTCTGGTCCAGCGCGTTGCCGACTGCGCCGCCGGCCAAGCCGCCCAGCAGAACGCCTGCCAAGATGCCGGTCGTGCCGCCGCCAGCCGCAGCACCCAGGAGGCCGCCACCCGCCGCACCGAGGGCGCCGCCGATGCCCGTCTTGGGCCCGAAGGTACCGTTGTTGGTGGTGCACCCGGCCAAGATGAATAGGGGGAATACAACGGCCAAGGTGGCGAACTTCAGGGTACGTGTCATCGTCATCGCGTATGTCCTCTCATCGTGCCGCGGCCTCAAGGCTTGCGAGCCCTTAAACGCCCGTGCGGCCAAGGCATCTTCGGCCGCCCTTATAACATAGTTACGTACGGGAACCTCAAAACATCTGTGAGCGAGTTCACCGCTCACGCGCAGGTGACAAAGCGCGAATATCGAAGGAGCTACAGAACCTTACGCCCCAGCTCCGGGAAGACCTTGGAGACCTTGCCCATCAGGTAGTCGCCGTAGGTGCCTTCGAAGGCCTGCAGATCGGCGCCGTCCCAGCGCTCGCCGCCGCCCGCCCCGAAGCCGGCCTCATGGGCGAGGTTACCGTTCGGCAGGCGCCGCATCTGGGCGGCGAAGTCCGGGTCGAAGAAGAGCGGAAAGGAGAGACGGTCGCGGCCGCTTTGGTTGTCGACCCGGTGCGGAGTCGAGCAGAACCAGCCACCGGTCAAGAGGTCGAGCATGTCCCCGATGTTGCAGACCAGAGCGCCGGGCAAGGGCGGCACGGCGATCCAGCGGCCCTGCGACTTGACCTGCAGGCCGCCGCTCTCGTCCTGCGCCAGCAGGGTGAGCAGGCCGTAGTCGGTGTGCTCGCCCACGCTCCAGCTCTCGCTCGCGTCTATGCCCTCGGGCGCGCTGGCGGGATAGTGGAAGATACGGAAGAGCACCGTCGCTTCGGCGGTGTAAGTGGCTTGGAAATAGTCGGCTGGCAGACCAAGCGCCATGGCGATACCCCGCAGCAGCACCTGCGCCGCACGGCTGACCGCCGACATGTAGCTCAACACGATCGGCTGCATCTCCGGCAACTCCGACGGCCAGAGGTTCGCACCGTGCAACGGCCAACCCGCCTGCACCCGCGGATGCTCCGCCGGCAACTCACTGCCGAAATAGAGCCCCTCCTTGATATCCGGCTTGCCGGAGGTCAGCTCTTGGCCGACCGGAAAGTAGCCGCGCCAGGCCGGCCCGCCCGCGGCCATGGGGATGGCCATCTTCGCTTCTTGCGGCAGGGCGAAGAAGCGGCGGCTCACGGCCTCAAGTTCCGACAGCAAGACCGGCGGAACCCCGTGCCCGGTCAGGAAGAAGAAACCGTGGCGCCGGCAAGCCGCGCGAATGGCCTCCGCCACCTGGCACTGCTCGGTGACGGCGTCGCTCCTGAAAAGCGGCGCCATGTCGATAACCGGCAGGGTTTCGTCGCTCGTGACAGCCTCTTTATGCATGCCGGCAGTCTAGCGGTCTCAGCGGCGGGAGAGAAACACTCTCCCGCCCCGTGGCGACAATGCCCGGCTAGAGCAAAAACAGAGCGCTTTGAGGCCAGAAGCTGACGATCATCAAGACCACGAACATGGCCAGAATGAACCACTTACAGTATCCCATCACCTGTTCGATCTTCAGTCCCGTTGCCGAGCAAACGGTGAGGAGGACTGAGGCAACCGGAGGGGTCTGTTGGCCAATCCCGAGGTTCAGGCAAACGATCACGCCGAAGTGGACCGGGTCGATCCCCATCTCCTGCGCCAAAGGCAGAAGCATGGGTACAACCACGATGATTGCAGCGGAAGCATGCAGGACCATGCCGAGGAGCAGCAGGAAGACATTGATGAGCAGCATGCGCAGCACGAAGCTGTCCGTCAGGCCGCCGAGCCCTTCGGCGATCTTCTGCGGAATCTGCTCGTTGGCGAGGAATTGTCCGAGCACGGCCGAACCGGCGATGATCATCATGACGACCGACGTCTGCCGCACCGTTACTGAGGCAAGGCGGTAGACCTTCGCGGTGTTGAGGTCGCCGCGCATCGCCCAACCGAAGACCAAGGCCGCCACCACGCCGACCGCAGCCGCCTCCGTCGGGGTGACGAAACCGCCGATCAAGCCGCCCACCACCAGCACAGGTATGAGCAGCGGCACGAAAGCGCTGGCGAAGGCGCTCCCTAGCCGGCTCGGCTGAAAGCGCTCATCGACCGGGTATCCATTCCGGCGCGCGAAGACGTAGCTGGTGATCATGAAGGCACCGCCGAGCAGCAAGCCCGGAATGATGCCGGCGATGAAGAGGTCCTTGATCGACGTGTTGGTCGTGACCCCGTAGAGCACCATGGGAATGGAGGGCGGGATGATGATCCCGAGGGTCGCGCTGGTCGCGGTGACGGCCGCCGAGAAGGGCTTGGGGTAACCCTGCTTTTCCATGGACGGGACGAAGATCTTGCTCATCACGGCGGCATCGGCCACGGCCGAGCCCGACATCTCGGCCATGAACATCGAGGTCACGACGTTCACATGCGCCAATCCCCCGCGCATCCAGCCGACCAACGCCCGCGCCAAGCCGATGATACGGTCGGAGATCGAGGTGGCCCCCATCAGCTCACCCATGAAGATGAACAGCGGAATGGCCAGAAGCACGACCTTGTTCACGCCCGAGAACATCTGGATCGGCGCGAGAATCAAATCGATGCCGGACAAGGCCATGGCGATCGCCGCCGCGATCATCAAGGCGAAGCCGATCGGCATCCCGATCAGAATGAGCAGTAGCAGCAGGGCTATGACCAGCCAGGCCATCTCACTTCTCCGCCGTGCTGGCCGTGGAGGTCTCCAGGAAGCGAACGATGACGGCAACCAGCAGCAACACCGCAGAGATCGGCAAGATCAGCATGAACCAGCCTTGTGCGATGGTCGCCGTTTCGATCTCGGTCCCACCTGAGACCATGATCATGCGAATGGACTGCCAGAGAAGCAGCAGCAGGAAGCCGCCGATCAGTAAGGTGCGAAGCGCCGCCAACGCCAAACGTGGCCTGGGGGGCAGCGAGTCGACGAAAAGATCGAAGGCGATATGGCCTTCGCGCCGCATGGCAAGGTAAGCGCCGAGGAAGGCAACCCAGACAAGCAGCAGACCGGGCACCTCGTCCGCCGTCACCACGATGCCTCCCAGCGCATCGCGCACGGCGAAATAGGCCGGCCGCAAGCCCTCGTAGTCCTTCGCGAGATCGCGGAAGAGGCCGAGCACCAGGTAGCGGTTCAGCACATTGAGGCAAACGAACGAGGAGGACACGGCGAAGGTCAGGACCGCCATGCCCTCCACGCACCGATCCAAGAGACGAAGCATCTCCTATTTCGCAGCGGCGCGAATGATCGCCAGATACTCGTCACCTTCGGCTGCGATGTAGTCGTCGTAGCTGCTCGCCGTCGCGTCACGGAACGCGGACAGATCGACCTCGTTGATCGCGAGCTTGCCTTCCATCTCGGCGAAGTACTGAGCTTCGAGCGCAGCGGAGACCTCGTAGGCCTGATCCGTGATTGCTTGGCCGACCTCCACGAAGACCGCCTGCTGTTCCGGCGTCAGGCTGTCGAAGAAGGCGTTGGACGCCAAAAGGAAGGAAGGCGTGTAGACGTGGCTGGTCAGAGACAGGTAGCGTGCGACCTCGAAGTGCTTCTGCTCATAGAAGCCATAGGTCGCCGCTTCCGCGCCATCGACCACGCCGGCTTGCAGCGCCGTAAAGGTCTCGCCCCAAGATACCTTCTGCGGCGTCGCCCCCATCTGCTGGAAGACCTGCTGCCGGAATTTGCCGCCCGAAATGCGGATCTTGAGTCCTTCGAGGTCGAACGGTTCGGCGACCGGCCGCTCGGTGTTGATCACGTGGCGAAAGCCGTTTTCGTAGATGCCGATCACCTTCATGTTGCCGACATCTTCCACCCGCGCGCGGATGGCGTCCTGCAGACCATTCGCCATGGCCTGCCGCACATGATCGCGGTCGGCAAAGAGCCAGGGCAGATCGAACACGCCCAGTTTCCGGTCGAGCTTCAGGACGCCGGAGGCGACGTTGATCATCTCGATGGAGCCAGCCTGGACGCTGGTCATCAGGTCCCGCTCCTTGCCGAGTTGCCCCCCCGGGAAGAGCTTGAACTCGAACTGTCCCGGAAGCCTCTTTTCGATCTCGGCCGCGAAGAGCTCGGACTGCGCATGCAGCGGCGAAAAGGACGAGACGTGGCTTGCGATGCGAACCTCACGCGGCTCCGCCAGAGCCAGCGTGCTCGATGCAACCAATGCGGCCGCCGCGATGGCGGTCGGTTTAAACAGCTTCATAGTTTCCTCCCATTGCTTCTGCGTTCAGCAGATTTCCGTTTGGTACGTGAACTGGTCGGCACGCCCTCGCGTGCGGCGCCATTCCAAGGGCGTGCCGTCGTAGCCCTTGGCGATCCGGTCGATGACGATAACTGGCGTGCCTGGCTCTATTCGAAGCAGTCGCGCTGTCTCCGGGCTGGCTGCCTCTGCGGTCAGAGCTTCCTCCGCCCTGGCCACCAACTGCCCGCAGGCGGCGTCATAGACCGGATAGAGCAGGTCGCCGATCGCATCGCTGTCGAGCGTGAGAAAGGCTTCGAAGCGATCGAACGGCAGCCAGATCTCCTCGCAGAGAACAGGCTCGGCTTGGTATAGACGAAGACGGCTCATGGAGATTCCTGGGTCTCCGGACTCCATGCGCAGGCAGCGGGCGACATGCCCGGGAAGCGGTACGACCAGGCGCCTTAGGATACGGCTTTCCGGAACCGTCCGTTCGCCCGAAGCGGACTGGAAGCGGAAGAAGCGGAACAGTGAGGCATCGAAGCTTGGCGCCCGCACGAAGGTACCGCGCCCATGAAAGCGCTCGAACAAGCGTTCCGAGACCAAGACGTCTAGCGCCTTGCGGACCGTGCCGGGCGCAAGGCCGTAACTGCGCGCCAAGCTGTTCTCGGACGGCACCCGGTCGCCGGGCCGAAGCCGGCCCTCCACCACATCGGAACGCAGGCTGTCCGCAAGACGCTGATAGACCGGCAAGCGGTCGTCACCTGAAAGACTGCGCTGCTGCACAAGCTGCCTCTTGACCAAACTCTAGAACAATACTTCTATATAGAACTATAAAAGTCAACGAGGTTCCGATGCAGGTGACGGGCGGCAACCGCCTGATGGGCTTATCCGATGGCCAGGTGGACGGGCATGCCCATGTTTTCCTCGCAAACCTGCCCATGGCCGAGAGCCGCCGCTATACGCCGACGCAGGACGCCGCGCCGCGCACTTACGATGCCCTGCTGGCAGAGACAGGGAAGGCCGGGGCCCTCTTGGTGCAGCCCAGCTTTCTCGGCTCCGACAACAGCTTTCTCTTGGAGACCTTGAGACTCCACGCGGGCGCTCGGAACACCAGAGCCTTCCGGGGCGTCGCGGTGCTGGACGATGACAGGGAAACACCCGACCGTGGCCTGTTAGCGGAGATGACCGAGGCCGGGATCATCGGGATTCGGCTCAATCTGATCGGCCATCCCTGCACAATGCCGATCGAGATCGACGCTTGGGACAACCTGCTGCATGCGGTCGATGCGGCAGGCTGGCACGTGGAGGTGCAGTGCGACGGCAAGCTTCTGCCAAGCGTGCTGCCTCAACTGCTGGCACGCTGCCGGCTGGTGGTGGTGGACCACTTCGGGCTGCCAGCCGGCACCACCCCGAGCGAATGCCCAGGCCACCAAGCCATCCTGTCGGCACCGAAGGAGCGCCTCTTCGTCAAGACCTCGGCGCCCTATCGCGCCTTCCCCGATCTTAGCTCCACCGAGGCGGCGCGTCGGATCGCGCCGTTCTTCGCGGCCTTGCTCGAAGAGTTGGGTCCTGAGCAACTGGTCTGGGGCAGCGACTGGCCCTGGACGCAATTCGAAGGCCGGCACAGCTATCAGGACACCATCGCTTGGGAAAAGCTCTGGCAAGCCGGCGCCTAGAGCTCTGGCTGGGATGCAACGGCAGAAAAACACACAAGGCCGCGCAGCGCGATTGCGCCGGACTTGGCCTTTGCGTTAAGCCCGGCGGCGGTGAAACAGCCGTCGAGGGGACGTGTTCATGGCGAAGTTGGCCATCAACGGGATGGGTCGTATCGGCAAGCTGGTGCTGCGCGCGCTGATCGACGAGGGCTACGACGGAGAGATCCTCCTGTTGAGCGACAAGGACGGCGATGCTGCCTTGCACGCGCATCTCCTGGAGTTCGACACCGTTCATGGACGCTGGCCGGCGGACTTCGCCCAGGACGGCGAGAGCATCACCGTCAACGGCCGGCGCATGGGCTTTCGGACCGCGAGCCGTATCGAAGACCTGCCCTTGGCCAACCTCGGCGTCGAGCTGGTGATCGACTGCACCGGCGTGTTCAAGACCCCGGGCAAGGTCGCGCCCTACTACGCAGCCGGCATCAAGAAGGTTGTCGTCTCAGCACCGGTGAAGGAAGCCCCGGCGCTCAACCTGGTCTACGGCATCAACCACCACCTCTACCGGCCGGCGGAGCATCACCTGGTCACCGCCGCGAGCTGCACCACCAACTGCCTGGCACCGGTTGTGAAGGTCATCCATGAGAATATCGGTATTCGCCACGGCACCATGACCACGGTGCATGACGTTACCAACACCCAGACCATTGTGGACCGGCCGCATAAGGACTGGCGCCGCGCCCGCTCGGCGCTCAATTCCCTCATCCCCACCTCGACCGGCTCGGCCAAGGCCATCGGCATGATCTATCCCGAGCTCGAAGGCCGGCTGAACGGCCATGCCATCCGCGTGCCCTTGCTCAATGCCAGCCTGACCGACTGCGTCTTCGAAGTGGAGCGCCAGACCAGCGCCGAAGAGGTCAACGCGCTGTTCAAAGCCGCCTCGGAGGATGGCCCGCTCAAGGGCATCCTGGGCTACGAAGAGCGACCCCTCGTCTCCAGCGACTACATCAACGACCCGCGCTCCGGCATCGTCGACGGACCCAGTACCATGGTCATCAACGGGACACAGGTGAAGGTCTATGCTTGGTACGACAACGAGTGGGGTTACGCTTGGCGCCTCGCCGACGTGACCCGGATGGTGGCAGCCTCTCTCGCATAGAGGTCCGCAGCATGAGCGAAACGACGAGCCAAAGCAGCGCAGGGGCCAAGGGCGGCCTCGCCGCCTACGCCGTCGTCACCGCCGCCTATTGGGCCTTCATGCTGACCGACGGTGCCCTGCGCATGCTGGTGCTGCTGCACTTTCACGTGCTCGGCTTCGGCCCCATCCAGCTCGCCTACCTCTTTCTGCTCTACGAGTTCATGGGCATGGTGACCAACCTGTCGGCAGGCTGGCTCGCCGCGCGCTTCGGCCTGACCGCCACGCTCTACGCCGGCCTGGCGCTGCAGATCGGCGCGCTCCTGGCCCTGACCCAGCTCGACGAGACCTGGACCCTGGCGCTCTCGGTGGTCTTCGTCATGCTGGTCCAGGGCGTCGCCGGCGTCGCCAAGGACCTCACCAAGATGAGCTCCAAAAGCGCGGTCAAGCTGCTGCTGCCGGAGAACGCCCATGGTCAGCTCTTCCGCTGGGTGGCGTTGCTCACCGGTTCCAAGAACGCGGTCAAGGGCCTCGGCTTCCTGGTCGGTGCTGGCCTCCTGGCGCTGATCGGTTTCCAGAATGCGCTCTTCGCCATGGCGGCGGCGCTCGGCATCATCCTGATCGGCGTGGCCATCGCCATGCCACCCGGTCTGCCCAAGGGCAAAGCCAAAGTGCCCTTCCGCGATGTCTTCTCCAAGTCCGCCAACGTCAACTGGCTCTCCGCAGCGCGGGTCTTCCTGTTCGGCGCGCGCGACGTCTGGTTCGTGGTCGGCATCCCGATCTACTTCTACCAGGTGCTCTCCGACGGCACCGAGGCCGGCATGCGCCAGGCCTTCTTCATGATCGGCGGCTTCATGGCGCTCTGGATCATCGGGTACGGCTTCGTCCAAGCCACCGCCCCGCGCCTCCTGAAGCAGCGAGAGGCCGACTTGTCGAAGGTCGTTCCGCTGGCTCAACGCTGGGCGTTAGGCCTTAGCGTCATCCCCCTGGCCCTGGCCGGTCTCGCGGCGGTGGCACCCGGGCCGAGCGACTGGCTGACCGCAACGCTGGTCGTCGGGCTGCTGATCTTCGGCGCGGTCTTCGCCATCAATTCGGCGGTCCACTCCTTCCTGATCCTGGCCTTCTCTCATGGCAGCCGAGTCACACTGGACGTCGGCTTCTACTATATGTCCAACGCGACGGGCCGCCTGCTCGGCACCCTCTTCTCGGGCCTCAGCTATCAGTACTTGGGCTTGGCCGGCTGCCTCGCCACGGCGGGCGTCTTCGCCTTCCTTAGCTTCCTCTTTGCCCGAAAGCTCTCGGCTCAAGAGAGCGCTGCAAGCGCGTCCGAGACAGCCGCCTGAGAGGGCTCGATCACCGGCACGCCCAGCGCCTCGGCCAGGGCTTCCTTGAAAGGCGCCATGCTGGTGCAGCCGAGCACCAGCGCATCCGCCCCGTCTTGCTCGACCACGAGCCGCCCGACATCCGTCATCCGGGCGAGCGAGGCTTCCGGATCGTCCGCCAAAGCCTCCACCGCCATTTCGACCGGACGGTCGCCGGCCAAGGCAGCGAGCAGACCCATGCGCTCGAGATAGCGCCGATGGCGGCCCACCGAGGCCTCGACGATGGAAAGAATGCCGAAACGCCCTGGGCCCGCGGCAGCCTGCCGATAGGCGCTCTCGGCGATGCCGAAGACCGGCCGCGCGCTGGCGACCCGCAGCTCGGCCAAGGCGGGGTCTGAGAAGCAGGCGATGACGAAGGCGCCGGCCTCGTCCTCCAAGCCTGACGCCAAACGGCAAAGTGGCGCCACCACGCCGTCGATATGCGCCTGGGTTTCGATGCCCGGCGGCCCCTCGGCGAGCGTCAGGCAGCGAATCTCCGGCGTCTCCGGACCGCGCAGATCGTCCAATGCGCGATCGATGCCTTCGGTGACGGCGACCGTGCTGTTCGGATTGACGACGAGGATCGGCCCGGCAGTCGCGGCCATCACTCGGCAGCGGGCGGTTCGGACCCGGTGCGCTCGATGATCATGCGATAGTGTTCGGGCCGGCGGTGAGCCGCGAAGTTGAAGATCGTGGTCTTGTTGAGCGTGCACTTGTCGAGGTCGCAGTCGGCGACAATCAGCTCGTCCTCCCGCGTCTTCGCCTCGGCGACGATCTCCCCGTCCGGGCTGACGATCACGCTGCCGGCCATCAGGTCGTGGCCGTCCTCGACGCCGCACTTGGCGACACCCACCACCCAGGTGCCGTTCTGATAAGCGCCGGCCTGCATGGACATCTGATTGTGGAACATGCGCAGCGCGGGCGCTTCATCGGGCGTGTGCTGGTTCTCGACCGGCGTGTTGTAGCCGAGCATCACCACCTCGACCTCCTGCAGGCCCATGACCCGGTAGGTCTCCGGCCAGCGGCGGTCGTTGCAGATGCACATACCGAGGTTGGCATCCATGCTGCGCCACACGGGAAAGCCGAGATCGCCCGGCTCGAAATAGCGCTTTTCCAGGTGCTGCCAGCGCAGACTCGTATCGTAGTCGGCGTGGCCGGGCAGGTGCACCTTGCGGTACTTGCCGGCAATCTTGCCGTCCCGGTCGACCAGGATGCAGGTGTTGAAGCGGTGGGTCTCGCCGCCCTCCTCGACCAGCTCGGCATAGCCGAGACAAAAGCCCATGCCGTAGTCCTTGGCCCGGTCGAACAGCGGCTTCACCGCGTCGTTCGGCATCTCGCGCTCGAAGTAGTCGTCCATCTCGGCGATGTCTTCGGCGTACCAGCGGGGGAAGAAGGTGGTCAGCGCCAGCTCGGGATAGACCACCAGATCGCAGCCGGCCTCCTTGGCCTGGTCGAGCAGAGCCAGCATGCGGGCGACGACCGCCTGGCGGCTATCTGCCTTTTGGATGGGTCCCAACTGGGCCCCGCCGATGCGAAGGACACGCGCCATGATGTTCCGCTTCCCTGTCGCTTCTCGTCGCCCTCAGGCGGCCTTGGCTTGCCGCGGGCGGTCCGCCATTTCGACCATGGCACGCAGCAGCACGTTGCAGCCGGCCGAGAGATCTTCCGGCGTCGCGTTCTCGATCTCGTTGTGGCTGATGCCGTCCTCGCAGGGCACGAAGATCATGCCCGTCGGCGCGATGCGGGCCATGTAGACCGCGTCGTG
>JANQIA010000445.1 GCA_028282405.1 Rhodovibrionaceae bacterium
TCGTGGGCCAGGCGATTCTCGGCGGCTGCGGCATCGGAACCCTGGGCATCGGGAATCTCGTCGGTGGACGCCGTCGGGACGCCCCCGCGGCCGCCCCCCCCTCCGACCCGCCGAACCTACTCCAGCCGGTCGCGGGGGGCCATGCGCTCCGCCCCTCGCCCGAGGGCGGCGGGCGCTGGCCCCGGTCCTCTCATCGTCCCGGAGCGCGCGGAGCTTGACGCCCGCTTCGGCTCAAGAGCCCGTGCTTCCGGGTCGATGCGCAGGGTCGATGCCGATCGCTGAGCGCTCCTCAGACGCCTCGTCCCCGGGGTCCGACGCCTCGACGACGACGACGGCCGCCGCCCGGATGTGCGACTCTCCCGATCCCGTGAAGCCGGATCCCGACGCTCGCTGCCCGGTCTGCCAGGGCCTCGAGGCGCGGTTGCGCTACCGCATCACCGATTTCCGGATCTACGACTGCGAGAGCTGCCGCCTCGTCTACCTCTGGCCCCAGCTCGACGACGACGAGGTCCGCGCCATGTTCTCGGCCCTCTACACCGAGGGCGAGGGCTCGGTCCCCGAGCTCAAGACCTACTATGACTTCACCTACGAGGACCGGCCCGACAACCCCCTCGTCCAGCTCTACGAGCACTGGCTCGACGCCCTCGAGAAGGAGCGCGCGCCGGGGAAGCTGCTCGACATCGGCTGCGGCACCGGGCTCTTCCTCTCGGTGGCCCGTCGCCGCGGCTGGCAGCCCTACGGCGTCGACGACTGCGCCGAGGCCACCGCCCACGCCCGCGATCACTTCGGCCTCGACGTCTGGGACGGCCAGTTCGACGAGTTCGCGAAGCGCGAGGGGCTGCGCTTCGACGCGATCACGATGTGGGACATCATCGAGCACGCGCGCGCGCCGGTGGGCCTGCTCGACGCCGCACGCGAGGTGCTCGCGCCGAAGGGCGTGATCGGCGTCTCGACGCCGAACCAGAAGAGCATCCTCGACCTCGTGGGGGGCGCGCTCTACCACCTCACCGCGGGGCACCTCACGAAACCCCTCGAGCAGTTCTACATCGAGCAGCACTTCCTCTATTTCGCGTCCGACACACTGCGCGACGCGTTCACCCGCGCCGGACTGCGCGCCGTGCGCCTCGACCGCGAGCTGACCGACCTGCGCCGCCTCCACCTCACGCCCGCCACGCGCCTCGTGCTCGAGACCCTGTTCGCCACGGCGCGGCTCACCGGGCTGGAGAACCGCCTCTTCGCCATCGCGCGGCCCGCCTAGCCCCAGCACCCGCGAGGGCGCGTCGGCTCACGAGTCCTCGGCCACGGGCAGCGACGCGAGATAGCGCGCGACCACGTTGCCGAGCACCGTGTAGCCCTGGCGGTTGAAGTGCCGCAGGTCCGTCGGCCCGTGGAGCAGGTCCTCCCGGGCGCCGAAGCCGTACCTTCGCTACGTCGCCTGCCCGCGCTAGAGCGCGATAACGCCAGGTGTTGTCAGCTCCTGCTTCCTGCCTGGCTTGGCGAGCCGCTGATTTGGCGTGAAGAGCAGGTCGCAAGCCAATCCAGGCAAGTACAGTAGTTTCGCATGCCACGGCCGAGAGCTGAGCCTCCCGGTCGTGGCATGCCTTGATCGCCGAAGTGCGAACGGATCAGTCTGTAGAATTGCGGGCAGTTTTACATATCTAAAGTGGAGCTCGCATAAGTTGAATAATTTTTGGTATAATAAGGCTATTATTAAGGGCTGGCCGGTAAGCCTTCGGAACGCATTCATGCATCCAGAGGTGAAAACCGATGATCAAACGCTCTCTCTCTTTGGCCGCCTTGTTGGCCTTTTCTGTTTCGGTGGCGCAGGCCAACGAGTTCGAACCGGCGTTGCGCGACTTCGCCGACAACCAGGTTCGCGGCTGGCTTTCCGACCCGGCCGTCATTCAGGCGATCAAGAGCCAGAACGGCGAGACCTCGTCTTTGAGCGAGGACCAGATCATTACCCTCGACAAGCAGTGGCGGGCTGAGACGGGCGCCAGTTCCCGTCCGATGATCGACGGCGTGTTGGGCAATGCGCTCTCCGGCTACCTTCAGCAAAGGAAGGACGGCAGCGAAGGCCTGGTGACGGAGATCTTCGTCATGGACGCCAAGGGCCTCAACGTCGGCCAGAGCGATGTGACCTCCGACTATTGGCAGGGCGACGAAGCCAAATGGAAAGAGACTTTCCTGGCCGGTCCTTCCTCCGTCCACATCAGCGACGTCGAGATGGACGAGTCGACCCAGACCTTCCAGAGCCAGGTCAGCCTGCCTGTCGTCGACCCGGCGAACGGCCAAGTCATCGGCGCCGTCACCGTCGGCGTCAACGTCGAGATGCTGGACTAGTAAACTTGGCTCGCAGCACCGCGCCGAGCCCAGGCGGCAGGCGCGGTGCAGCCAACGTCGCTTAGGGTGGGTACAGATATGAAGACGCCGAGAGATTGGTCGATCCGACACAAGCTGCTGCTGATCGTCGGGTTAGGCACGGCCGTGGGCTTTGGAATCGTCATCGGCATGCAGACGATGATGAGCAAGTCTCAGTTGAAAGCCGACGCCGGTCGGTCGCAGGTTGCGCTGAGTGAGTTGCTGGCCAACCAGATCGGCGGTGGCATTCGCTTCGGCAAGAGCGAGGCGATCGAAAGCGCCTATGCCGGCTTGGTAGGCGACCCGCAAAGCGACGTGAATGCCATACAGGCCTTCCACAAGGAAGGCGGGCTGGTGGCCGAGTTTCGAAGCAGCCCGGCTGGTGACACGGCTGCGTCGGCACAGCTTCCGGAGATTGCGCGGCAGGCCATGGCCGAGGGCCGCGTGCTATACCGGGAGCAGGGCGAGGGCCAGGTTGTCGCGGTGCCGGTTGCCTTCGGCAAGTCCGCCGAATTGATCGGTGTGCTCGTGGTCGACTGGAGCTTCGAGCGGATCCAAAGCGCGATCTGGGCTGCGGCCTTCGAGTTGATGGCGATTGCCGGCGTCATTGCGCTCGCGCTGATGGCCACGCTTTCCTTCGTTCTGAACCGGATGGTGGCCTCGCCAGTGGCGCGCATCGGCAGAGCCATGCGTCAGTTGGCGGACGGCGATGTCGAGGCCGATGTGCCTGACGTGCCCAGTCGGGACGAGATTGGCGAGATGGCGTCCGCGCTTCAGGTCTTCAAGGACAACGCCTTGGAGATGGAGCGCTTGCAGACCGAAAAGGCCGAGCAGGCCCGTCAGGCCCAGGCGCAGAAGCGCGAAGACATGCTGCGGCTGGCGGACAGCTTTGAGGCCAGCGTCATGGAGATGGTCGAGCAGGTCAGCCGCTCCGCCGGGCAGATGGAAGAAACGGCCACCGGCATGTCCACGACCGCGCGCAGCACCTCCGAGCAATCGACCAATGTGGCGACGGCCTCGCAGCAGGCCACCGCCAATGTGCAGACCGTGGCCAGCGCAGCGGAACAGCTCAGCGCGTCCGTGCAGGAGATCTCGCGTCAGGTGGTGGAGACTACGACCGTGCTTGGCGCGGCCGTGGAAGAGGCCGAGCAGGTTGGCGGGCGCATGAAAGGCTTGGCCGATGCCTCGCAGCGCATCGGCGAGGTGGTCGGCTTGATCAACGACATTGCCGAACAGACCAACCTTCTGGCCCTCAATGCGACGATCGAAGCGGCGCGTGCCGGCGAGGCCGGCAAGGGCTTCGCCGTCGTCGCCTCGGAGGTCAAGAACCTGGCCAGCCAGACCGCGAAGGCGACCGAAGAAATCGGCGGGCAGGTTTCCGGCATCCAGGATGCGACGAGTGCGGCCGTCAGCGCCATCGACGGCGTTTCCGAGACCATCCGCAAGATCAACGACATTGCCGCGTCAATCTCGGCCGCCGTCGAGGAGCAGGGGGCGGCGACGGGTGAGATCAGCGCCAACGTGCAGCAGGCTGCGCAGGGCACGCAGAACGTCGATGACAGCATTGCCGAAGTCAGCCGTGGCGCGAACGAGACCGGCAGCGCGGCAGGGGAGGTTCTGACTGCCGCCCAAGCCTTGAGCACGCAGTCTGCGGACTTGCGCGGCGAGGTCGAGCGCTTCCTGGAGCAGGTCCGCGCGGCTTAGACAGAGCTTCTTGAGCTTGCTTCTCTAAACCGAGCTTCGAAGAGCGCTTCGAAGCTCGGCTGCTGCTCCGGATAGGTGAGGCAGTTCTCCGGCGGGCGGAACCAGGGCTGCGCGCTCTTCAGCCAAAGATGACCGACGGGCTCAACCCATGACGTATCGTCCAGGCTCCCCGGCTTGACGTTGACAATAGACGGGTTGCGGGCGGGCTCATGGAACAAACGGCTGCCGCACTCGGGGCAGAAGCGCGCGGCGACCTGCCGGCCGCTTGCCCCTGTGCGATGCCAGCTCGCCAGCGTCTCCATATCGCACTGGAGTGCTTCCCGTGGCACGGGCATCGACAGACCAAAGGCGCTGGTCGACTGCCTTTGGCACTCCCGACAGTGACAGGCGTAGAGGGTCAGGGGCAGCGCCGTGATGCGATAGCGCTGCTTCCCGCACTGGCAGCCGCCGCTGAGCGGCAGGCGAAGGCGATGCATGGCCGGGCTCCAGGTGCCCCGTAGGGATTGGGGCACCAGTCTCTCTCGCCGATACGCTGGCAGCAAGACGGACCTGGCGCATTGCCGCCAAGACAGTCGCATCCAGCGCACGCCGTTAGAAGGGGTCACTTGACGGCTGGCTTGCTTTTCTTATTTTAGAATAATAATAAGTTGCAATCGCATATCTCGAAGAGGAGCTAGCCATGCGCGACCTGATGAAAACGGTCAGTTTCGGCATTGTCCATTTCGTCGTCGGATTCAGTGTCGCCTACGCCTTGACGGGCTCGCTGGTCATCGCCGGCGGCATTGCCTTGATCGAGCCGGCGGTCAACACCGTCGCCTTCTATTTCCACGAAAAGGCCTGGAACGTCGGTTTGTTCCGTCGTGGCCAAAGCGAAGCACCGGCTCTTCACAGCGCATAGTCATCTCTATCGAACGGAGTTGGGTCGAGGCGTTCGGTCTTTGCCAAGCCGCGTCAATTGGCGGCGAGAATGCGATAGCGCGATCTTGTGCGGTGTCTTCAGCTATGCCGATCACAGCGTCGGTAGAGGGGATAGATCACGATGCAAGGCCATCTCGACCTGGAGCGCTATCCCTTGCAGGAGCCGGAGAGTGACGAGGGACAGGCGCTGATCGCGCGATGCCGGGACAGTCTCGCTGAGGAGGGCATGTTCGATCTGCCGGGCTTTCTGCGGCCCGAAGGCGTAGAGCGTTGCCTCGCCGAGATCATGCCGGTCATGGACGGCGCCAGCTTCACCCATCGACGCAGCCACAACGTCTATTTCGAGCCGTCGGTTCCAGGGCTTCCGGACGACCATCCGGCACTGCAGCCTCTCGAGACAGCCAACCACACAGTCTGCGGCGACCAGCTGCCGGGTGCCCTGATCTGCAGCATCTATGATTGGCCGCCGCTGGCCGACTTCCTCGCTGCCACCCTGAACAAGCCGCGCCTTCACGCCATGGCCGATCCTATGGCCCGGGTCAACGTGATGGCTTACCGGTCCGGCGAGGCGCTCAACTGGCACTTCGACCGGGCGGAGTTTACGGTAACCCTCCTGCTGCAAGCGCCGCAGGCTGGCGGTCTCTTTCAGTATCGCCGTGATCTGCGCAGCATAGACGACCCGAACTACGACGGTGTAGCGCGTCTTTTGGCGGGGCAGGACGGCAGAGTTAGCTCCCTCGTGCAGGCACCGGGGACGCTTAGCGTCTTCAAGGGTGAAAACACGGCTCATCGCGTGACGCCGACCGAAGGAGGACGGCCGCGCGTCGTCGCCGTATTCTCCTACTACGAGCGACAAGGCGTGCAGTTCAGCGAGGAAGAGCGCCTCGGCTTCTACGGCCGCCGCGTGCCTGCGGCAGAGGCCGGCTGACGGCTCTGTCTGCGACGGACTAGGGGCGGTCCGACAACACGGGGGAGTCCTTTCCGATCATCGGCTCGCTTTACAGCTTGACCGCAATCGCCAGAGCCGTTATTTAACCAATCAGTTAATTACGAGATGTTCACCAAATCCATGTCCGCCGACCGTCTTAGCGCCACCTTCTCCGCTCTCGCCGACCCGACCCGGCGGGCCATACTGGCCCGGCTTGCGGAGGGCGAGGCTAGCGTGACGGAACTTGCCGAACCCTTTGAGATGAGCCTCCCGGCGGTCTCCAAGCACCTCAAGGTGCTGGAACGCGCCGGGCTCATCGTGCGGGGGCGGGAGGCGCAGTGGCGGCCTTGCCGGCTGGAGCCTGCGCCCTTGGCGCAGGCCTCGGGCTGGCTCGAGCACTATCGTCGCTTCTGGGAGCAGAGCTTCGATCGCCTGGAGGACTATCTCACCGAACTGCAGAGCAAGGAGACTCGTCATGGTGGAGACAGCTAGCGCCGTCGCGGCAGCACAGGACGAAGATCGGGTTCTGGTTCTCACCCGCCTGTTCGAAGCGCCGCTCAGCCTGGTCTACAAGATGTGGACCGAGCCCGAGCATATTGCCCGTTGGTGGGGCTGCTCCGGCTCGACGGTCACGCGCTGTACACGCGACCTGCGGGTCGGCGGCGACTACTTTGTCGAAATGCAGCTGAGCGACGGCAGCCCGCACCGTATCGCCGGCGTCTATCGTGTGATCGAGGAGAACGCCCGCCTGTGCTTCACCTGGGGTTGGCTCGACGACGAGGGGCAGCGCGGCCACGAGACTTTGGTCACGGTCACGTTCTCGGAGCGCGGCCAAGCGACCGAGGTCACACTGCGTCACGAGGTCTTCGATACGACAGAGACACGCGACCTGCACGGCGAGGGTTGGACCTTCGGCCTCGACAATCTCGCCGCCTACCTTGCCGAGGCGCAGTCCAGAGAGGGCTAAGACGGGGGTCTCCGCACATGGCCCGGGTTCACTTCACCAGCCAGCTCGAGCGTTTCCTGGATGTGCCGATGCAGCAGGTGGCCGGGCGTACTCTCGGCGAAGCGCTGAGCGCGGCCTTCGCCGAGAACCCACGCCTGCGCAGCTACGTCCTTGACGACCAAGGTGCTCTGCGCCGGCACGTAGCGGTCTTCGTCAACGGCCGCTCGGTGCGCGACCGCAGCGGGCTCAGCGATCCCTTGGGCGAGGATGACGAGATCTATGTCCTCCAGGCCTTGACCGGAGGATGAGGGAGGATGGCATGAGCGATCGATTGCACGTTGGCACCCGCAAGGGGTTGTTCGAGCTGCAGCGCCGGAACGGCGGCTGGGAGGTCGCCGCGGTGGACTTCCTGGGTGACCCCGTATCGGCCGTTCTGGCGCAGGGCCAAACTGTGCTGGCCGCGCTCGACCTCGGTCATTTCGGCGCCAAGCTCTGGCGTAAGGACGGAGAGGGCGCGTGGCGGGAGCTGCCGGCGCCGGCCTTTCCGCCCAAGCCGGAGGATGCGGAGGACGATCCGCACCCTTGGACGCTCGGCAAGATCTGGACGATGGTGCCGGGCGGCGTCGAGGGGCGCCTTTGGGCCGGCACCATGCCCGGTGGCCTGTTTCGCTCGGACGACGGCGGCGAAAGCTGGGCGCTGGTCGAGACGCTGTGGCGTCTGCCCGAGCGCCGGCAATGGATGGGTGTCGCCGGCGGCGAGCAGCCGGGCATCAGCAGCGTCCTGGTCGACCCAAGCAATCCCGACGATGTTCGCATCGGCGTATCCTGCGCTGGGGTCTGGGCCAGCACCGATGGCGGGACCAATTGGCAGGTCATCAATCGGGGCATGGACAACGAATACATGCCGCCCGACCAGCGCGACGACCCCATCGCGCAGGACATTCATCAGCTTGCGCACTGTGCCGCCCGGCCCAAGGTCATGTGGTGCCAGCATCACAGCGGCATCTACCGCTCGGAAGACGCGGGCGAGAGCTGGCATCTCTTGCCTGCGGCGCGCCCCTCCGGCTTCGGCTTTGCAGTGGTTGCCCATCCGGCCGATCCCAAGACCGCCTGGTTCGTGCCGGCGGTGAAGGACGAGCAGCGCATTCCCGTCGACGGCAAGCTGGTCGTGTCCCGCACCCGCGATGGCGGCCGGAGCTTCGAGGTGCTGCGCCAGGGTTTGCCGCAGCAGCATGCCTACGACCTGGTCTATCGCCATGCCCTGGCCGTCGACGAGACGGGCGAGCGCCTGGCCTTCGGCTCGACCAGTGGCGGGCTGTGGATCTCGGAAGATGGCGGCGAGCGCTGGGCGGCGCCCGAGATGCGCCTACCTCCGGTCGCTGCCGTCCGCTTCTCCCTGAGCTAGAATACGACTTTTCGGCTGGGCTGCAGCCGTCTTGGCTGTGGCGCGTCCCATCTGGGCTGCTTGACGGTCGCTGTGCACTTCAAGCGGGTGTTTTTTACCGGGTGCGACGCGAAGAATTCACCTGAATTGCGTAGAAATTAAGTGGAAATCAACTCTCGGCAGCAATTCTGTCTCGCCAATCCAGCCGACGCGCGATTTCGCCCTTAGGCGTGCGCTTCCCGGCTGACGGATCCGAGACAGGAGGACCGAGCAGTGCAGAATTTCCCCTTCAAGCAAGGTGTTGTTGCGTCGATTGCCGCTATGGGTCTTTGCCTGGCCGCAGGCGGCTCGGCGATCGCGGAAGACGGCGTCTCCGCCAATGAGATTGTTTTCGGCCAGTCGGCAGCGCTGGAAGGTCCGGCTGCCGCGCTGGGCAGCGGCATGCGCGAAGGCATCCTGGCCGCCTTCGAGGAAGCCAACCGCGCAGGCGGCGTCAATGGCCGCACGCTGACCCTCAAGAGCCTTGACGACGGCTACGAGCCCGACCGCGCAATCGAGAATACCCGAAGCTTGATCGAGGGCGACCGCGTTTTCGCCTTGATCGGTCCGGTCGGCACGCCGACCTCGAAGGCCACGCAGCCGATCGCCACCGATGCCGCCGTGCCCTTCATCGGCCCCTTCACCGGCGCAGGCTTCCTGCGCGACCCGGCGCTCAGCAACGTGGTCAACGTGCGCAATACCTACGACGCCGAGACCGAGGCCTGGATCAAGCACCTGACCGAGGACCTCAAGCACGAGCGCATCGCCATCCTCTATCAGGACGACGGCTTCGGCCGTGTCGGTCTGGCCGGCGTCAACAAGGCGCTGGAGAAGCGCGGCATGCAGCTCGTCGCCGAGGGCACCTATCAGCGCAACACGACCGCCGTGAAGTCGGCCCTGCTCGATATCCGCAAGGCCGATCCGCAGGCCGTCGTCATCGTCGGCGCCTACAAGCCGGCCGCCGAGTTCATCAAGCTGGCCCGCAAGGTCAAGATGGACGCGACCTTCGTGAACATTTCCTTCGTCGGCTCGAAGGCTCTTGCCGATGAGCTTGGCCCCGACGGCGCGGGTGTTGTCGTGACGCAGGTGGTTCCCTTCCCCTGGGACAGCTCCATTCCGCTGGTCGCCGAGTATCAGGCAGCGCTGAAGGCCTCCAATCCCGACGCCGAGCCGGGCTTCGTGTCCTTGGAGGGTTACATCACCGGGCGCATCGCCATCGAAGCCTTGCGCAAGATCGATGGTGACGTGACCCGCCAGGCGATGCTCGATGCCATCTACAACACCGGCAGCTTCGATCTCGGCGGCGTGACGCTGAGCTATGGCCCCGGCGACAACCAGGGCATGGACGAGGTCTTCCTGTCGATCATTCAGCCCGACGGCAGCTTCAAGTCCGTCGAGCGCCTCGGCGGCACCAGTTAGCCTCTTGCGGGGTCGGGGCGCGTCGAACGCGCGCCCCGCCTCGCGACGGCTGACAGCCGCAGGAAACGACTTACCGAACAAGCAAGACGTAGAGCCAGGTCAAAACATGACTGCGATGGACGCCCAGGACGACAACCGCGAAGCCGTCGACACCGCCTCGACTGACACACCAGAAGGCCAGACGGCCGGCGGCACGCGCTTCGGCATCAAGGCACGGCTTTTTCTCGCCTTTGGCAGCGTTGCCGCGCTGACCGTTCTGGCCTGCGGTATCGCCTGGTTCGCGTTCAACGGCGTCGACCGGGCCTTCCAGGCAGCGACCGAGCGCAGCGTCCCGGCCATGACCGAGGCTCTGCGCCTGCAGGCCGAGGCGGCGGCCGTTGCCGCCACCGCGCCACAGCTCGCTGCGGCGAACAGCGATGCACAGCGTCAGTCTGTCGTCGTGACGCTTGAGGCGCGGCTTGCCCAACTGGAAGAGAATCTCGACGCTCTTGCGGCGCGCGGCGCCGATACAGCGGCGGTGGAGAGCATCCGCGGCCAGATCGCGAAGCTGCGCGAGGTGACGCAGAGCCTGGATGGCAGTGTCGTTGCGCGCCTCGGCCTAAAGCAGCAGCGTGAGGTGCGCCTGGAAGAACTGGAAACGCTCCACGTTCGGTTTTTCGAGGTGCTGATCACGGCGATCGACGACGCCAAGTTCGAGCTGGTGATGGCGGGCGAAGAGGCGACGAGCAGCGCCAGCAGCGCCATTTCCGCTTTGGTGGCCAACGAGGTGACCCAGCTTCGCAGCGCGCTCGAGGTGCTGGTTTGGGCGAACCATGCCAGCAGCGTCATGCTGCAAGCCTCCAGCGTAATCACCGAGGAGGAGCTCATCCCGGAGCGGGAGAAGCTGGTGGCCGACTTCCAGAAGCTCGCCGAGAGTCTCGCTGCCTTTCCGGAGGGTGAGCAACGGCAGGCGCTGATCGACATGGCGGCTCGTCTCGAAAGCCTGGCTTTCGCCGAGGACGGCCTCTTCGCTCAGCGCGAGACTTACCTGAAGCTACCGCAGCTCAGCCGCGGCTCTGCTGCCGGGCGTATCGCCGTCATGCGCCGCGAGCTTGCCGAGCTGCAAAAGGAATTCCTCGATACGCTGACTCCTATGGTTGACGACGCCAACTTCGAGGTCGTGATCGGCAGCGAGCTGGCGACCTCCGAGAGTGCCGAATCGATCGGCCGACTGATGGACCAGGGCGTTGGCCGGCTGACGGCGCTTTTGCAAGTTGCCGCTGATGCCAACCTGACGGTCGGCCTGCTGAGCCAATCGGCCACGGCGCCCAGCATTGCCAACCTTCCACCGGCGAAGGAGCGCTATGCTTCGGCCGTACGGCGGATGGAAAAGGAACTGGCGAGTCTGACCGACGATGCGGCAACGCAGCAAATTCGCGAGCTCTCCGCATCCCTGATTGCCTTCGGTGCCGGTGACGACAGCGTCTTCGCCGCGCGCAGCGCCGAGCTTGCGGCCATCGAAACGGCCAACGGAGCAACCGCCGACAGCCGCGCCAGCGCAGCGCAGCTCGGCGAGGTGGTCGGAGCCATCGTCGAGTCGACGGGCGTCGAGCTCGATGCGGGCACGCAAGCCGTGGGGGCTGCGATCGGCAGCGGCAAGCTCTGGCTCTCCATCATCGCCATTGCCAGCGTGATCGCGTGCGTCGCCATCGCGTGGCTCTATGTGGGCCGCAACCTGGTGGCGCGGCTGACGACCCTGGCCGGATCCATGGAGCGGATTGCCGGCGGCGATCTGCAGGCCGAGGTGCCGAGCGGCGGCCGCGACGAGATCGCCGACATGGCGGCTGCGTTGGTCGTCTTCCGCGACGACCTGCGGGCGGCGGAAGAGGCCCGTAGCCTCAGCGAGCAAGAGCGGGCGCAAGCCGAGCAGAAGCGGCGAGAGGACATGTTGGCCCTTGCCAATCGCTTCGAGGAGAGCGTCAAGGGCGTGGTCGAGGTCGTCTCTTCCTCAGCCACCGAGATGCAGGCATCGGCACGCGGCATGTCGGCGACGGTCGAGCAGACGACGAACCAGGCGGCTGCGGTGACGGCGGCGGCGGAGGACACCTCCGGCAATGTACAGGCGGCTGCCTCGGCGGCGCAGGAGCTGGCCGGCTCGATTTCCGAGATCGGTCGACAGGTCGCCCATTCCAACAAGATCGCCACCGAAGCGGAAGCCAGGGTCACGCAAACCAACGAGCAGGTCGAAAGCTTGGCTCAGGCCGCAAGCAAGATCGGCGAAGTGGTCAGCATGATTCAGGACATCGCCGAACAGACCAACCTGCTGGCGTTGAATGCCACCATCGAGGCGGCGCGCGCTGGCGATGCGGGCAAGGGCTTCGCCGTGGTGGCCTCCGAGGTCAAGTCGCTGGCCACGCAGACGGCAAAGGCGACGGAGGAGATTTCCGCGCAGATCGGCGGGATGCAGTCGGCGACCGGTGACTCCGTCACCGCGATCAAGAGCATCAACGAGATCATTCGGGAGATGAGCGAGATCTCCGCCTCCATCTCCGCTGCCGTCGAGCAGCAGGGCGCCGCGACCCAGCAGATCGCCTCGACGGTTGGTCGTGCCGCCGACGGCTCGCAAGAGGTCACCAGCAACATCTCCGGCGTCAACCAGGCGGCGAGCGAAGCCGACCACTCCGCCACCCAGGTGCTGGAGGCCGCCAGCCTGTTGGCGCAGCAGTCGGAGACCCTGCGCAGTGAGGTAGATGGCTTCCTGGCGTCTGTCCGCAACGGCTAGACGCAACCGGGCACAGCACAGCGCTTCGCCGGCATTCGGCGAAGCGAGCCAAACTCAGCTTCACCGACGAACTGGGAGACGTTCGTGCGACGTTTGTGCTGAGTTGTCCTTTTTTAACGCACTTTTTATACGGAATTAAGGCTTCCTTGGTCCAATCGCGCTCACCCTATAACGAGAACCATGCTGCCTCCTGTTCTCTTCCTCGTGGTGGCACAAAAAAAGGTTGGACGCACTATGTCAGTGAGCATCGCAGATCGTCTTCGCTTCTTTCAGATCGACAACGGCGTTCGGAGCCAACTGCAGAGCTTCATGCCTGTCCTCGAACGCGAGCTGCCGCGTATCCTCAAGGCCTTCTATAGCCACGTGAGCACCGAGCCCTCGCTCGCCGCTATGTTCTCCGACGACGCGCATATCGAGCACGCCAAAGAGAAGCAGACGGAACACTGGGGGCGCATGTTCTCGGGCCGCTTCGATGACGACTATGCCCAGTCGGTTCAGCGGATTGCCGAGACCCACAATCGCCTTGGCTTGGCGCCGAGCTGGTACGTCGGCGGCTATGCCGTCGTCCTCGCGGAACTGCACGGCGTTGCGGCCAAGCGCTTCGTGAGCCGCATCAACCCGGATGCGGCCCGCCGCAAGACGGTCGCCCTGCTTCGGGCAATCGATCTCGCTGTCTTGCTCGACATCGATCTGGTGATCACGGCATACCTGGATGCGAAGTCCACGGCCTTCCGGCAGAACCTCAACCGTCTCGCCGGAGAGTTTGACGAGAGCTTCAGCCAGGCTGCCAGCACAGCCGCGGAGTCGGCCGAGGTCATGAACGGCAGCGCGGCGGAGTTGAAGGCCATCGCCGAGACGACGCTTTCGCAGGCCTCGGCCGCCGCCACCAGCGCATCGCAGACCAGCGGCAACGTTCAGACCGTCGCCGCCGCTGCCGAAGAGCTTTCGGCGTCTATTTCTGAAATCACCACGCAGATGACGAAGTCCTCGGAGCAGTCGCAGGCGGCAGTCGGGGCCGTCGGCAACGCCCGCGCGACATTGCAGCAGTTGACGAGCGCCGCCGAGGAAATCGTCGGTGTCGTCAACCTGATCCAGGACATTGCCGAGCAAACCAATCTGCTGGCCCTCAACGCCACGATCGAAGCGGCGCGCGCGGGGGAGGCCGGCAAGGGCTTCGCTGTTGTGGCCGGCGAGGTGAAGGCGCTGGCGCAGCAGACGGCGAAGGCAACCAGCGGCATCACCCAGCAGGTCGAGCAGATCAAAGCGGCCACCGAAACCACCGTCGACGCGGTCGAGCGCGTCGATGCCGCGATGGGCGAGGTTCAGAACATGGCGCAGGCCATTGCCGGGGCGGTCGAAGAGCAGAACGCCGTGACCCAGGAGATCAGCCGCTCGGTCAATGAGGCCTCTGGGGGAAGCCGAAGGGTTTCGGAGGTGATCGGCGAAGTCTCCGGCGAGGTGAGCCGGACGGAAGCCGCTTCCGATCAGGTCTCCCGCGGCGCCGCCGAGGTTCTACAAGCCATCACCTGCCTGCGGGAGCACGCCGCCAAGTTTCACCAGCGGCTCCATGCGGCACAGCAGGACGAAGCAGGGCGTTCTGTCGCGTAGCTGCCGCAGCCCCGCTCCGCTGGCCAGGACAGTCAGGCGTCAGGTGCCGACGCGGTGCGCCACCTTTCGATCGCCGGCCTTGGCCCAATGGCCGATCACATGGTCGAGCGAGATCAGCCCCGGTCCGCGCAGCACCAGATAGAGCAGCAGGAATACCCACAAGGTACGCTGATCGAGAATGGCGCCGTTGGAGACGTTGTCGAACCAGGCACCGATGGTTGCCGCATCGGCCTTGTGGAAGACGATATCGACGTAGCTTTGCACAAAGACGAAGACGATCATGCCGAGCGCCGCTATCCGAGTCAGCAAGCCGAGGACGATCAATACAGGCAGAAGGAACTCACTGTAGGTGCCGAACACCACGATCAGTCCGTAGGGGAAAACAGGCACCTGGGAGGCATCATAGCCGAAGCGCTCGAAGACCGCTGGCAGGATCTGGGCATAGGCGCCATCCTTGATCGTAAAGAAGCCGAGCACCCCGTCGTTGACCTTGGTCAGCGCCGAATTGATGAAGTAGACGAAGAGGACGGCCAGGAAGACGAAGCGCGCTAGGAGGCCGAGCAGCCAAGCGTCGAAGAGGCTGTTCAGCCCGCGTGTGATGCGGCCGTAAATGTCGATTGCAGCGCTCAGCATGGGCGCATCCTCCTTCTCGTCTCAAGCGGTTGGGCTGTTTGAAACTCAGCCTTGGTCGGGTGCTATGATGGCGACAACGGTGCCGAGGGTGAAGAGGCCTTGCAAGTGATGAGCAAGGTCGAAATCGGACGTGGCTTGGCTGCCGAGCGCGGCGGCCTCGGCCAAAGATCGCCCGTCAGCCAGGGCGCTCAGGAAATCATGGCCGCCGGGCGGGAGCAGTTGAACGGATACGTCGTTGCCGGGGCGGAGGACGGCAGCCTCCTCGCCTTGCGTCATGTCGATGCCGGGATTGTCCTTCTGGTCGCGCACGGCCGCCCAGAGAGAGACCACAGGCCAGCGCGAGCGCAGCAGCGACAGGGAGGGGTGCAGGGCAAAGCGGACCTCGGGCAAAGACTCCTGAGGCACGTCTGCCAGGGACTGCAGCGGCAGCGAAGCTTGGTCCTCAGCGTGGTAGGCCTGCAGCCAGGCCCACTCGAGCCGGGCCACGTCACTGAGATAGGGGACCGAGCCGGCCGGCGGAAAGCTCTCGAGGAAATCGGCGAAGCTGCCGCCGTAGCGGAACAGCAGCGGCGAGCGCGGTGGCTCCTGCCGAATGTAGAGGGTCGCGGCAGCCTTGAAGAAGTCGTCGCCGACCAGGCGGCAGACGATCGGGAAGCTGGCTTTGAGCGCCTCGATCAGGCTGCTGGTGACGTTGTTGCGATAGATGTCGAAGCGGCGCTGCACGGCCGGTGAGCCGCCGCGCGACACGGCGGGTGGCAGGGGGGCCTCCGGCTCCAAGAGCGCGGCGGCAAAGCTGTCCTGCAGCTTAACCATGGGCTGCGCTTCGCGCCGGTTCGACGGCCGCTTGCAGGCGCCCGCCCGACAGCACTCCTTCGGCGCGTTGGGCCTCGGCAAAGAGAGTTGGCCAGTCGGGCAGGTCGTTGTCCCATTCGATCAGGCTGGGCAGCGGGCCGCTGCGCGACAAGGCCCGGGCATAGAGCGTCCAGACAAGATCGTCGACCTGACGGTCGTGGGCGTCGATTAGCACGCGCGCGCCGCAGTCTTCCGCCTCTCCGTCCCAGGTCTCGGCATGGCCGGCCAAGTGGATCTCGCCGACCGCCTCGATCGGGAAGGCATCGATGTAGCCCGCGGCGTCGAAGCCGTGGTTGACGGCTGAGACCAGCACGTTGTTGACGTCCAGCAGCAGGCCGCAGCCGCTGCGCGAGACGACCTCCTTGAGGAAGTCGATCTCCTCCATCGTGCTGACCCAGAAGCTGACGTAGGTCGAGGGGTTCTCCAGGAGCATCTGACGGCCCAGCAGCGACTGCACTTGGTCGATATGCTGGCAGACACGGGCAAGGGTCGCCTCGCTGTAAGGCAGCGGCAGCAGGTCGTTGTAGTAGGTGCCGCCGTGGCTCGACCAGGCAAGGTGCTCGCTGAAGAGGCCGGGCTCATAACGGTCGACCAGAGCTTTCAGGCGGTGAAGATGGTCCGCGTCGAGACCATCTTCGCTGCCGATCGACAGGCCGACCCCATGGAGCGAGATGGGATAGTCCTGGCGGATGGCGGTGAGGTAGCGGTGGGGCGGACCGCCGGCGCCCATGTAGTTCTCGGCGTGGGCCTCGAGCCAGCCAAGATCCGGCCGTTCGGCCAGGATCGCCTCGTAATGCTGAGGCTTAAGGCCGACGCCGGCCCGCGCGGGAATGGAATGCGGTCGAGTCACAGCAGATTGGGCTCGCAGGGCTTCGGGTCGCCAAACGGTGCGCCGCCGCGAAGCACACCCTTGGGCGGCTTCGCGGCAGGCCCGTCGTAACGTCGCGTCAGCGACGGTCCAGCTTAGGTGCTGGGGAGGTCGCGCTTGAGGGGCTCCAAGGAGCCCTTGCGGCCGTCGGGCAGCTTGTACTTCGCATCGGCCGTATCGACGCCGTACTTGGCGCAGTCGCCGGCCGGGACAAGGGTCCAGGCATTGCCCTGATAGTTGACGGTCGAGCTGCCGGCGCAGGTGGTGCCGGGGCCGGCGGCGCAGTCGTTTTGGCCGGCGAGGGAGATGCCGTAGCACTTCTCCTTGGCGGCGGCGGCGGCAGGGGTGGTCTGGGCGCCGATCAAAGCGGTGGCGACGGCACCGGCGATGAAAGCAGAGCCAAAGGCGAGAGATTTCACAGACATGAGCATTTCTCCGGTAGGCTGGTTGATTCTACGCATTGATAAAGCGCGGAGCCTGGAACACCTGTATCAAGGCCTTGGAGTCTCCGAAGCTCCGCAAGGTTACACCTGCTTAACCGTCGATGGGGGCCAGGGTCTTGTAGGTTCCCTGGTTGTCGTTGATCGACGTCCACTGTCGGTCGGATGCCGGCTTGCTTTCGGCCCCCTCCCAGTTCTGGTCGGCCTTGACGATGTGGCCCGGAACGTCCGCTTCCCAGAAGCCGACGACGTTCGGGGTGATGTTGAGATAGAGCTTGCCGTCGACGATGCGCCAGAGGTTCGGGTTGGCCGGAACCTTGCCGCCCTGGGCGATGCCATAGGCGCAGTGGCCATCGTACTGCGGCGCGTATTTCTCGGGATTGGCGAGGAACTTGTCGCGGTTCTCTTCAGAGGCGAAAGCCCATTTGGCGCCATTGTACTCGGCGGTGATCGATGCCTTGCCCGGGACCGCCTTGGGCTGCTTCTCGCCGACCGGGGACTGTTTCAAGCCGAAGAACGCGACCGGGTCGTAGCCGCTGATGGCAAAGCCGGTCTCATCGACGTATTGCTCGCCGGCCACGGCACCGCTGGTGCCTCCGACGAGGGCCACGAGGGCCGCAGCGATAAAAAGTTTGCGAACCATAACGACTTCTCCACTGAGGGTTGGCGCTGATCTTAACGACATTTCACGGCGTATGCTGCCGTTTTGTAGAAAGGGTTCAGCGCAGTAATCTCAAGGCAAGTTCGCAACACAAAGCTTCACGAACGAATGAAGGGCCCGCGAGCGATAAGTAAGGGTAACACGACCTGCTACGCCTTGTGTATTTTTCGATTTTAATACTCCTATGATCAGCTTGACAGCTTCTGTGAGTAATTTCAAATCGAAGAATCAAACAAAAGTCGTAGATTTGGCTAGCGTCCCGAATCCGAAGTTGATTCAGGCCTTAGCCCTGCGCCCGTTTCATCAAAGCCGCATGCGTTCCGATTTGGGATCGTAGAGCGGCTTCAGACTGGCTTCCGCGGCGAAGCGGTCGCCGGCCACCTCGATCTCATACTTGGCGGACAGCAGCTCGGCCGCCTTGGTGCCCGGCTCGCAGGGCACATAGCCGAGCCCAATCGCTCCGCCCAGGTGATGGCCGTAGTTGCCGGAGGTGAGATAGCCAACGATGGCGCCGTCCTGCCAGATCGGCTCGTTGTGGTACAGCAGCGGCTGCGGGTCTTCGAGCTTGAACTGGAGAAGGCGCCGGGAGAGCCCGGTTTGCTTCTTGCTTAGGACGGCATCCCGGCCGAGGAAATCGCCGAAGCGCAGGGCCGGCTTGTCGGCCTTGACCGCGAATCCGAGCCCGGCCTCCAGCACGTGATCCTCGTCGGTGATGTCGTGGCCGAAATGGCGGAAGGCCTTCTCCATGCGGCAGGAGTCCAGCACATGCATGCCGCAGAGCGTGAGGCCCTGTGGCGCGCCTGCCTCCCAGACCACGTCGAAGACATGACGCGCCATCTCGCTCGGCACGTAAAGCTCCCAGCCGAGCTCGCCGACATAGGAGATGCGATGGGCGCGGGCGAGGCCCATGCCGATCTCGATCTCGCGGGCGGTGCCGAAGGGAAAGGCCTCGTTGCCGAGATGGGCGGGGGTCAGCGGCTGCAGCACCTCCCGTGCCTTGGGGCCCATGACGGCAATGACCGCTTCGCTGCCGGTCACGTCGGTGGCGATGCAGTGCGCCTCCTCAGGGATATGGCGCTTGAGCCAGGTTAGATCGCGTCTCGCCGAGGCGGCGGCGGTTACCACCAGGAAGAGGGTCTCGCTGAGCCGGGTGACGGTCAGGTCGGCCTCGACGCCGCCACGGCCATTGAGCCATTGGGTGTAGACGATGCGGCCCGGCTCGACGGCCACGTCGTTCGCCGAGATGCGTTGCAGCACCGCTTCGGCGTCCCGGCCCTCGACCCGGAATTTGGCGAAGGAGGTGAGATCGAACAGGCCGGCCCCTTCGCGCACGGCGCGGTGTTCGGCCGCGGCATAGTCGAACCAGTTCTGCCGCTTCCAGGAATAGCGATACTCGGGCACCTCGCCGTTACCGCGCGCCTCGGCGGGCAGAAACCAGTTGGCCCGCTCCCAGCCGGCCGTTTCTCCGAAGCAGGCGCCGTTCTCGGCCAGGCGCTCGTGCAGCGGCGAGTGGCGAATGCCGCGGGCGCTGGCGAACTGGCGATAGGGGAAGTGGTCGGCATAGAGCAGGCCGAGAGTCTCCTCGGCGCGCGCCACGAGATAGCGCTTGTTGCCCTGGAAGGGCTGCATGCGGCGGATGTCCACGTCCCAGAGATCGAAGGGCGGCTCGCCGGCCTCCATCCATTCGGCCAAGGCCTTGCCGGCGCCGCCGGCCGACTGGATGCCGATCGAGTTGAAGCCGCAGGCCATATAGAAATTCTTCAGCTCCGGCGCTTCGCCCAGCAGGTAGCGGTCGTCAGGCGTGAAGCTCTCCGGCCCGTTGAAGAAGGTGTGGATGCCGGCCGTCTCCAGGATGGGCAAGCGGGCGACGGCGGCTTCCAGGATGGGCTCGAAGTGTTCGAAGTCCTCAGGCAGCTCGTCGAAGCAGAAGTCCTCGGGAATGCCATCCATCCCCCAGGGCTTGGCCTTGGGCTCGAAGGCGCCGAGCAGCAGCTTGCCGGCGTCTTCCTTGTAGTAGGCGCACTCGTCGGGCACCCGCAGGACCGGCAGGCCGCTCGGCAGGTCGGGAACGGCTTCGGTCACGATATAGAAGTGCTCGCAGGCCTGAAGCGGCGTGGTGACACCGGCCATGGCGCCGACCTCGCGGCCCCACATGCCGGCGCAGTTGACGACGAAGTCAGCGTCGATGTCGCCCTTGTCGGTGCTGACGCCGGTGGCCCAGCCCTTCTCGGTACGGATAGCAGTGACCTTGGTTTGCTCGAACACCTTGGCGCCGCCCTGGCGGGCGCCTTTGGCCAGGGCCTGGGCGATGTTGGCGGGGTCGGCCTGGCCGTCGGTCGGCAGGAAGACGCCGCCGACCACGTCCTTCAGGTCGATCAGCGGATTCCTCTCGAGACACTCGGAGGGAGAGAGAACGTGCGCTTCGAGACCGAAGGTCTTGGCCATGGAGGCGCCGCGCGACAGCTCTTCCATGCGGGCGTCGCTCAGCGCCAGGGCGAGAGAGCCGTGCTGTCGGAACCCGGTCGGGATCCCCGTTTCCTCTTCCAAGCTGCCGTAGAGCTCGGCCGAGTACTTGGCCAGGCGCGTCATGTTGAGGGTGGCGCGGAGCTGCCCGATCAGCCCGGCGGCATGCCATGTGGTGCCGCAGGTGAGTTGCTTGCGCTCGAGCAGCACCACGTCGCGCCAGCCCAGCTTGGTCAGATGATAGGCCAGCGAACAGCCGATCACGCCGCCGCCGATGATCACGGCCCTGGCGTGGCGGGGAAAATCTTGCGCCACCTTGCCTCTCCTTGGCGATACAGTTGCTGGCACAGATCTCAACCGATCCGCGCCTGTCACGCCAGCGCTATTCGCGCCTTGCCGGGTCGCGTCGGCGACAGCCAGACAACAAAAGAGGCCCCCGCCGGGTTGGGCGGGGGCAAGTGACCAGAGAAGAAAACGATAGGCTAGGAGAGGTAAGGCGACGTGATGGGGCTAGCCTTACTGATAACCCACCTCGTCGTACAACAGACGCGCTTGCGCCTGATTCTCGCCAAGGGCGGTGAGGTCGAGCGTATCGGCCTTAAAGTCCCCCAAAGTCTTGAGGCTCTCGGCCTTATCGACCCCGCCGACCACGGGATACTCGTCATTGCCTTCCGAGAAGTAGGCCTGCGCCTCGGGGGTCGTCAGGTACTCCAGGAAGAGAACGGCGTTGTCCTTGTTCGGTGCGTTCTTCAA
>JANQIA010000458.1 GCA_028282405.1 Rhodovibrionaceae bacterium
CAGCTCGCCTACATCCAAAGCATCACCCCAAGGGACGAGGTCGGCCTGGTCTTCTCCGCAAGCCACTTCGACAGCGAGGACACCCAGAACACGGAGGCCGAAAACTACAGCCTCTCCGCGCGCTGGAGCAGAACCCCGAACGACCGCTTCGCAAGCTCCATCGATGTCGGGCTGCGCCTGACCAACTCCCGCTTCGACGAACCCGACGGACGCCAGAACGAGACCAACATCGGCTTCAACCTCAGTGGACAACTCGACTGGCAGTTCGATCAGGGTGAGATCAGCGCCTCAATCCTCAACGCCGCAGAACCCTCATCCGACGGCTCCCTCAGACAGAGAACGCGCGCACAGAGCACCGTCACATACCGCCTCACAGAAAGGCTCTCAGCCCTCTTCAGCGCAACCGCAGAACGCAGCGAAGACATCGACGCCGCAACGGACGAGGACGGGGAGCGCTTCTTCTTCTCCCTCAGCCCAAGCCTCTCCTACAGGCTGACCGAACGCTGGCGCCTCTCGGGACGATACCGCTTCAGAGGACAGGAACTCGACAACACAGACCTCGCCCTCTCAAACGCCGTCCTCGTAACCCTCACATACAACACCATACCCTTCACGTTCTGAGCGACCGCCGCAAGGTGAGTCCGACTCATCCCAACAACAGAATTACTCGTTTGCGCCGTGCCGCGCGATGAGCGGAAGCTCCGCGCCCTCTCTCAACGCATGGAGCACAGCGCATGGCGGACCCCGTCCTTTGCGACGTCCAAGAAGACATCGCGACCCTGACCCTCAATCGCCCCGAGAAGCTCAACGCCATCGACTATGCCATGGCCGATGCGCTCAGCGGCCTGCTCGATGCCGTGGCGACGGACGATAGGGTCAAGGCAATCATCCTCACCGGAGCCGGCGATCGCGCCTTTTCCGCCGGTGCCGACATCGCGGAGTTCTCAGGCAGCGTCGCCTCCGGCGCGGAAGCGGCGATGCGCGACTTCGTGCGCCGTGGCCAGCGCATGACGGCCCGCATCGAAGCCTATGGCAAGCCGATCATCGTTGCCGTCAACGGCCTCGCCTACGGCGGCGGCTGCGAGATCACCGAAGCGGCGCATCTCGCCATCGCCAGCGACCGGGCCCGCTTCGCCAAGTCGGAGATTCGCCTCGGCATGCCCCCGACCTTCGGCGGCACGCAACGTCTGCCGCGCTTGGCCGGGCGCAAGCGCGCCCTCGAGCTTCTGCTCAGCGGCGAGCCCTTCTCGCCGGCGAAGGCGCTCGAGCTCGGCTTGGTCAATCACGTCGTGCCGCATGCAGAGCTGCCGCAGGCGGCTCGGGACATGGCGCGCCGCGTTGCGCGCCATCAGGCGCCGGCCGCCGCCGCCGTCCTCCGCGCCGTCACGCGCGGACTGAATGCGACGATCGATGAGGGGCTCGCCATCGAGGGCGAGCAATTCGCCCGCCTGGTGGGCACGACAGGCTTGAACGCGGGGCTGGCCGCATGGCTCGAGCGCAAGGCCTAGGGAGACGCGCCGCGCTTAGCGGCGGCCGGTGATTGGACATGACGCAAAAATATCTCGCGCCGTGACAACAGGCGATTTCAGTGTGTTAAAGAGTTTTTCTCACATCAAATCTTCGGTCGACGGTTGCACCCGATTGCCCGGCGCCTGACCTATCTGGAAGGTATGGGATGCAAGCTGCTTCGTTGAAGATCTGCTCAAACCGCCGGCTGCATGCGAGCTGTTCAGGCTGAACATAGCCTGAGCCTCGCAGTCGGTGCTAAGGCGACGAACGGCTTGGACATGAGAAAGAAAGGTTGAGCCATGCGGACATCGATCAAGGTTCCATCGATCGCTCTTCTGTTTGCAGCTCTGCTGCTCCTCACCGGCCTGACGGCCTGCGAGGAACAGGAAAAAGGCCCCGCCGAGCAGCTCGGCGAGCAAATCGACGAGTCCATCCAGAAGGGCGGCGAAGAGGTCGAGCAGCTGGGCGAAGACATCCAGAACAGCGCTGAGTAATCGCCGGCCTCGAAGGTCGACGCTTGACGACCGGTAGGTCGCGCAGCGCGCGACCTACCGCTTGAGGTGCCGGCAGCGCGCTACGCCGCCTTCTTCTCACCTCGCGCCCGCCTGCGGCGCTGGTCGTTTCGATTTTGCGCGGCAGCGGGGTGCGGCTTGCCGCGGCCCCGAGCGCGGTGTGGCCGCTGCTTCTTCGCCGCGCCGCCCCGGTGTCCGCGGGGCCCCTGCTGCGGCACCTCCTCCAGATCATCCGGCGCATTGCCGATCACGGCCAGGCGTTGGCCCATCAGGCGCTCGATATCGCGCAGGTAGCTGCGCTCCGCCGGATCGCAGAATGCAACCGCCGCGCCGGCAGCGCCGGCACGCGCCGTCCGGCCGATGCGGTGGACGTAGCTCTCCGGCTCGTTCGGCAGCTCGAAGTTGACGACGTGGGTCACGCCTTCGATGTCGATGCCCCGTGCGGCGATGTCGGTGGCCACCAGAACCCCGACCTCCCCGCTGCGAAAACGGGCCAGCGCACGCTGACGCGCGCTCTGCGACTTGTTGCCGTGAATGGCTTCGGCACCGATGCCGCGCTTCTCCAGTTGCTCGGCGACGCGGTTGGCACGGTGCTTGGTGCGGGAAAAGACGATGACCCGGGCAAAGGCCGGATCGGCCAAGATGTCCGCCAGCAAAGCCAGCTTACCGCCGGATGCCACGTGATAGACGCTTTGGTCGATGCGTTCGACCGGCGTCGACTGCGGCGCCACCTCGACCCGCAAGGGGTCTTTGAGCAGCTCGCCCGCCAGGCGCGCGACCTCGGCCGGCATGGTGGCGGAAAAGAGCAGCGACTGGCGGCGTGGCGGCAAGGCAGCGACGATCTTCCGAACATCGCGCACGAACCCCATGTCGAGCATGCGGTCGGCCTCGTCGAGAACGAGATGGGTTATCGCGTCCAGGCGCACGTGCCCCTGCTGCAGGAGATCCAGCAAGCGGCCCGGCGTCGCGACGACGATATCGAGCCCTCGTGCCAAGGCATCGGTCTGCGGCTTCTGGCCGACCCCGCCGAAGATGACGCTGTGCCGCAGCGGCAGTCGCTTGCCATAGGCCCGAAGCTCGTCACCGATCTGGATCGCCAGCTCGCGGGTCGGGGCAAGGATGAGGGCGCGCGGGCTGCGTCCCTTGGCATGGTTGGGCCGGCTGGACAGCGCCTGGAGAATAGGCAATGCGAAGGCGCCGGTCTTGCCGGTGCCGGTCTGGGCGATGCCCAACATGTCGCGCCCCTTGAGCAGCGCGGGGATCGCCTGTGCCTGGATAGGTGTCGGCTGCGTATGGTTCCTGGCATTCAGGGCACGCAGCAAAGGCTCGGCCAAGCCGAGCGTGGAAAACGTCTCACTTTTCAAGATTAAGAGTCCCTTTAGGCCCGGCACAGCGCCCTCGGTTTCCGGGCGGCCCATTGCCGGACAGTGATCCTGCTGCGGGCGCGGCCGAAGCAAACATCGATTTTTCTGAATTGTACCCGGGACAAGGCGCCGTAAAACCGGCGCTTACGCGCTATCGCGAGAACAATGACTATGACCGGTAAATGATTGATCTGTGCGGGTTTGTCAAGGCTAGCCTGTTTCTTTTGTCTGTCGCCCGGCGATGGTTTCCGCTAGGCAGGGCCCTGCCTGAGGACCTTGCCCGAGGGCCCGGACAGCCCCTGACGCGAAGCCGTGGAGTCGCATGGAAAAACTGAAAAAGGCGATCGAACTTCTCTACAAGGGGCGTAGTCGTAAGGCCGCGCGCTTTCGCTATGCTCTGATCGTCTTCGACGTCTGCACCATCGTCTTCTTCATCGTCACCACGCCGATGGAGCTGACCCGCGGCATTCTGATCGCCGACATCGTGATCGGCACTCTGATCTTCGCCGACCTTTGCGCACGCTTCTGGATCGCGCCGAACAAGCCCCGCATGCTGCGGCAGATCTATACGATCACCGACATCCTGGTGGTTCTCTCTCTGCTGCTCGCCCCCTTCATCGCTGAGAACCTGGCCTTTCTCAGGGTGCTGCGAACGCTGCGCCTGCTGCACTCCTATGAGGTGCTGCGCGACCTGCGACGGGAAACGCCGTTCTTCCGGCGCAACGAAGAGATCATCGTCAGCGTGGTCAATCTGATGATCTTCATCTTCTTCGTCACCGCCCTCGTCTTCGCCCTGCAGTTCGGCAACAACCCGAGCATCGGCAACTATGTCGATGCGCTCTACTTCACGGTGGCGACGCTCACCACCACCGGCTTTGGCGACATCATCTTGACCGGTACGGAGGGGCGCCTGCTGTCGGTCGCGATCATGATCATCGGCGTCGCCCTCTTCCTCCGCTTGGCACGCAGCATTTTTCGCCCCGACAAAGTGGCCTACACCTGCCCCGACTGCGGTCTCAACCGGCACGACCCCGATGCCATTCACTGCAAGCACTGCGGCCGGATGATAAAGATCGAGACCGAAGGCGCAGGTTGATCGTCTGCCGAAGGCGGCGACCGCAGCGGGACCCGCGCAGAGAACGCAATGCCACCCTGCCGCTGAGCCTGCTCGCCGAGCGTTAGGCTTTTGCCTAAGCTGATGCCTTGAGCCATGGGCAAGCCGTCCATCGGCTGCGCAACGAGACGATCAAGGAGAAGCAAAATGTATAGCGGGCACTGCATGTGCGGCGCTGTCGCGTATGAAGTCGACGGCCCGATCCGCGATGTCATCGCCTGCCACTGCGAGCAGTGCCAGCGGGTGAGCAGTCACTTCGTTGCCGCAACGGCCGCCCACCCCCGTGATGTCACGATCAAGAAGGACGAGGGTCTTGCCTGGTACGAAGGCACCAGTTCAATTCGCCGCGGCTTCTGCAAGCTCTGCGGCTCCACTCTGTTCTTCGATCACGGCCCCGACTACCCCATGGGCATAGCCGCCGGCTCCCTCGACCAGAGCGACGCGGTCAAAATCGCTGCACACATCTGGACCGAAGAGGCCGGAGCCTACTATGATCCCAATGACATCGCCGATGGCACGCCGAAGCTGACGAGCCAGCAATGGCGAGACCGTCACGGCTGGGACCCCTTGGCGTGGACCGACGGGGCTGACCATCTCGCAGAGTCCAAGCGCTTCAACAGAAGCTAAGTCACTAGGCGGGCTTCGGACCTCCGAAACGCTCAAGCACCCGACGGAGTGGCCCCCCATGCCCCTCATCTTTCGCGAGATGCAGGTCGAGGATCTTCCAGCGGTTTTCGAGCTGCGGGTTTCCACCCGCGAGAACGCGGTGACCTTGGAGGAGTTGGAAGAAGACTACGGCATCACGCCGGCCTCGCTGGCCGAGGCCATGGCGGGGGACGTCAAGGGTTGGCTTTGCGAGGAACAGGGCGTGGTGGTCGGCTTCGCCATGGGCGACCGGTCCAATGGCGAGGTGCAGGTCGTGGCCGTGCGGCCGGGCTTCGAAGGCAGAGGCATCGGCAAGCGGCTTCTCGGCCTGGTCGAAACCTGGCTCTACGAGGCAGGCCACCGAGAGATCTGGCTGCTCTCCAACCCGGACTCGAGCGTGCGCGCCCACGGCTTCTACCGCAGGCTCGGCTGGCAGCCGACAGGCGAACGCCGCGGCTACGACGAAGTTCTGCGCCGCACAGCCGACCTAGAAGATCACGCCTCTGCCAGCGGAGCCGAATAGGTCGTCGCTTCGAGGACGCGGTCCTCGATGCCGCCGACCAGGCTGCCGTGCTCGGCCGCCGGCGCGGAAACCCACGTTGCAGACGCGGTCAGGCGACCTTGCTGGGCGTCCAGGCTTTCTCGGGGTTGACCTTAGCGTCCGGCAGGGGGCCATCGGCACGCGGCGGCGCTTCGCGGATGGCCCGATAGCCGGGGAAGAGCAGAACGGCTTCGGTGCCCTTTCCCAGCTCCGAGGTGATCTCCAGATGCCCGCCGTGGAGCCGCATGTACTCGTGGACGAGCGCCAGGCCCAAGCCCGTCCCTTGATGACTGCGCGTGTGGACGTTCTCAATCTGCTCGAACGGCCGCAGCGCCTTTTCGATCTGATCCGGCCGCATGCCAACGCCATGGTCGCGCACGACCAGACCCCACTGCCCTTTCGAGAAGAAGCCGGCACCAATATTGATGACCTTGTGCCGCTCGCTGAATTTGACCGAGTTGGATAAGAGATTGAGCAGGGACTGCTTGGTCAGGCGTCGGTCCGCATAGGCGACGCGCGGGCTGCCGTCGATAAAGGCCGACAACTCGATATGCTTGGCTGCGGCCTGACCGGCCATCTCCAGACAACACTCCTCCACCAACGCCATGACCTCGAAACGGGTCTCGTTCAGCTCCAAACGCCCGGCCTCCACCTTCGAAAGGTCCAGAACGTCGTTGATGATCTCGAGGAGATGCTGCGCGCTTTGATGAATGAGCTGCGGATACTCACGATACTTCTGGTTTCCAAGAGCCCCGAAGCACTCCTTCGACATCACTTCGGAAAAGCCAATGATGGCGTTGAGGGGCGTGCGGAGCTCGTGGCTCATGGAGGCGAGAAAGTCCGACTTCGCTCGGTTGGCGCTGCTCGCCGACTCAGCAAGCCGTTCGCTTTCTTCTCTCTGCTCCTCGTAAGCACCGAGAATGCTCTGCACCTTTCGCACGAGCGGCCGAAAGATCAGCAGAGCCTCCAGCAAGAGAAGGCACAGGGTCGTCAGCCAAACGGCAATCTCGAAGTTTTCGAGGTAGTGGATGGCTTCGCGGCTTTCGTCCTCCAGGATATCGGAGATGAGATCGAAGCCCTGCGGAATGAAGTTCATGCCGGCGAGGTTCAGAGCCAGAAGGTAGGGATGGTCTTTGCGGACCTCTTGCCAGGGCAGCGCGTGAAACAGCTTGGCGTGGCTCAAGAACTTCCTGACCTGCTCGTCGAAGGGGCTGTCGCCGCTGAACAGCAGCTCCCGGACGCGGACGACGTCGGACTCCTTCAGTCCCAAGCCATCGATCATATTCTGATGCGAGCGCTCCATGGTGCGGATGCTGCGCCCAAGCTCACGGTGATAGTCTTCCCGGTCGAGACCGTTCTGCGCTGCGGCGTAGGCATTGGCGAAGAAGGCAACCCGCTGACTGGCCGCCTGTTGCTTCGCCACTTCGCGAATCAGACCGGCCTGCTGCTCCTGCGCCGATAGGGTCAGGTAGAGCGCCAGGAACGCCCCGGTCGAGAGGCAGGCGACCAAGCTGAGCGCCAGCAGATAGCGCCACGTCAGCGCGCGATCCAGCTTCGCCTTGGTCGTGCTCACGGTCCCGGTCCTCGTCGAGTAGAATCCACTCGTAGAGTAAGGGAGATCAACAAGTGATTAATGTTGTCGGGCGAGCACCTTTGCCTTCATATGAACGTCACAAATCGCAATTTTTTCTAGAAGCGATAGGAGCCAAAAAGCCCGCCAAAGAACTGGTTGGGGTCGCCAACGTCGTCCACCACCGGGCTGTCCGCCGCATCGCCCAGCAGGCGCTTGTAGCCGGCGATCAGCCCGACACCCCAGTTCTGATCGATGCGATAGTTAATGTCCGCGGTCAGGCCGACGTCCTTGATGCCGGCGTCTGCATCGTAGGTACTGAGGCCGCTGCGCGCCGAGTCGTCGGCATCTATCCCGAAGAAAGCCTCCATGTAGTCCTCGCTGGCCCAGGTGCTGTCGCCGGTCAGCTTGAAGCTCCAACGATCGCTGAGCGGCGTCCGGTAGAAGAGCTCGAAGGTCGCGAGGAAGCCGCTGTGGCCACCGCCGGTGCCCTGCAACCCTTCGAGACCGGCGCCCCAGACGGCCGGCCCGTTGGCCACGTCCATCTCGACGCCGACAAAGGCCCCGACTTCAAAGGTGCCGTCGACATCCTGCAGGTCGTCGACCTGGTCGTTCTCCACGTCGTCGCGCCCGAAGCGGTAGTTGAGGACCGGCCCCGCCCGAAAGATCGAGTCGGGCACCAGATTGGCATTGAGCTTGGTGCCGCGAATCCCGACCGAGATATTGTCGTCGCGCTCGGCGCGCCCGAACCAGAGCGGCAACGGCTGATAGTCTTCCGAGCCTTCATAGTCGGGGGCCACCCCGACGCCCAATCCCAGCGTGAAAGTCCACTCGTCTCCGGAGCCGCCGGATGCCGACGGGTTGGACGCGACGGCCTGCGGCGACGGTGAGGCGGCTGGTGACGCGGACGCCAGCCCGCCCTGCGCGCCCGCCGACCCATTGGCGGCGTTCGCTCCGGGCGAGTCGTAGCCATACAGACCCCAGAGCGAGAGCTTGCGGGAAACGAGCGGCACCGGCGCAGGCTCTCCTGTCGCGGCGGGCCCGTTGGCCACCGCCTCGGTCGCGACCGGAAGGCACAGCAAGCCAGCCCCCATCACTCCGATGACCGGCCCTGTCAGCTTCCTCAGCGAGATCGCGACTGAGCGTCCCTCAGCCTTCGCACGCTTTCTCATTGCAGCCCTCTCTTACGTCCAAACAACCACGCCAACCTCGCCGTCAATTGCGACAGCAGCCAGAAGATGCAAGGACATAAGTACAAGTTGGCCGGCGGAACGACAATCATACGTAAGTTTCGTTCCGACGGCGCAGCTCATCCCTCTCGGGTCACGCCGGACTCGCCAGGCCGGCAGCATAATGGGACTCGAAAAGCGAGGAGCCTCGGGAAGGACGGCAGCGCCGGCTGGAGTCGAGCGTCTACCCGTCGCTCTTCGTCAGACTGAGGGCATCCAGTAAGTGGCCGCTACGCGCGGCCTTGGTCGCGAGATAACCCCAGTTGTGCGCATTGACTTCGCCGTGAACGCGCCGCGAAGACACGACGTCGATGCCGGCGGTCGTCAGGGCGCGGATCTTCTCCGGGTTGTTGGTCAGCAAGATCACTTCAGTGACGCCAAGCAGGTCCAGCATGCGGCTAGCGGCCGCGTAACGCCGCTCGTCCGGCGCATAGCCGAGCAGCGTGTTGGCGTCGACCGTGTCATGCTGTGCTGCCTGCAGAGCGTAGGCCCGCATCTTGCTGCGCAGGCCGATGCCGCGGCCCTCCTGGTCGAGATAGAGGATGACTCCGCCGCCAAGCATGGAGATGTCCTGCACCGCGCGGCGGAGCTGGTCGCCGCAGTCGCACTTGAGGCTGCCGAAGAGGTCGCCGGTCAGGCAGGCGGAATGCAGCCGCACCGGCACCGGGCCCGTCGTATCGAGCTCGCCGATGACGATCGCCAACTGGTCCCTCTCGCCGTCGCCCCCATGGAAAACGACGAACTCGCTGTCCACGGCTTCTGACAGCGGCACAGGCGTGCGCGCGGCAATCGTCAAGGCGGCGGCCGAACGATCCTGGTAGCCGGTGATGTCGACCGTTGTCAGCGTGACCAAGGTGGAGGACAGGCCCGCCGGCGACAGCGCGACGGCCAGCGCGGCTGGCAAGAGGTGCGCCAGCTTCAGCAAGGCCAAACCGGCCTCCGCCTGCGGCAAGGCCATGTCGACATCTGCGGACAGAGGTACGAGGCACGCTGGCGTCGGTGCGAGCACTGCCTCTTTCAGACGCGCCTCGTTCCAGCCGGCGATCAGAATGGCCTGAGGTCGCTCCGCGGCAAAGCCGATATGCTGCAACCGCTCCGCCGGAAGAACAAGGCGAATGTCCGGCTGCTCGAGCAGTTGGGTAAGCAGGGCAGGCTCGGCACTCTCCGCCGAGACGACGAGCAACGCGGCACCGGACGCGCCGCGGATGACGACAGGGCGCCCGCGGCGAAGCTCGGGTATCGCGCGCTCGACCGCGAGCGAGCCTTCGTCCGACAGGGAGCTGCTGTCGGCCAGCAGGCTTGCCAAGGCATCAGGCCTATGTTGATCGTTGCGCATGCCTCGTCCGTTGGCCCGGTCATGGGCCGGCAGAGATCCGCCGTCTTGGCGGTGGTCGATGGAACCGTTGCTATATGAGCTCACGATGATTGGCTTCTCGCTGTTGGACCGCTACCCGCCCGAAGATGGGGAAGCTTGGAGGCAGATTCTTGACGCCCGCCATAAGGGACACGGAGATTTTACAGCGCCGGAGACAATAATGGGTCGCGTCTACGGGCCACTGCTCGAACCGCTACCGGCGGGACAAAGTCGGGTCATCGGTCAGCTCGGACAGTCGCTGGACGGCCGCATCGCCACGGTGACCGGTCAGTCGCGCGACGTGAACGGCGCGGTCGCCTTCGTTCACCTTCACCGGCTTCGTGCGCTCTGCGATGCGGTCCTCGTCGGGGTCGGCACGGCGGTGGCGGACAACCCCCGCCTGACCGTCCGCCTGGTGGATGGCCCCTCTCCCGCCCGCGTCGTGATCGACCCCAAGGGCCGCGTGCCGGACGATGTCACCTGCCTGAAGGACGACGGCGTACGGCGTCTTGTGGTCCGCGCGGAGAAGCAAGGCGGAGCGGTGCCAAAGGGCGTCGAGCTGGTCGAGGTTGCTTGCGGCCCGGAGAGCGCCATGGAGCCCGGCGCCATTCGCGACGCGCTGGCCGCGCATGGCCTCCAGCGCCTTTTGGTCGAGGGTGGCGCCAACACGGTCGCGCGCTTCCTCCAAGCCGGCGCCCTCGATCGGCTGCATGTCATGGTCGCACCGATCATCATCGGCTCGGGCTTGAGCGCCTTCGACTTGCCGCCGATCTCTGCCTTGTCGGAGGCCTTGCGCCCGGAGGTCACCGCCTACTCGCTGGGCGAGGGCGAAGTGCTCTACGACTGCGCGTTCGGGAAAGGTGGCTCGACGAAGAGCTAGGCCGGCCGATAGCCGAACAGGTCTTCGTGCCCGACGATCAAGCTCTCGAGCGTGGCCAGACGCTGATCGCGCCACGCCGCAAGACTGGATGCCGGAAGCCGATCCGTTTCCGCCACGGCCTCGGCAATGCCCTCGATGAGGGCTAACAGCAGCGCACCGTCGCGGCGGCCGAGGCGCCAGGGGCTCTCGGCCGTCATGACACGATAGCCGCGACTCTCCAATCCTGCCGCCAGGGCGGCTGTCGCGTTCGGCCCAAGGGCCGGGCCGAAACCCTTGTCGCCTTGCTGGTGGATGGAGAAGGCTTCGCGGACGGCCGCGTCGTCTTCGTGTTCCGGACTGAAGCCGAGCCATCCGTCAAAACTCAGCGTTGCCAGCACGGCCGTGCCGCTGGCGGCGCAAGCTTCGGCGAAGGCCTGTATCCAAGCGGCGGAGGTGAGATCGAGCAACGCCGACGCCGTGATCAGGTTCGGCGTGTCGCGATCCCAGGGCACCGTTCCGGCAGGGAGTTGGGACAGGTCGGCCGTCTGCATCCGAACCGTGAGTCGCCGACCATCCTTGCCAAGCTCCAGCGCCTCCTCACGCTGCGCGCTGGTGTCCGCCCAGCGCTCCAGCGCCGGACCGGCGGCCGCGAGGTTGGCGGAATCGTAGTCGACCAAGGTCCAGTGCTGCTCCTGCGGCAAAAGCTCGGCGAAGGCGCGCAACGAAGCACCCGTACCGGCCCCAAGGTCCCAGACGTTGCAGCGCGGCACACCCGAGAAGGCATGTCGAGCAGACTCCAGCACCGACGGTGCGCGCGCGGCCCGGTCCGCCGCCTCGCGCAGGGCTAGCCACTCCGGCGAGAAGCCGCTCATGAAACCAGCGCCTTGGTCAGAGCCGCAGCCACCTGCGCCGCCGTTTGGTTCCAACGCGGCAGGCTTCGTCCGTGGCGCCAGGCAGCCTCGGCCAGGGCAAGACGTCGTGCCGGGTCGGTCAGCAGAGAGGCCAAGGCTGCTGCCAAAGCCTCCGGGTCGTCCGGCGGCACCAATAGGCCGGTATCGGATGGCACGGTCTCCGGCACCGCGCCGGCTGCGCAGCCGACGACGGGCAGACCGTGAGCCAAAGCCTCGGCGAAGGCCATGCCGAACCCCTCGTGGCGGCTCGGCAAAACGAAGACGTCGGACTGGACGTAGCAGTTGGACAGGGCGTCCGCTTCAAGGCTGCCGGTCAGGACAATGCGGTCAGTCAGACCTTTCGCGTGGATGGCACGCTCGAGCGCCGCGGTGGTGTCGGGGTCGCGGTCCGTGCTGCCCGCCCAAAGACTATCCCAGGACAACTCGGTGATGCGTGCGAGCGCTTCTATCAGAACGTCGTGGCCCTTGCGCGGCGTCAGGGTGCCAACGGTCAACAGGCGCGGCACCTGCAAGTTGCCGATGGCTTTCTTTCCAGGGTCGGTGCCCGGCTCGGCGACCGTCAAGCGCTGCCGCGGCACGTCGTAGTCGGAGATCAGGCAGCGACCGGTGCTGGGGCTGGTGACGATGACCTGCCGAGCCGTGGCCAAGGCAGCCGTCTCGGTCTGCCGCAGCCTGTCCGCATCCCTCTCCGACAGGCCCGCCTCCAGGGCAAGCGGGTGGTGAACCAAGGCAACCCAGGGCTGGCGCGCATTGGCCAGGAAGCCGCTGTCGAGAGCGCCGAAGGCAAGGCCGTCGACCAGAACGGGGCGGCTCGGGTCGAGCCTGGCCAGCCGCCGGCAGGCCACGTCGACATCCTCCGGCGTAGGAAAGGGGAAGCTGTCCGGCAGGGGCACGACGTCGAGACGCCAGCCCAGCTCGGCCAAGGCCGCGACGAGCCGGCGCGCGTAGATGTAGCCGCCTGTCAGCGTCGAAAGTGCGCCGGGAACGGCGAACCAGGCTTCGGGCATATCTCGGTGCCCTCAAGACTGCGGCAAGTCGGCCTCGAAGGCGGCGCGCGCGATGTGGGATTCGTTGAGGGTGACCTTGAGGCGTACGATCCCTTTTGCGGCCGGGCCGAGGCGCCCGGCGGCGATCTCTTCGGCCATGCGGTCGTAGACCCACTTCGCCAGCACCTCGGTCGTCGAGCGACGGTTACGGAACGCGTCGAGCTCATCGAGGTTGCGGTAGTTGATCGGCGCGAGCACCCGCTTCAGCGCCTCGGACGCCAAGCCGATGTCGACCACGATGTCGTTCTCGTCCAGGGCCGGACGCATGAAGGCCAGATCGATCACATAGGTGGCTCCGTGCAACTGCTGCGCCGGACCGAAGGCCTCGCCGGCCAAACTGTGCGCGATCATGACGTGATCGCGGACTTCCAATGAATACATGCAGGGGACCTCTTGGTGGGCTTAGTCGTAACGAACGACGGTCATCAAGCCGGACGCAGAAGGCGCAAGAATGGCAGGCAAGCGATCCGGCAAATCGGCGAAGGCAACCTCGTCGGTAATCAGCGCGTCGAGCGCCGGCTCTGCCAGAAGCGACAGCGCCGTCGCCAAGCGCCGGGCATAGCTCCAGCGCAGGGCCCGCCCCTCCGGGATGCGCCCGACCTGCGAGGAGATGAGCTTCAGCCGGCGGGAGTGAAAGGCCTGGCCCAGCGGCGCGCGGATTGGGCGGCTGCCGTACCAGCTCATCTCCACCACGGTCGCGCCCTGGCCGGCCGACGCCAGGGCACAGGCCAAACCCTCCTCGCTGGCGCTGGCGTGAAAGACCACGTCCTGGTCGCCGGGCGCCGCCTCGGGCAGGCAGAAGCGGGCGCCCAAGCGCTCCACCACCTCGGCCCGCTCGGGCAGGAGATCGGCGACCGTCACCTCGGTCCCGGGCATGGCGGAGGCGACGAAGGCCGTCAGGAGCCCGACGACCCCGCCGCCCACGACCAGCACTCGGTCGCCCGCACCGACGCCGGAATCCCACGTCGCCGTCAGGGCCGTTTCCATGTTGGCGGCTAGGACTGCGCGCCTCGGCGGCACGTCTTCGGGCAGCGGATGCACGTCGTTTCCTCTCACGGAGATAAATTCCTGGTGAGGGTGAAGCACAAAAACGGGTGCCCTTTTTGTTTCGTCCTTGTCCCCCAGCGGCTCCCCCACAAGCGCATAGCCATACTTAACTGGGAAGGGAAACGCGCCTTCCTGATAAGGGCAACGCATGGAGCGAAACTCACTTTCTGGAATTTTTCCTTCAAAAACAAGGCGTTCGGTTCCGCGACTTATGCCGGACCAAAGCGCTTTGATGGGGACGTCACCGTCAAGACCGGAGAAGCCATCCGTGTCGCGCAGCGCGGCGCGGCCGGCTTCCTCAAGCCAAAGGGAACGTGATGACAGTTTTGCCACCTAACCTATCCAATGGACGCGGCGTTCCTACGCCCCTATATCCGCCCAGCCGAGCAATTCACACTCGGTTAGGCTCGATTGGGGGGACTGTAGGTTTTCATTCTATGTATAGTGACATCGCCAACTGTACCAGCGAGGCAAGCACGTCCTCGCCCCGTCCTCAAATTGTCACCGCCACCCCCCGCAGCATGATCCTGCGGCGCCTGCTGGTGCTCTTTCTGAACGGTGCGACCATTGCCGCCCTCACAGCCATGATGTGGACCCTGCTGGCCACGTCCGGCTGGACCATTCCCGAGGTCGGCATGCTCGTCGCCTTCGTGGTGACGCTGCCCTGGCTTTCGATCGGCTTCTGGAATGCCGTGATCGGCTTCATGATCGCACGGCTGGCCAAGGACACGGCCGTCTACGTCAACCCGGCCTGGCGGGATGCCGAGGGCGACCAGCCCATCGTCCTGCGCACGGCATTGGCCGTCGCGGTTCGCAACGAAGACCCCCATGCAGTCATCGCCCGGCTGGAAGCGATGCAGCAGGGGCTCGACGACGCCGGCGTCGGAGAGCGCTTCGCCTTTCATGTCTTGAGCGACAGCTCGGACCCGGAGATTTGCGCGGAAGAAGAAGCCGCTGTCCGCGAATGGCAATTGCGGGCGCACGAGGCGCATCGCATCCACTACCGACGGCGCAGCGACAACGCCGGCTTCAAGGCCGGCAACGTGCGCGAGTTCTGCCTGCGCTACGGCAACAATTACGATCTCTTCATCCCGCTGGACGCAGACAGCGCCATGTCCGCCGACGCCATCCTGCGGCTGGTGCGCTGCATGCAGGTCCATCCCGAAATCGGTATTCTGCAAGGCCTGGTCGTCGGCGCGCCGGCAACCAGCTTCTTCGCCCGCGTCTTCCAGTTCGGCATGCGCCACGGCATGCGCGCCTTCACCGCCGGCAGCGCCTGGTGGCAAGGCGACTGCGGTCCCTACTGGGGTCACAACGCCGCCATCCGCATCAAAGCCTTTCGCGACCACTGCGACCTGCCGGTCCTGCCCGGCCGCGGCCCCCTCGGCGGCCATGTGCTGAGCCACGACCAGGTCGAGGCCGTGCTGATGCGGCGGGCTGGATACGAGGTGCGGGTGGTCGCCGCCGAAGACGAGAGCTACGAGGAGAACCCGCCCTCGCTGCCCGACTTCGTCAAGCGCGAGCTGCGCTGGTGCCAGGGCAATCTGCAGTACCTGAACCCCGCTCTGCTCGCCATGCCGGGCCTGCCGGCGGTCAGCCGCCTGCAGCTCGTCCTCGCCATCCTGATGTATCTCGGGGCGCCCTTCTGGATGCTGTTCATCGCGTTCGGCGCTTGCCAGTCCTTCCTGCCGGGCGGCGACGAGCCCTATCCCGTCGATCTTGGTATCGCGCTGTTCGTCTGCGTCATCACCATGAGCCTGATGCCGAAGCTGATGGGGCTGTTCGATACGCTGCTCTCACCCGCACGCCGCGCTGCCTATGGAGGCACCTTGCCGCTGCTCGGCGGCGCGATGCTGGAGATCGTCTTCTCCGCGCTCACGGCTCCGGTGGTCAGCTTCGCCATCGCCCGCTTTGCCGCGGGGCTGGCTTTCGGTCGGCGCATTCTTTGGGAGGCGCAGCGCCGCTGTAGCCATCGCCTCTACTTTTCCGAAGCCGCGCAAGCCTACTGGCAGCAGACCTTCGTCGGCGCGCTGCTGCTCGGCGTGCTGGCTTGGCAGCTTCCCAGCGTGCTGCCCTGGGCCGCGCCGCTGCTGGCGGCCTTCCTGCTGGCCATCCCTTTCGCTATGCTGACGGCCGCGCCATCGGCCGGGCGATTTGCGACGGCGATCGGCCTCTGCCGCATTCCGGAAGAGACCCGCGCCGCTGCCGCGGTGTCGCAGGACGCCATTCCGGCCTTGGTGGCGAACGAGGCATGACAATGACCAGGCGCAGACCGCGATGAGCCAGTTGGAGCAACGAAGCCAACGCGATCTGCGCCTGGATTTCTTCCGCGGCATAGCGATGCTGATCATCTTCATCGCCCATGTGCCGGCGAATCCCTGGACCAGCTACATCCCGGCCCGCTTCGGTCCGTCCGACGCGACCGAGATGTTCGTCTACTGCTCGGGCTTCGCATCGGCCCTCGCCTTCGGCTCCATCTTCATCAAGCAGGGCTTTGGGCTCGGCAGCGCGCGCATCCTGTTCCGCTGCTTCCAGGTCTATTGGGCGCATATCGCCATGTTCTTCGCGGTCACCTTCGTGGTGGTGATCGGCACCGACCTGCTCGATACCCGCGACTACGTCGGGCAGCTCAACCTGCATCCCTTCTTCAACGACCCCATGCAGGGCCTCGTCGGGCTGATGACCCTGACCTATGTGCCCAACTACTTCGACATTCTGCCGATGTACCTGGTGCTCTTGATGATGGTGCCCTTCGTCATGGCGCTGTCCCTGGTGCACCGTCTGCTGCCCATCGCCGCCGTCTTCGCGCTCTGGCTGGCCAATCAGTACTTCGATTTCCGATTGCCGGCCGAGTGGTGGTCGGACCGCACCTGGTTCTTCGACCCCTTCGGATGGGCGCTGATCTTCTTCACCGGCTTTGCCATCGCGGCCAAATGGATCACGCCGCCGCCGCCCAAGCGCGGCCTGGTCATCGCCTGCGCCGCCTTCGTCATCGTCATGTTCCCGATCTACTACTGGCCGATCGCCTCAGAGGTCGCATCGATCCGGGAGTTCCGCGAGATGACGTGGACGGCGCTCTTCGCGAAGACCGATTTCGGCCTGCTGCGCTGGCTGCACTTCATGGCGCTGGCCTATCTCTGCATCGCCGCCCTGCACGGCCGCAAAGAAATCCTCGCCCATCCGCTGCTGATGCCGGTCGTGCGGGTCGGGCAGCAAGCGCTCTCGACCTTCATCTGTTCCATGGTGCTGGCCCGCATTGCCGGCATGGTGCTCGATCAGATCGGCCGCGACCTTCTCTCGGTTGCGCTGGTGAACCTGAGCGGCTTCGCCATTCTGATCGGCATCGCCTACATGGTGCGCTTCTTCAAGAGCAGCCCCTGGCGGCGCCCGCCGGCCGCCCTGGCACCGAAAACGGCGCCTGCCATCACCGAGCCCTCTGGCCCGAAACAAGCCGGCGAGATGCCGCTGGAGCGAGCCAAGGCGTAGAGCCCTGGCTAGCGGCCAAGACACTCCCCTGCTTAGGCAGCCCGAAGACCGGAGACGAACTCCGCCACCTGGTGGCTCAGCGCCTCCGATTGCCGCGAGAGCTCACCTGCCGCACTCAACACCTGCCCAGAGGCAGCACCGGTTTTTTCAGCGGCCGCCTGCACCCCAGTGATGTTGCTGGCAACCTCCTGAGTCCCGCTGGCCGCTTCCTGGATGCTCCGTGAGATCTCCTGCGTCGCAGCATTCTGCTCTTCGACCGCCGAAGCGACAGCCGTCGCGTTCTCGCTGATCTGCTTAATCACCTTGGTGATGCCTTCGATCGACTCGACGGTGCCTCCGGTCGCCGACTGCATGCCGGACACCTGCGCGGCTATGTCCTCCGTCGCCTTGGCCGTCTGAGTGGCGAGCGACTTCACCTCGGACGCCACGACCGCAAAGCCCTTGCCGGCCTCTCCCGCCCGCGCCGCTTCGATGGTGGCATTGAGGGCAAGGAGATTGGTCTGCTCCGCAATGTCCTTGATCAAGCTGACCACGTCACCGATCCGCTGACCGGCATCGGCCAGACCGGCCACGGCTTCGTTGGCCTTGTCGGCATCGGCCTCAGCACGACCCGCAATTTGATTCGAGTCGCTAATCTGTCGGCTGATCTCGGTGATGGAAGCAGACAGTTCCTCAGCCGACGAGGCCACCGTCTGTACGTTGCTGGATGCTTCCTCCGAAGCCGCTGCCACGATGGTCGACTGGCCGCTGGTTTCTTCGGCGGTCGAGGCCAAGGTCTCGGCCGTTTGCTGCAGCTCCCCGGCTGCAGTGGAAACGGTATCGATAATGGTGCCGACGCTTTGTTCGAAGCTGCTTGCGAGCTCGATCATCTGCGCATGCTTCTCTTCCGCCGCCCGTGCCTCCTGCGCGGCACGGTCCTGCTCCATTTGCTTGAGGTCGATGGTCCGCTGCTTGAAGGTCTCGAAGGCGCGCGCTGCCTCGCCGATCTCATCGTCGCTGCGCACGGCGACGCTGCCGCTGGTATCGCCGGCTGCCAGACGCTTCAGGGCATCCACAACCTCGCCAAGCGGACGCGAGATCTCTCGGGTGGCAATCCAGTAGGCTAGGCCAAATCCGAGCAGCGTGCTGACGGCCGACATGACGATCATCAGCGTGAGCGCCGCACGTTCATGCGCCTCTACGTTCTGCGCAGCACGCAAGGTGAAATGCTCCAGCTCGAAGAGCAGAGCCTCCAGCTCGTGATCGAGCTTGTCCTCTTCGACTTCGATATCCGCGATCAACTCGAAGGCTTGTTCGTCCTGGCCGCTGTCCAGCAATGACAGGGCTTCTCGCGCATGTTCGTTGTAGCTTATGTGCTCGACCTCGATGGCTTTCAGGCCAGCCAGCACCTTGCTGAACTCGGCCCTCTCCTCGTCGGTCCTGCTCTCTTCGATCACCTTGGCCACATAATCCTCGGTTTCGAGAATCTCGCGATCGACTAGCTCGGCGTAGCGCAAAAACTCAGCCGTCACCTCTTCGAGGTGCGCTCTGTCGACCTCGCGATGCAAAGCAGCGAGGCGCAGCGCCCGCTCGAGAAGAACTGCCTGCTCGAACTGATGGATTGTGATCCTGCTGACCGCTTCCGTTACCGGGAGGTCGCGCTCGGCAATCGACTCGATCTCTCCGCCGATTTTTGACAGTTGCCAAATGGCCGTTCCGCCGACCAGCGCGGTGAAGAAGACGCAGAGGCTGACCACGCCGAGCAGCTTCTGGGTCACCGACAGCCTGCGGCCGAAGGACAGCAACGAGAGCTTGCCCACGCGCTCGAAAGCCGAGACGTCAGTGGTGGTCGTGGCGGACTCTGATGCGATTGTTGCCATGGAATCTCTCCGAAGTCAGGGAACCGGGTGCACCCACCGGCCCCTTCGTTGTCCCCAACAGAGAACCGCCAACCCAATCACCTACATTTCTGATGTATTTTTCTTTTTCTTCCCTAGTAAAGGCTGTAAAATATTGCCCTTGTCTTAAGACTGACTCTTGTTTCGGGAAAGGCCCACATCACTTATAAAAAACAAGCCCATTATCGACACCGTTTATATCGCTAAATAGAAATATTGCTCCACATACTACTTCAGCACTTCTTGGGCCACAGCAAACCTGCAGCGTACGAGTACCCGCGAAGAAGTCAGCTTCACTGCCCCGCTTCGCCGAGAGTCTTGCTGAGCAAGCTGCGCAGCGGAAAGCGGCTCAGCAGAAAGAGCAGCAAGGCGGCCACGACGATGGAGGCCATCAAGGTGTTCGATCCTGCCCGGACTTGCGCCGCTAAACCTTCTCGACCTCCAGGGCCGCCAGCGCAGAGGCAATCACCTTGACGATCTGACGACAGTCCGCCTCGTCGAACGTCAGAGGCACCCGCATGTCGCAGAGACGCGACAAGACCCGCCGGGTCTCCGGCAGGTCCTGCTGCGGCGGGAGGTAGCGCCAACTGTCGTAGCGGCTGGTGAAGCCTTTCGGGTCCTCCGCCCCGAACCATTTGAGGTCGACGCCGCGCTCGGCGCAGCCTGCGAGGACGCTGTGAAACTGCGTCTCGGACAGGCCGTTGAGCGAGAACTGGATCGAGCTGCCGACATAGTCTTCATCCGGCGAGCGAAGCGGCATGGTCACTCCCGGCACGCGCCGCAGGCCTTCCTCCAGCGTCCGATAGAGCGCGTTCCAGCCGCGGCATTTCTCATCCAGCATGCGAAGCTGCGGCCGCAGGATGGCCGCGCGGAGATTGTCCATCCTGCCGCTATAGTTCGGCGTGTCGAGGCGGACCTCCAGGAACACCTCCTGATCGGGAGCCGCGACGTGGCGGTCGTAAAGCATGTAGGAGCCTGAGAACATGACCGCGCGCGCCATCAGCTCTGGATCGGTCGTGGTGAGAAACCCGCCCTCGCCCGAGTTCATGTGCTTGTAGGTCTGGGTGCTGAAACAGGCGGCAATCCCGAAGGTGCCGCTCTTACGGCCCTTCCAGCGAGCGCCCATGGTGTGGGCGCAATCCTCGATCAGGGCGATGCCGCGGCGCTGGCAAATCTGGACGACGGCATCCATGTCGGCGATGTGCCCGCGCATGTGGGAGAGCAGGAGGAACTTGGCGCCGCTCGCCTCCGCCTTCCGCTCCAGGTCTGCGAAATCGATCGTGTAGTGATCGGTGATCTCGACGAGCACCGCGTGGCCGCCGGCATTGTCGATGGCACCGGGGACCGGAGAGAGCGTGTAGGCGTTGGTGAGCACGGGCGCGCCCCGCTCTACGCCGGCACTGCGCAATGCCACATGCATCGCATAGCCGCCGGACGCGCAGGCGAGGCAATAGGGGACGCCGAGATAAGTGGCGAACTCGTCCTCCAGCAATGCGGCCTCGGAGATCTCGCCCTCCAACGTGTTGTAGCGATGAAGGCGCCCGTGGCGCATGACCTCGACGGCCTTGGCGATCGCCTCTTCGGCGATCGGCTCCTGCTGCGTGAAGGGCTTGGTGAAGACCGCCTTGTCCTCCGGCCGGCTCATTCGCTGAACCCGCTTTCCAGTTGGAAACGCTCCTCGGGGAAATACTTGGCGAGCCGCGCGTCCCCGGTCATCGCATGACCTTCCATGCCCTCCAGGCGGGAGATGCGAGAGGCCACCTGCGCCACGTCCCGCGCCGCCGAGCGGGTCATGCGCTGGTAGGTCAGCACCTTGACGAACTTCTGCACGTTGAGACCGCCGGAATAGCGGCCGGCGCCACGCGTCGGTAGGATGTGATTAGGCCCGGAGCACTTGTCGCCAAAGGCCACAGTGGTCTCTTCGCCGAGAAAGAGCGAACCGTAGTTGCGCAGGTGACGCAGCCACCAGTCGAGGTCCTGCGCCTGCACCTGAAGGTGCTCCGGCGCATAGTCGTCGCAGACCTTGCAGGCTTCTTCGCGGGTATCGGCCAGAATGACCTCGCCATAGTCGCGCCAGGCGGCTTCGGCCGCCGCACGAGACACCGGCGGCAGCGCGGCGATGATCTCCGGCATGAGCTCAAGCACCCGCTCGCCCAAGGCCGCATCCGTGGTCACCAGCCAAACCGGCGAGTCGGGCCCATGCTCGGCCTGGCCGGCCAGGTCCGCCGCGACGATGGCCGGGTCGGCCGTACCGTCGGCGGCCACCATGGACTCCGTCGGGCCGGCGATGACGTCGATGCCGATGCGCCCGAAGAGCACGCGCTTGGCTTCGGCGACGAAGCGGTTGCCGGGGCCGACGACGATGTCGGCCAGATGCCCGGTGAAGTGACCGAGGGTCAGGGCGGCGATGGCCTGAACCCCACCGAGCGCCAGAATCCGGTCGGCGCCCGAAATCTTCATGGCAAAGAGGATCGCCGGATGAATGCCGCCACGCTCCTTGCTGGCTGGCGAAGTGGCGATGACGTTCTCGACACCGGCGACGCGGGCGGTGCAGCAGCTCATGATGGCAGAGGCCGCGTGGGCATAGCGACCGCCAGGCACGTAGCAGCCCGCTGTGGTCACCGGAATGAGACGCTGCCCCACCACCAGGCCGTCGACCAAGGTGGTCTCGAACTCCTGCTGAGAGTCCCTTTGCCGTTCGGCGAAGTCGCGCACGCGCGCATGGGCGTAGCGGATGTCGTCCTTGACGGTTTCCGGCAGCCGCCGCTCGGCCTCCGCCAGGGTATCTCCGGACACCAGGATGTCGCCTTCCCAGCCGTCGAGCTGGCGGGCATAGCCGCGGGTGGCCTCCTCGCCGTCCGCTTCGATGCGGGCGAGCATCTCGGCAACGATCGGGCGCACTTCGTCGTCGGTGCTCACCGCCGTCTTGGTTGCCTTCTTGAGATAGCGGATGGTCATCTCACCTGTTTCCTCCATGCGACAGGCAGGTCGTTTGAAGCGCTGATGCTACGCGCCCTCCGTCGCGATACGACAGAGCGCGCAGGCGCTGGATCAGCCTTCTCCCGGAGCCGCCTCTCAGTCCTGTTTGACAGTCTTCTGAAAGCGCTTTCAAATAGCGAACCATCTTACGCTTTCGGGAGTCAAGCGCGTTTTGGACGCTGCCACTGTTTTCCATCCAGTCGACGCCCGGTTTTGGCTTAGTGTTTTGCCGGGCACTCAGTTACCAGTCGGGGTGTTGGCCGATGCCGACCGATCCTGATCACACGTTCAAAGCCGGCAAGACCTCCGGCGCGACCTTGGACGATGTCGCGCAGGAAGCCGGCGTGTCGCCGGCCACGGTATCGCGCTGCCTCAACAATCCGGGCATCGTGCGGCCGCAGCTCAAGGCCAAGGTGGACGCCGCGATCGAGAAGCTGGACTACGTGCCGCATGGCGCCGCCCGGTCCCTGGCGTCGCGGCGTTCGCGCTTGATCGGGGCGATCTTTCCCTCGCTCGACTCGACCCTCTTCGGCGGCACGCTCGAGGCTCTGCAGTGCGAGATCGCCAGCGCCGGCTACACGCTGGTGGTGGCCTCCTCGAGCTACGAGCCACAGCAGGAGTGCAACCATCTGCGCAACATGCTGGCCAGCGGCATCGACGCGCTCATGCTGGTCGGCGCCGCGCGGGAGGCGTCGGTCTATCGGCTGATCGGCCAGCGCCATGTGCCCTACGTTCTGACGTGGGTCGCCGGACCGGACGGGACCCATCCCTGCATCGGCTTCGACAACCGGGCTGCGGCAGCCGCGGTCACCCGCCACCTGCTGGACATGGGGCATCGCCGCTTCGCCATGATCTCGGGGGGGACCGCGACGAACGACCGAGCGGCCGCGCGCCTCGCCGGCGTGCGCGCAGCCTTGGAGGAACATGGGCTGACGCTCGACCCGGCGCGCACCATGGAACGGCCCTTCGGTGTCGAGGAGGGCCGCGCAGCACTACGCCAGCTTATGGCCAGAGAACCGCGCCCGACCGCGGTGGTCTGCGGGGCCGACCCCTTTGCCTACGGCGCCCTGCTGGAATGCCAGAGCCTCGGGCTGAAGGTGCCCGACGAGGTATCGGTCACAGGCTTCGACGACATGTGGCTCAGCGCCAGCCTGCCGCCTGGCCTGACCACCGTGCGCACGCCGCGCAAGCAGATGGGTGCCCTGGCCGGTCGCTACCTCCTGTCGATCCTGGCGGGAAAGGAGACGGCTCCGCCCAGTCCGCTCGACTTCGAGCTGATCGTGCGCGGGTCGACAGGCCCGCCAAGCCGATAGGCTCAGCGGGCCCGTAGTCGACTTGTACCAGGCCGCGATGAGTAGAACTCACCGCGGCCTGTATGGCGTTCAAACGCCACGCAGGCTTTCCTCGCTTCGCTGCGGGCGCGCCGTCGCGCTAGCCAAGCCGCGATGCGTTTCACCCATCGCAGCTTGGTACTAGTCCGTCGCCAACATGATCTCGGAGGCTTTGACGATCACCTTGACCTCCTTGCCGACGGCGACGCCGAGATCGGCGGCGGCATCGGTGGTGATCATCGAGGTGATGATGTTGCCGCCCCCGATATCGACCCTGATCTGACTGTTGACCGGCCCGGTCTTCACGTCGGTGACCTGGCCGCTGAACACGTTACGCGCGCTGATCTTCACGTCCCTCTCCCATCGTCCTTGCTAGGCTGGAGCAGACCGGAAACCAAGGTCACCGGTCAACCGGACTAGTAAGACACGATCATCGACAGCGGGTCCATCTGAAGCGCGATCAGCTCGGGTCCGCCGGCTTCGACGCCGTCGATCCAGTCCTCCCGCGACATGCCGGCCTGAACCGTGCAGCTCGGGCAGATGAAGACTCGAGCCCCACGCTCTATGAGCGCCGTCAACTCTTCGCGCGCCGTCAGCCCGCGCTGGGGCTCGACCGGTTGCGGAATGCTGCGATGGGCAAGCTTCACCGCACGGACGTTGAGGAACACGACGACCTCGTGCCCCTGGTCCATGACCTTGTTGGCGTAGCCGAAGGCCATCTGATTGCTCCAGACGTCATCGCTGGTGAGGTTGAGGAAGAGCCGGGTCTTGCTCGTGTCGCCCACCGCCGCCTGGGCCGCCAGGATGAGCATAGCGACGAAGCTGAAGAACAACGTCGCGCGGCGGAGCAGAGCGCCGGGACCGGAGACGGAAATGATGTTCCGATGGTGCATTGTCTCGTTCTCCAAGACGTCCACTTATTCGGTGGCTGAGGAACCATGGCTATGGCTGTGGCCGGCCTTGCCCTCGTGCGCGGAGTGATCGTGCCCCCCGCCGACCGCCGCCTCGATGGCCACCTCGACGACGACTTCTCCCGCGTTCTCGAAGACGAGGGTCGCCGGGAAGCTCTCTCCCTCGACCAAGGGACCCTTCAGGTTCAGAAACATGATGTGCAGGCCGCCCGGCTTCAGCTCGGTCTTGCCGCCGGCCGGCACGTCGATGGCCGGTACGGCGCGCATGCGCATGACACCGTCTTCCATGGTGTGGGTGTGCAGCTCGACAATCTCGGAAACGTCGGCCCGCACCGCAACCAAACGGTCGGCTGCCTCGCCGTCATTCATCAGAGTGAGATAGGCGGCCCCCGCCTTGGCTTGGCCGATCGAGGCCTTGGCCCAGGGGTGGTCGATGGTGATCGCGTCGACTTTATAGTCGTGAGCCGATGCCGCCGTGGCAGCCATCAGGATCAGGCCGAGGCCCAAAAGAAGTGCTTTCATTGTCAGTCTCTCCATTTGGCGACGACGGGCTGCAGCCTGTTTCAAGGCACTGCTGCCCGTGCCGCGTTCTTTTGTCTTTCAGGGAAGGTATTGCAGAGCCGGCCGGCGTGAGTTGGACGCCGGCGCCGACTCCAGGCCTACGCCAAAGGCGGCGCGCGCACCGGCGGGGTCGCGGCGTTGACAGGACAGCAGGGGAGCGGCTCGCCAACCCATGCATTTATGCGCAGGGGCTGCCGGAGCGGCGCTTCGACGACATGGGTGTCCGGCAAGAGAAGCCCGGCCGCCAACACGCCGCAAAGCGGACAGGGTTTCTTGACCTGTCCCGGCTCGTCGGGCAGCGGCTCGAAACCATCGGCCGTCCAGAGGACGCGCTTGAGGCCATCCGGGCCGCAGATCACCAGGACGGTGCCCTGCCCCTGCGGCTCGGCCACCGTCAGTGCGTTGGCATGGTTCACATGCCCGGCCAGATTCACCAGCAGCGCCAAAACGGCGAGCCAGGCAGGCAGGCGCAATCTTCTATCGGACGGGAGCCAACTCATAGCACGGCTAGACTACCGCCACAGAGACTGTGGGCAAGCGCGGCTTGAAGCCGCAGTCGCAGCGGCCGCTTCGACCTATTGGTTGTTTCTACGGGTCGTGCGGTTTCTGGTCGGAAGCGGCGGCAAGCGCCTGGGCACCGGCGAGGACTGGATGATCGAGGTGTTGGTCATGGCGTAGGGGATAACCTCGTCGATCACGGCCTCCAGATCCTCCACCGAGGCGACGTGGGCTCGGGCGAGGAAGCAGTCCTCACCGGTCACGCGGTTGCACTCAACGATCTCCGGCAGCCCCCGCAGGATCTCCGCCACCCGC
>JANQIA010000472.1 GCA_028282405.1 Rhodovibrionaceae bacterium
TGACGAGCTCTTCGAGAAGGTCGATCGGGTTGGCATTGTCTCCAGCAGGTCGGAGTTCCATTGGCACTGCCTCCCCTAGGTTGCGGTCGCTCTTGCGCACCGAGTCGAAACAACGACGACATCTGGTGTGACCAGCGAGATATCGAAAAACGGTTAACGCTACCCACTAAATGTAGCGTGCCAGAATCACTGCCGGCCCGCAAGACATCATCATGCAAGAGAAAGTGAAAAAAACTAAAAATGACAGTAACGTGACGCCAAGCCTCAGACGGGCCCGATGTCGGCCGTCGCAGCCGCAGGTCTGCGGGCACGTCTAACGACGGCGAAACCGCCTCTCGCTAGGCCTTGGGCTCCGAGGTCTTGCCCGCAGGTTTCTTGCTGGTCTTGCTCTTGGCAGCCGTTGGCGCCTTACGCGCGCCGCGCAGCGTTTCGAGCTCGGCGCGCAGGGTCGCGATCTCCTGCCGCAAGTCTTCCTGCTCGTCACGCGCCTTCACCGCCATCTCGCGGGCCGCGTCGAACTCCTCGCGGGTGACCAGGTCCATCTGCGCAAGAATACGGTCGATCCGGCCGCGAATCTGGCCTTCGAGCTCGTCCTTCATGCCCCCGGCAACGCCAAGCGCCGCGCCGGCGACCTTGGCCAAATCGTTGAGAAGAGGATTGCGCGTTTGCATCACGACAACATTCGTTTACCCGACCACCCCTTTAGGCTAGGACGGACGCGCCCCGCTTCGCAAGCGGCCAGGTCAGCGCCGCCCCCGGCGAATCGCCGCAGAGTTGGCTTGGCGCAGACGCTCGGCCAACCGAGAAGGGGCGCCGAACGCATCACTGAACAACAGCGAGCCGATGCCCGACGTCCTGATTGCCGCCCTGACCTTTCCGGAGTTCGACCCGGCGGCTATCCGCCTGGGGCCTGTCGAGATCCGCTGGTACGCCTTGGCCTATATCGCCGGCCTGGTGCTCGGCTGGCGCTACTGCCGCTATCTCGCAAAGGACGCGCCCGGCGGCATCAAGCCGAGCCATTTCGACGACTTTCTCCTCTGGGCCACCCTCGGCGTCATCCTCGGCGGCCGCCTCGGCTTCATTCTGTTCTATAATCCCGGGTACTACCTGGCGAATCCCCTAGACATCTTCGAGGTCTGGCGCGGCGGCATGTCGTTCCATGGCGGCCTGCTGGGGGTGATCGTCGCCATCCTGCTCTTCGCCTGGCGAAACCGCCTGCCGCTTTTCGTCTTCGGCGACATCATCGCCTGCGCCGCCCCGATCGGCCTGCTGCTCGGGCGCATCGCCAACTTCATCAACGGTGAGCTCTGGGGTCGGCCGAGCGACTTGCCTTGGGCCGTCATCTTCCCGCACCCGCTTGCCGGCGGGCTGCCGCGCCATCCCAGCCAGCTTTATGAGGCCGCGTTGGAGGGCCTGCTGCTTTTGGTCGTCCTGTTCTGGGTCCACCGCCATGTCGGCTTTCGCTATCCGGGTCTGCTCGGCGCCATCTTCATTTTCGGCTACGCCCTCTCCCGCTTTCTGGTCGAGTTCGTGCGCCAGCCGGGCTTCGAGAATCCCTTCCCGCTCTTGGGCCTGACCATGGGGCAGCTCCTTTGCCTGCCCATGATGGCCTTCGGCATCTGGCTCGCGTTCAGAGCCCGCAACGCCGCCCGGAGCGCACAAAGCCCCGCGTGACGGCGCTGGCGGACATCATCGCCCGGCGCATCCGCCGCGAGGGCCCGATCGGCTTGGCCGACTATATGTCGCTCGCCCTGCTGCATCCCGAGCATGGCTACTACAGCCGGCGCGACCCCTTGGGCCGCGGCGGCGACTTCATCACGGCGCCCGAAATCAGCCAGATGTTTGGCGAGCTGATCGGCCTTTGGTGCGCCGACTGTTGGCTCAGAGCCGGCCGGCCCTCCCCTTTCTCCCTGGTCGAGCTCGGTCCCGGCCGCGGTACTTTGATGGCCGACGCCTTGCGGGCGGCTGCCGGCGTGCCCGGCTTCCTGGACGCCAAGCGCCTCTGTCTCGTCGAGGCCAGCCACACCCTCAAAGCCATGCAGCGGGGGGCGCTAGGGACACACCGGCCACGCTGGCTGACCTCTCTTTCGGACTTAGCAGACGGCCCTATCATCCTGATCGCCAACGAGTTCTTCGATGCCTTGCCGCTGCGCCAGTTCACCTACCGCAGCGGCGCTTGGCATGAGAACCTCGTCACCCTGGGAGCGGACGACCGGAGCTTCCGCCTCGCCGTCGACAGGTCGCCGGCCCGGCACACGCCGCTGCTCGATCGGCTGTACCCTGGGGCCGACGAAGGCGATGTGGCGGAGCTGCCCGGCATGGCGCTGTCGCTGATAAGCGAGATCGCCCAGCGGCTCAGCCAGCCCGCGAGCGAGGACGGGACGCCAAGTGGCGGCGCAGCCTTGATCCTGGACTACGGCTATCACCCCAGCCGGCCTCAGGCGACGCTGCAGGCGCTGAAGGGCCATGCGCGGCACGACCCCTTCATCGCGCCCGGCGAGGCCGACCTCACCGTCCACGTCAACTTCGCGGCGCTGCTGAGGGCTGCTGCCGAGGCCGGCGCCGAGACCTGGGGCCCTGTGGGTCAGGGCGCTTTCCTCGAAGCTCTCGGGCTCGAGGCACGGGCAGCGGCCCTCAGCACCAAGGCCAGTTCGGCGCAACGCCGGGACATCGAGGCCGCGAAGCATCGCTTGACGGATCCGGACCAAATGGGCGTTTTGTTCAAGGCTGCGGCTCTTTCGAGCCCGGACTTCCCTCAGCCGGCCGGTTTTGCTGAAAAAACGACTGGGCGCCATGCTGGATCCGATTGAAACACCAAGAAAAGAGACCCAAGCGCAAGGCCTGACGGCCGCCAACCTCGAGGCACCGGGCGGCTTGCGTCACGCCTTCTTTGTCCGCAGCGGTGGCGTGAGCGAAGCGCCCTACGCAGGGCTCAACTGCGGCTTCGGCTCCAAGGACAAGCGGGACAGCGTGGCTGAGAATCGGCGACGCGCCGCGGCCGCACTGGGCCTGCCGGCCGAAGGGCTGCTCACCGTGTTCCAGACCCATTCGCCCGATGCCGTGGTGGTCGAGACTCCCTGGGCGCCGGACGACTCGCCCCACGCCGATGCGCTGGTGACGGCCGTGCCAGGGTTGGCCCTCGGCGTCCTGACGGCGGACTGCGGCCCCGTGCTCTTTGCCGACCCGGAGGCCCGGGTCATCGGTGCTGCCCATGCCGGCTGGAAAGGCGCCCTGACCGGGGTGTTGGAGAGCACGATCGAGGCGATGGAAGGCTTGGGCGCCGCGCGCGGCCGCATCCGTGCCGCGGTCGGCCCCTGCATTGCCCAGCCCTCCTATGAGGTCGGGCAGGACTTTGCCGACCGCTTCGTCGCCGACGACCCGGAAAACGCCGCCTTCTTCCGCACCCCGCCCGGCGCCGACCGCCCGCGCTTCGATCTGCCGGGCTACATCGCCCGCCGCCTGTACGCTGCTGGAATAGAAGAGCCTTGCGTGCTCGGGCGGGACAGCTATGCCGAAGAGGAGCTGTTCTTCAGCTACCGCCGCGCCACCCACCGTGGCGAGCCCGACTACGGTCGCAGCCTTTCCGCCATCTGTCTGGAGCCTTAAGCCCCATGCCCCTGCACTTCGAAGCCAGCGAGCTGGCCGAGCGCCGCCGCCGGACCTGCGAGATGATGGCCGCGGACGGCCTCGATGGCCTGCTGATCTTCCGCCAGGAGTCGATGTTCTACCTCACCGGCTACGACACCTTCGGCTATGTCTTCTTCCAGTGCCTCTATCTGGCGCAGGACGGGCGCATGGCCCTGCTGACCCGGGCGCCGGACGTGCGGCAGGCAGAGCAGACCTCCTGCATCGAAGACATCCGCGTCTGGGTCGACGGCCCGGACGTCAATCCCGCCGAGGCCCTGCGCGACCTCCTGGGAGATTTCGGCTGCGCCAACAAGACCCTCGGTGTCGAGTACGAGGCCTATGGCCTGACCGCCTTCAACGGCAAGCGCTTGGAGGCGGCGCTGGCCGGCTTCTGCACTCTGCGCGACGCCTCCCTGCTGGTCAGCCGTCTGCGCCTGGTCAAGAGCCCGGCCGAGATCGCCTACGTGCGCGAGGCGGCGGCCCTGGCCGACGACGCCCTGGCGCAGGCCGAGGCCCTGGCCCATCCCGGGGCCGACGAGGGCCATATCCTGGCCGCCATGCAGGGCGCCATCTTCGAGGGTGGCGGCGACTATCCGGGCAACGAGTTCATCATCGGCTCGGGTCCCGATGCCCTGCTGTGCCGGTACTTCTCCGGCCGCCGCCACCTGGACGCGGAAGACCAGATCACCCTGGAATGGGCCGGCGCCTACCGCCACTACCACGCGGCCATGATGCGCACGATCCCGATCGGCCGGGCGACGCCAAAACATCGGGAGATGCACCGGGTGGCCTCCGATGCCATGGCGGCCTGTGAAGCCGCCGTCACCCCTGGCGGAACCTTGGGGGCGGTGTTCGATGCCCATGCCAGGGTGTGCGATGGCGCAGGCCTGGCGGCCCACCGGCTGAACGCCTGCGGGTACAGCCTGGGCACCACCTTCGCGCCCAACTGGATGGACACGCCCATGGTCTTCGCCGGCAACCCGGCGCCGATCGAACCGGGTATGGTGGTATTCCTCCACATGATCTTGATGGACAGCGATAGCTTGACCGCCATGTGCCCAGGGCACACCGTGCTTGTCACCGATGCAGGATGTGAGCGCTTGTCTCGGCACGACCTGTCGTTGACAATCGGGTGATGATTTCGGGTTAACCTGGGGTATGTCAGGCGCCGCTCGGACCGCGCCATCTCCTCTCTCGACGTCCAGGTCGACGCACCCGATTGCCGCTTGGATCCCGCCAGTGACGGAAGAGTGACCGGACGTCGAACCCGTCTCAGCTAAGCC
>JANQIA010000490.1 GCA_028282405.1 Rhodovibrionaceae bacterium
GAGACGTCTTTGATGTTCAGCCTGACAGCCGTATAGGCGCTTCTGGAGAACTCGGTCTTTCGGTTGTAGCGATTGAGAAGGTCGGTCAAGAGAGGTTTCGAGCCATTCAAGCGCACTTCGAACTGCCGCAGCTCCGTTTCGCGCGCTTCGGTGCGCTCGGCGTCGGTCATCTTGGCCTCGGCCGCGGCACGGGCCATGGCAAGTTCCGAATCTTCCGGCGGTTGGGCGACACTGTAAGCGGGTGCAAGGGAGGCTGTCGGCAGCACCGTCTCCGAGGCTTTCTCGTAATCGGCCGTTGCGAGCGTACCGGGGTGGTTCTCGCCGTCTGGCACCATCGTGATGGTCACTCGGCTGGGCAAGTTGTCGAGGCCGTCCTGGCTGGACATGATTGCTGCGCCCATTAATCCGCCTGCCAAGGCGCCAATGGCGATCGCGCCGGCCGAGCCGTCGTTGTAGACCTCTTCGACGCTGGCGTAGGTTTCTTGATAACCTTCGGCGTTGCAGATGATCTCCACGTTCGGCGCCTCTGGTTCCACGAGGAAAGTGCCGGGTGCCGTGATGGCATAGTCGCTGATGGCCTGCGGGCTGACGCAGTCGGCGCTTTCGGCGCCGACGATCTCGACGCTCATGCGGTGCGTCGGCGTCCCTTGGTTGCCGGCGCAGCCAGCCAGGGCCAACAGCGCGCAAGCGGCGAGTCCAATACCTTTGGCTTTCACGTCTTCTATCCTTCTGCGTGAGCTGCGCTAGACGCTGGGCACAGCCGGCTGGCCGCGTTCCGAGATCAGCTTGATGCTGTCGGCGATGTTCTCCGCGTCGTCGCGAAGCGGTACCGCGCTTACGCTGCGCGTCGCAGTCTGGCAGGCACTCAAAACGCAAGCCAAGACAATAAGTAGACACGCGTTCTTGAGAGGTTGCCAAAAGCAACCGTAGCTCGTCACCATCATAGCACCCGTTTCAGCCCTGGGTCGTATGCAGGCTATCGGCGGGCCGGTTACTGTCAAGTTTCCGGCCATAGCTTTTTTGCGGCCATTTAATGGCTTTTGTCTCCTTTCCGGTTCCGGGTCTGACGCTCGGCTAAAGGCGGCTCGTTCTCAGGGCTTCTCCCGCGGCGGCGCTTCTGTAAAATGGCTTTTATGACCGATACGAAGCAGCTGGCCGAGGCCTTTCGGCGCGATGGTGTGGTGCCGATCAAGCAGGCGCTCTCATCCCATTGGATTGGCGTTTTGCAGGCGGGGATGGAGCGCAACCGCCGCGAGCCCGGACCCTACACCCGCGGCTACACGCCGGAGGGCGAGCCGGGCGGCTTCTGGGGCGACTACTGCAATTGGCAGCGCATCCCGGAGTATCGGGACTTCGTCGAGAACGGACCCACCGCGGAGATCGCGGCCGGGCTCATGGACTCGAAGACGGCCCGCTTCTTCCACGAGCACGTCCTGGTCAAGGAGCCCGGCACGCGCGAGAAGACGCCCTGGCATCACGACCAGCCCTACTACTGCATCGACGGCAAGCAGTCGGTCAGCTTCTGGATCCCGCTCGACCCTGTCGCGCGGGAGACCTGCCCGGAGTTCGTCGCCGGTAGCCACGCCTGGGGGCGCTGGTTCGTGCCGACCAAGTTCTCCGGCGTGAAGTATGCGCGGGACGAAGTCTGGATGGAGGAGACGCCGGACATCGAGGCGGAGCGGGAGAACCACGACGTCCGCGGTTTTGAGTTGGAACCGGGCGACATGATCGCCTTCCACTTCCTCACCCTGCACGCGGCGCCGGCCAACGCCTCGCTCGATCGCCGGCGGCGCGCCTTCGCGGCCCGCTGGGTCGGCGACGACGCCGTCTTCGGCGCGCGCAGCGGCGAGGTCTCGCCGCCCTTCCCGGAGATCGTCGGCACGCTGAAGAGCGGCGACCCGCTGCCGGAAACGCTGTTTCCCACGCTCTGGCCCGCGGCGGGAGAGGCCTAAACCCCAGTGCGGGTGCCGCCGGCGGTTTCCTACAGTCTTCAGGTTCTTGTCGGACGGTGGCGGCTCTGGCTGTCGCTGGCCTGGCTGCCGCTGGCGGGCGCTGTCGTCGCGACGCTGCTGAATGCGGCCGTGAACGCGTGCCTCGATGAACAGGGTGCCGAGTGCTTCGCCGAGCATCTCTCCTACGGCCCGGCACGTGTGCTCGGCGCCTGGAGCGAGCTGCTGATCTATGGCCTCTACAGCCTCTGCTTCGTTCCGGCGATCACCGCGCTCTATCGCCGGCTTCTGCTTCAGCCAGACGCGACCGGCGCCGGCCGGATCCGCGTCTCTGGCGCCGAGCTCCGCTACGCCGGCTACAGCCTGCTGTTCTTCTATCTCGCGATGGTGATCGGCCGCTCGCTCTGGTTCTGGTTCTGGCCGCTCTACGTGGCCGAGCTGGGCGGCTGGCCGCAGGCGCCGGGCTGGTTCGTCGCGTATCTCGGCCATCCCATCGAGTTGCTTGTCATTCTGCTGCTGCTGCTCGCGCTCGCCCGCTTCTATCTGGTTCTGCCACATGCGGCCTTGGGCCGGCGCGGCCGCTTCCTCGGCCTTTTGGCGCATAGCAGGGGCCACGTCTTGGCGATTGTCCTGGCCCTGGTGGTGGTTCGTATGCTCAGCATCGTCGTTGCCTTGGCGATCGATCTACCCGGCGGCCTGGCCGCCGAGCTTGTCGAGGGCGCGGGCGGCAATGGCAGCTCGACCATCGAGGCGGTCGTCGATCAGGCGGCTGCTGTCGTCGACGACTATGTGCGGGCGGTGGGCAGTGTTGCCGTCCTGGCTTGGTTCTATCGCAAGCTGGTCATGAATCGGGAGGTGTGAGGCGATGTACAAGCTTTATTGGAGCCGGCGAACCGGCGCCTTTGCGGTCGAGACCGCGTTGACGCTCTGCGGCGCCCCTTTCGAAAGAGAGCAGGTCGATCACAAGGCCGGCGCCCAGCGCGAGGCCGCCTATCTGGCGATCAATCCGGTGGGGCAGGTCCCGGCCTTGGCCTTGCCCGGCGGCCAGGTGATGACCGAGTCGGCGGCCATGCTGCTGCACATTCTGGATGCCTATCCCGACAGCGGCTTCTGGCCGTCGGATACGGCCGAGCGGGCAATGGCTTATCGCTGGCTGGTCTTCGCCAGTGCGCAGCTCTATGAGACGGACCTGCGCTATTCCTACCCGGACCGCTATACCACGGCGCCGGACGGCGCGGAGGGCGTGCGCCAGGCGGCGCATGCGCAGGTCGACCGCCTCTGGTCCATCCTGGCCGAAGCCCTCACACCGGGACCCTTCTTCTTCGAGCAGGGGCTGACGCTGCTTGACCCCTACCTCGCCATGGTCGCGGCCTGGCACTACGACCTGCCGCGCCTCTGTGCGGCCGAGCCGCGGGTCCACGCCTTGCTGGAAGCCGTGACCAGCCATCCGGAGGTCGGCCCGGTCTGGCGGCGCTACGATATGCCGATGCCGGCGCCCGCCGCCTGAGACGGGGACGGCGCATTGGCACAGCCCTATCGGCTCTATTGGTCGCCGACCACCGGCTCTTTCGTCGTCGAGCTGATGCTGCGCGAGGCGGGCGCGCCGCATGAGACGATCCGTGTCGAGGACCGGCGCGGGGAGGACTTCCTGGCGGTCAATCCCCTCGGGAAGGTCCCGGTCCTGGAGCTGCCCGACGGCACAGTGATGACCGAGTCTGCGGCCATGGTCCTGCAGCTCTTCGAGGCCTATCCCGAGGCCGACTTCACGCCGAAGGATGCCGAGGCTTGGACCAAGGCGCGTCGCTGGCTGATGTTCCTGACCTGCGAGCTCTATACGGCCTATCAGCAGATGTACCACAGCGAGCACTTCACGGTCGGCAGCCGAATTGCGCGGGAGGAGGTGAAGTCGGCCGGTCGCGGCCGCATCCGCGAGCTTTGGAAGATCTTCGAGGCCCAAGCTCTGGAGCCCGGGCCCTTCGTGCTGGGCGAGCACTACAGCGGCGTCGACGCCTATGCGGCGATGATCGCGAGTTGGGATCAATCGCCCGATGTGCTGCTCACCATCCGGCCCAGGCTTGGTAAGATGGTGCGAGCCGTGTGCGATCGCCCGGAGACAGCGGCTCTTCTCGAGAAGTACAAGCTCGGGTTCGGGACATAGACCCCGGGACATAGACCTGGGGCATGGAAAGGACGGCGCATGGCTTGGCAGAAACCGGATCGCATGGCGGGCGTTGCGCTGGTCGGACACGGCGGCTTCGACAAGCTGGAGTTCCGCGAGGACCTGCCGCTTCCCGAGCCCGGCCCCAAGGACGTGCTGATCGAAGTCGCCGCCGCCGGCGTCAACAACACCGACATCAACACCCGCACCGCCTGGTATTCGAAGACCGTCCGCGAAGGTACCGGCACCGGCGGCCAAGGCGGCTTCGGCGAGGGCGTGGACGACGACGGCAGTTGGTCCGGCGAGCCGATTGCCTTTCCGCGCATCCAGGGCGCCGACGGCTGCGGGCGCATCGTCGCGGTCGGCGAGGCGGTCTCGCCAGCCCGCATCGGCGAGCGGGTGCTGGTCCGCACCATGATGGACCGGCCGGGCGGGGAGACCGAGTTCGACTGCTGGACCCTGGGCTCGGAGTGCGACGGTGCCTTCGCCCAATACCTGTCGGTGCCGGCCGTCGAGGCCTTCCCGATCGATTGCGGCTGGAGCGATGCCGAGCTGGCCTCCATCCCCTGTGCTTATTCGACGGCGGAGAACATGCTGCATCGCGCAGCGCTGGGAGCCGGCGAGCGGGTCTTGATCACCGGCGCCTCCGGCGGCGTCGGCTCGGCCGCGGTTCAGCTCGCCAAGCGCCGCGGCGCCGAGATCGTCGCCGTCTCCGGTGCCGCGAAGGCGGCCGAGGTGGCGGCGCTCGGTGCCAGCAAGGTCGTCGACCGCGGCGCGGACCTGGTCGAGGCGCTGGGCCGCGACAGCGTCGATGTGGTGGTCGATCTGGTCGCCGGCCCGAGCTGGCCCAGTCTTCTCGAGGTGCTGCGGCGTGGCGGCCGCTATGCCACCGCGGGGGCCATCGCCGGGCCGCTGGTCGAGCTCGATGTGCGGACCCTCTACCTCAAGGACCTGACCTTCTTCGGCTGCACCTATCAGCCGCGGGTCGTCTTCGAGAACCTGATCGGCTACATCGAGCGCGGCGAGATCGCG
>JANQIA010000493.1 GCA_028282405.1 Rhodovibrionaceae bacterium
TCCTTCCCGAGCGCCGACAGCCTTCGGCCCGAGTCAGGGAGCGGTGCGTCGGCCGGCGTGTGGGGCTCCGGCCGGCGCCCGCTCCACTTTTTTTCCTGCTGCATTCTCGTATGGCGCTGGACGTGGACGGCGCCCGATCCGCGCGCTGCGCAGTTTGGGCTTGAACGACAAAGGGCGGGGGGCCTATCCCAGGCTGACGGCCTGCCGGTCGAGCGAAGAGAAGTGAGCCGAAAGAGAGTCCCGCGAATGGTGCAGCCCCCACGTCCCGCTCCCATGTTCCCGACCTATCTTTGGTCGACCAGCATCGACGAAGAGACCCGTGCTAGTTTGGACCCGGCAATCAACGCGACGGTGCGGCAGATTCTCGCTGAGGAACTGGCCAAGCCGCTGGTCAAGACTCATCAGACGCATCAGCAGCTTCATCACCTTCCCGAGTTCGCGCCGCTGGTCGCAGCCGCGGAGGAGGCGGGCGGGGCCATTCTGGACGCCTTCGATGCGGAGCAGCGGGACATGGTGATGACCGGCTGCTGGGCCAATCTCGGTGTGCCGCAGGCAAGCCATGTCGCGCACCATCACCCCAACAACTTCCTGTCCGGGGTCTACTATCCGGTGGTGCCCAGCGGCGGCGACCGGATCGTCTTTCACGATCCCCGCCCGCAGACGCAGATCATCGTGCCGCGTTTCAAGAAGTACAATCAGTACAACGGCTCGGGCGTGACGGTCGGCATCAAGGCCGGCGCCATGCTGTTGTTCCCGGCCTGGCTGACCCACTCGGTGCCGTCCAACAACAGCCAGGGCGAACGACTCTCCATCGCCTTCAATCTCAACTTCACCCAGTTTACCGAGACGGTCAGCCCGCCGCGCTGGGAAGGCACCGGGGTGATGTAGCCGGGCCGGCTGGCGGAGCCTACTGCGTCGCCCTGTCGGGGGCGGAGCGCTGAGCCTTCTGCTCGGCGATCAGGCTTTCCAGCCGCCCGCGACTGACCGCACCTTCGATGATCGCATCGCCGAAGACGAAGACCGGTGAGCCGCGCAGACGCAAGGACTCGGCCAGGCGGTTGTTCGCCGCGACACGCTGGGCAATCTCGGGGCTGGCCATGTCGCGGCGCAGGCGCGGGACATCGAGGTCCAGGCTCTCGGCCACCGAGACGATCAGCGCCTCGCCCGGCTCGCCACGGGTATCCATCAGGGCTTCGCGAAAGCGCGCGTAGGCGCCCTGCCGGCCGGCTGCCAGCGCGGCGCGGGCCGCATACTCGGATTCGGGGCCCAGCAGCGGCCAGTCGACGATGACGTACTTCAACTCGTCGTCGTCCTCGACCAGCTCGGCGATGATGGGCGCGATGACCCTGCAATAGGGGCATTGGAAGTCGAAGAACTCTACCAGCACGAAGTCGCCGTCGGTATGGCCCAGGTTCGGCAACCCCGGGTCCGAGAAGAGGCCGCTGCGGATTTGCTCCGAGGTCAGGGGCTCGCTGACCGGGGCTTCGGCGCCGGCGAAGTCGGGCATGGGGATCTGCAGAAAACCATCGCCGCTGCGGCGTACGCTGGCCAGTCGGTAGAAGCCGAGGTCGTCGGGGCCGACAAGCTCCAGGTCCTCCTCCGATCCCTCGCGGCCGCCGATGAAGAGCACGCCGACAAGCAGAATGAAGAGCAGCAGCCAGCCCTGCGTCGCGCGGGACAGCGTGCGGCCCTTGGGCGCCTTGGATTTGTCGGGTTCGGGCGCTGGCGGCTCGGCGCCATCTGTCTTGGGCCGCTCAGTCAAGCGCGCCTCGCCCGCCGGTCGTGCTCAGGAGCGGTCCATAGAGGTCTGGCCGGCGATCTCGGAACAGGCCCCAGGAGGCCCGAAAGGCATGCAGCTCATCCCGGTCGAAGGTCGCGGTAATGACCGCTTCTTCCTCCTGGCCCGCCTCGGCCAGCTTGGCGCCGGTCCCGTCGGTGATGAAGGAGGAGCCGTAGAAGCGCATCTCCGCGCTCTCCGCCTGCTCGCGCCCCACCCGGTTGGCCGCCACGACCGGCGTGCAGTTGCTGGCCGCGTGGCCCTGCATGGCGCGCTGCCAGTGCTCTCGCGAGTCGAGGCTCGGGTCCTGCGGCTCGCTGCCGATGGCGGTGGGAAAGAAGATCACCTCGGCGCCCTGCAAGGCGAGGCAACGGGCGGCCTCGGGAAACCACTGGTCCCAGCAGATAGCGGCGCCGAGCCGGCCGAAGCGGGTGTTGACCACGGTGAAGCCGCTGTCGCCGGGGCTGAAATAGAACTTCTCCTGATAGCCGGGGCCCTGGGGAATGTGGCTCTTGCGGTAGAGACCGAGCGCCCGGCCGTCGGCATCCAGCCAGCAGAGCGAGTTGAAGTAGGCGTTGTGGTCGCGCTCGAAGAAGGAGACCGGCAGGACGACCCGCAGGTTCTGCGCCAGCGCGCTGAAGCGGGCGAGCAGGGGATTGTCCTTGTAGGGCTTGGCCAGCGCGAAATGCTCCCGCTTCTGGTCCGGGCAGAAGTAGGGGGTCTCGAAGAGCTCCTGCAGCAGGATCACTTCGGCGCCCTGGGCTGCCGCTTCGCAGACCAGGGCTTCGGCCTTCTTGAGGTTGGCCTCCCGATCCCAGCTGCAGCTCATCTGCGTCGCGGCCACGGTGATTGTCGTCATCGCTGATTCTCCGCCGTTGGCCGCGCCGCCGGCTGCTCTAGCTCACGCCCAAATCGTCGGCTGTTTGATCCAAGGATTGCTTCAGCCGCGCGACCACCTGGTCGATCTCCTCCCGGCTTATAGTCAGCGGAGGCGACATGATCATGGCATCGCGCACGGCACGTATGATCACGCCGTTGTCGAAGCAATGGGTCCGGCATTTGACCGCCGGCTCGGCGCCGCTGGGGAAGCGTCGATGGGTGGCCTTGTCCTGCACCAGCTCGATGGCGGCCAGCATGCCGATGCCGCGCACCTCACCGACCAGCGGGTGGTCGGAGAGGCTCTGCAGGCGCTCCTGCAGGTAGGGGCCGGTGTCGCTCTTGACCCGCTCGACGATGCCTTCCTCGTCCAGGATGCGCAGGTTTTCGATGGCCAGCGCGCAGCAGACCGGATGGCCGGAGTAGGTATAGCCGTGGGCGAACTCGCCGCCCTCATAGCCGATCAAGGCCTCGCCGACCCGGTCGTGCACCATGACGGCGGAGAGCGGCAGATAGCCCGAGGTGATCTGCTTGGCCATGGTCATGAGGTCCGGCTCGATGCCGTAGGCTTGGCTGCCGAACCACTCGCCGGTGCGCCCGAAGCCGCAGATCACCTCATCGGCGACGATCAGCACGTCGTACTGGCGGCAGATGCGCTGCACTTCGGGCCAGTAGCTGGCCGGCGGCACTAGGACGCCGCCGGCGCCCTGCACCGGTTCGCCGATGAAGGCGGCGACCTTGTCCGGCCCAATCTCCAGGATCTTATCCTCGATCGCCTTGGCCGCCTTCAGCCCGAACTCTTCGGGCGAGAGGTCGTCGCCGAAGTCGTACCAATAGGGCGGCATGACGTGATGGAAGCCGGGTAGCGGCAAACCGAAGCGCTCGTGCATCGGCCGCATGCCCCCCAGGCTGGCGGCCGCCATGGTCGAGCCGTGATAGGCGTAGTCGCGGGAGATGAAGTCGGTTTTCTCCGGCTTGCCGACGCAATGCCAGTAGTGGCGCACCAGCCGCACCACGGTGTCGTTGGACTCGGAGCCGGAGGAGCCGAAGAAGGCGCGGTTGAAGCCATCGGGCGTCAGCTCGGCCAGCCGCTCCGCCAGCTCCACCGCCGGCGGCACGGTGGTCTGGAAGAAGCTGTTGTAGTAGGGCAGCTCCTGGAGCTGTCGGTAGGCCGCCTCGGCCAGCTCGTTGCGGCCGTAGCCGACCGCGACGCACCAGAGCCCGGCCATGGCGTCCAACAGCTTGTGGCCTTCCGAATCGGTCAGCCAGCAGCCCTCCGCCTCGACGATGATGCGGTTGCCGCCGGCCTCCTGGCGGGCGAGGTAGTCGGAAAAGGGCGAGAGATGATGGCGCAGGTCGAGCTGGCGCCAGCGCGCGGTGGAATTGCGGTCGGGTTGAACGTTCATGCTGTCGCTCCGAAGGAATGCCGTTTGCAAAGGACGAAACCCGGCGCCGGCCCGATCACGGGCGGGCCGCCGAGAGCACCTTCGACGCTAGGGATTGAAGTCGATGCGTGCGCAGAGGATCAGCAGCTCGCTGTGGCGGGCGCGCGGTGCTGATCGGAGCCGTCCTTGCATACGCGGAGCCTAACAGCCTCAGACATTCAGGAGAAGGTGCTCCCGCTCCCAGGAGGAGATCACCTGCTGATAGGCGTTAAGCTCGGCGTCCTTCACGGCAGCCAGGGCGTCGATGAACTCCTCGCCGAACACCTCCTTCAAGGCGCGGCTGCCGTTGAAGCGGTAGATGGCGTCGTAGAGCGTGCGCGGCAGGGTATGGGCCAGCTTGTAGGCGCTGCCTTCCTGCGGTCGGGTCGGTTTGAGCTTCTTCTCCATGCCGATGTAGCCGCAGGCCAGGGTCGCGGCGAAGGCGAGGTAGGGGTTGGCATCTGCTCCGGCGACCCGGTTCTCGACCCGGCGCGCCGACGGCTCGGAGTGCGGCACGCGCAGGCCAACCGTGCGATTGTCGTAGCCCCAGTGGGTGTTGATCGGCGCATCCATCCAGGGCATCAGCCGGCGGTAGCTGTTCACGTTGGGGGCCAAGAGCGGCATCACCGCGGGCAGGTAGCGCTGTAGGCCGGCGATGTACTGCAGGAAGCGGCTGGTGTCGCGACCGGTCTTGGTGGCGAAGAGGTTGCGCCCGGTCTTCGCGTCGAGCAGCGACTGGTGCACGTGCATGGAGCTGCCGGGCTCGCCCTGCATGGGCTTGGCCATGAAGGTGGCGTAGACCTTGTGGCGCAAGCCGGCCTCCCGCACCGTGCGCTTGAACAGGAAAGCCTCGTCGGCCTTGGCCAGCGCCGTGCCGTGGTTGAAGTTCATCTCCATCTGCGCCGGGCCGCTCTCGTGCGCCAGGGTGTCGATGTCGATGCCCTGCGCCTCGCAGAAGTCGTAGACATCCTCGAACAGCGGGTCGAACTCGTTGACCGCATCGACGCCGTAGGCCTGGCGCGCAACCTCCCGCCGGCCCGAGCGGCCGATCGGCGGCTGCAGCGGATAGTCGGCGTCCTCGTTGATCTCGACCAGATAGAACTCGAGCTCCGGCGCGACGATGGGCTGCCAGCCTTTAGCTTCGTAGAGCGCGAGCACATGCTTCAGCACGCTGCGGCTGGCATAGGGCACCACGGTGCCGTCGAGGTAGTAGGCATCGCAGATCACCTGCGCCGTCGGCTCGTCGGGATACCAGGGCACGATGCGGATGGTGGAGGCGTCGGGCTTCAGATAGACGTCCTGAATGGCCGGGCTGTAGACGCCGGTCTCCTCGTCGGGATAGGAGCCGGTCACCGTCTGCACGAAGACGGCTTCGGGAATGCGCAGGCCGTTACCGCTCAATCCCTTCACGAACTTGCCGGCCGGCAGGATCTTGCCGCGGGCGATGCCGGCCAGGTCGGGAATGATGCACTCGACTTCTTCGATGCTGTGCTCGGCGAGGAACTCTTGAATGTCGGCCATGGGGTCGCTTCGGGGGTTGGCTCGGGCGAGAGTGCCCGCCGCACGATAGCGCCTGAGGGGTAAAGCTCAATTTATTAGGGCGCGGGCGCCGGAGGCAGAGCCTCGCAGCGGCAGCGTCCAGGACTGCTAAAGCCCCAGCGCCTCCTGCGGCGGCGTGTAGTCGAGGCCGTGCGCCTGAGCGACCGCCCGGTAGGTGACTTTGCCTCCCGCGACGTTGAGACCGGCCATCAGATGGGCATCCTCGGCCAGCGCGCGCCGCGCACCCTTGTCCGCGAGAGCCAAGACGAAGGGCAGGGTGGCGTTGTTGAGGGCGTTGGTCGAGGTGCGGGCGACGGCACCCGGCATGTTGGCGACACAGTAGTGCACAACATCGTCGACCACGTAGGTCGGGTCCTCGTGGGTCGTCGCTCGGCTGGTCTCGAAGCAACCGCCTTGATCGATGGCGATGTCGACCAGCACGGCGCCGGGCTTCATTTCCCGCACCATGTTCTCGGTCACCAAGCGCGGCGCTGCAGCACCCGGCACCAGGACTGCCCCGACCACCAGATCGGCGCCCAGCACGTGCTGCTCGATGGCATCGACCGTCGAGTAAATGGTGTTCAACATGGGGCCGAACTGCAGATCGAGCTCGTAGAGACGGTCCAGATTCTTGTCGATCACCGTCACATGCGCTTCCAGACCCATGGCCATGCGCGCCGCATTGGTGCCGGCGACGCCGCCGCCGATCACCACGACGCGGGCGGCAGCCACCCCTGGAACGCCGCCCAGCAGCATGCCGGCGCCACCCTGCTCTTTCTCCAGGCAGTGGGCGCCGACCTGAATGGACATGCGCCCGGCCACCTCGCTCATCGGCGCCAGGAGCGGCAGCCGGCCATGGCGATCCGTCACGGTTTCATAGGCGATGGCGACCGAGCCGGACTCGATCAGGCCTTGGGTCTGCTTCAGATCCGGCGCGAGATGCAGATAGGTGAAGAGCACCTGGCCTTCGCGCAGCATGGCGCATTCTCTGGGCTGCGGCTCCTTGACCTTGACCACCATGTCGGCCTTGGCGAAGACCTCGGCGGCATCCGCGGCAATGGTCGCGCCGGCGCGCTCGTAGTCCTCATTAGAGAAGCCGACGCCGCCTCCGGCGTTGGTTTCCATGATGACCTGATGGCCATGATGCACCAGCTCCCGGACGGAGCTGGGGACGAGGCCCACGCGATACTCTTGTGTTTTGATTTCCTTGGGAACGCCGACGAGCATCTTTCCACCCATTCGCATTTCTTGTTGGTTCGGAGGCGTGGTGCCTTCCAGCATCAGGGGCAATGCCCTGGTCTTTTTTGACGGCGTCATAAGGACTCAAGCCGTCGCCCCAGGCAAGCTGTGCGGCCCGGCATTTTGGCGATGGCTGTCCCGAGCAGGCCGGAAACGCGAAACCCCGCCGGAGGGCGGCCCGGCGGGGTCTCCGGTCAGAACGACTGACCGTCAAAGGACGTTAGTTGCGATCCTTCTTGCTGCCCTTCTTGCTGCGCATCTCGGCCAGCGCCTGCTTGAACTCCTCGCTGGTGACCTCGCCGTTGCCGTCACCGTCCATGCGTGAGAAGCGCTCCTGGCCCACCGCCATGAACTCGCTTTCCTGGATGGTGCCGTCGCTGTTGGCGTCGATGCGGTCGAAGCGACGATTGACCTTGCGCTGGGCCTCGTCCTTGGTGACCGAGCCGTCGCCATTGCGGTCCCAGCGCTCGAAGCGCTGCGCCCGACTTTCATCGAACTCGCTCTGGCTGATGACGCCGTCGCCGTTCGCGTCCATGCGCTCGAAGGCGCGGTCGGCTTTGTCGGCCGCCGAAGCGACGCCGAGAGACAAAGCCACGAAGAGGCCCGAGAGGCCGGCTGCAGTGAGAGGAATAGCCATTGTTGGTGTTCTCCAGAGTTGGTCTCTGGCCATGATTACGGGGGCTCTTCGCCGGCTATCCCCAATCCCTATGTGAAATCCTCTTCATGTTCGCGCGCCAGCAGCTCGTAGAGCGCCACGGCCGTTGCGACCGAAAGATTGAGCTCCTTGAGCGGCCCCGGGGTCGGCAGGCTCAAGAGCAGGTCGCAGCGCTCCCGCGTCAGTCGCCGCAGGCCTTGACCCTCGGCCCCCATGACCAGGGCGATACGCTCAGGCAGCGGTGCTTCGGCAAGTCTTTGCGCGCCTGCCGAGGCGAGGCCGATGCACCAGTAGTCCCGCTTTTTGAGGCCTTCCAGCGCTTGGGCCAGGTTAGGGACCTGGACATAGGGCATGCACTCCATGGCCCCGGATGCGCTCTTGGCCATGGCACCGGTCTCTCCCGGCGCATGGCGCTGGGTGGTGACGACGGCGGCGGCGCCGAAGGCTGCGGCAGATCGCAGCACGGCACCGATATTGGCCGGATCGCTCGCCTGATCGAGGCAGACCAAGAGGCGGCGGCCTGTGCCGCCATCGGCGACCTCCTCGATGCGCGGCTGCGAAAGCGGCTGGGTTTCCAGGGCATAGCCCTGATGCACCGCGGTCGGGCTGGCGAGGGCCTCCTCGATCTCGCCGCGGCGGGCGATCTCGGGCTCAGGGGGGCGTTCGCGGCCGGCGAGCCGCTCGGCAATCGCCTCGCCGTCTCGGCGCGCGACCTCCTCGCTCAGAAGCAAGCGTCGAAGACGTCTCCTACGGTTGTCGAGGGCCGCCAGAACCGCATGGCGGCCCCAAAGCCAGTGGCCGGCACCCTTGGCGGTGCGGGCCTCGGCTGTCTGTCTGCCAGGGCTCTGGGAGGCTCCTGGAGCCCGCGTTTTCTGCTGTGGCTTGCGCCTGGCCAACTGCTTCACTATCCTTCTGCGTACAACTTGGCGTCAGTTTCGTCGCGACCGCGGACCGGCGAGCAGTCTATTGTTGGCTTTCCGGTTGACAGCAAGGTAAAAATCGCGCTAAGGCCCTGCGCTCTTGGCCGAATGCTTCAAT
>JANQIA010000273.1 GCA_028282405.1 Rhodovibrionaceae bacterium
CGCCTTGAAGAAGGCGTGGGTCATCAGGTGGAACATGGCGGCGCCGTAGGCCGAAACGCCGATGGCGAAGAACATGTAGCCGAGCTGCGAGCAGGTCGAGTAGGCGATGACCCGCTTGATGTCGTTCTGGGTCAGCCCCACCGTCGCGGCGAAGACGGCGGTGGCGGCACCGACGTAGGTCACCAAGTCGAGAGCCGTCGGGGCATACTCGAAGATCGGCGAGAAGCGGCAGATCATGAAGACGCCGGCCGTCACCATGGTGGCGGCGTGGATGAGGGCGGAGACCGGCGTCGGGCCCTCCATGGCGTCCGGCAGCCAGGTATGCAGGCCGAGCTGCGCGGACTTACCCATGGCGCCGATGAACAGCAGGATGCAGACGATGGTCAGCGCGTGGCCCTCGATGCCGAAGACCGAAATCACGGTGTCGGCGTGGTCCGGCACGGCCGCGAAGACGGTGTCGAACTCGGCCGAGCCGAGCAGCAGGAAGGCGCCGGCGATGCCGAGCGCGAAGCCCACGTCGCCAATCCGGTTGACCAGAAAGGCCTTGATCGCCGCGCTGTTGGCGCTCGGCCGGTCGTACCAGAAGCCGATCAGGAGGTAGGAGGCCAGGCCCACGCCTTCCCAGCCGAGGAACATCTGCACGAAGTTGTCGGCCGTCACCAGCATCAGCATCATGAAGGTGAAGAGCGACAGGTAGCTCATGAAGCGAGGGATCGACTTGTCCTCCGCCATGTAGCCCACCGAGTAGATGTGCACGAGGCTGGAGACGATGGTCACCACGCAGAGCATCACCGCCGTCAGGGTATCGATCCTGAGCGCGAAGGAGACCTCGAAGGAGCCCGAATCGATCCAGGTGAAGAGCTCGACGGTGTAGGCGTTGCCGTGGATGGCGACGTCAAAAAAGATGCCGATGGAGAGCAGCGCGGAGGCGCCGACCAGAATGCAGGTGACCCACTGCGAACCACGGTCACCCAGGGAGCGGCCGAACAAGCCGGCCAGGGCAGAGCCGAGCAGCGGCAGAAAAACGACGAGAGACGCCAGCATACCCGATCAGCCCTTCATCATGCTGACGTCTTCGACAGCGATCGTTCCGCGGTTGCGGAAAAAGACCACGACGATGGCCAAACCGATCGCCGCCTCTGCCGCCGCGACGGTCAGCACGAACATGGCGAAGACTTGGCCGACCAGATCGCCCAGGTGGCTGGAGAACGCGACCAGGTTGATGTTCACCGCGAGCAGCATCAGCTCAACGCTCATCAGGATGACGATGACGTTCTTGCGGTTGAGGAAGATGCCGAGGATGCCGAGCACGAAGAGCACGGCGGCGACGGTGAGGTAGTGGGCGAGACCGATCTCCATGGCTAGATCCCCTGCCCCGGGCTGACGTCCTTGACCTCGATGGCCTCCTCGCGCGTCCGGCTGACCTGCGTCGCGATCGACTGGCGCTTGACGCCCTCGCGTTGGCGCAGGGTCAGGACGATGGCGCCGACCATGGCGACCAGGAGCACCAGGCCGGAGAGCTGAAAGAGGTAGGCGTACTTGGTGTAGAGCACCTGCCCTAAGGCTTCCGTATTGGTCACCTTGTCGGGATCGGGTGCGGGCACCGCCGCCACGCTGGCGGCCTCAGGCGTCACCACCCAGGCGCCGCCGATCATCACCAGCTCAGCGAGGAGGATAATTCCGATCAACGCGCCGATCGGGAGGTATTGCAGGAAGCCCTGGCGCATCTCCACGAAGTTGATGTCGAGCATCATCACGACGAAGAGGAAGAGCACGGCGATGGCGCCGACGTAGACGATCACCAGGATCATCGCCAGGAACTCGGCGCCCATCAGCACGAAGAGCCCGGCCGCGTTGAAGAAGGCCAGGATCAGAAACAGCACCGAATGCACCGGGTTGCGC
>JANQIA010000503.1 GCA_028282405.1 Rhodovibrionaceae bacterium
GGTCTGTATCGAGAAGATCGCCGGCTTGAGCCCGCACCCCTTGGAAAAACACAAGATCCCGGGCTGCACCTACTGCCATCCGCAGGTCGCCAGCGTCGGCCTGACCGAGAAGGCGGCCAAGGAAGCCGGCCACGAGATCAAGGTCGGGCGCTTTCCCTTCATCGGGAACGGCAAGGCCATCGCCCTCGGCGAGTCCGAGGGACTGATCAAGACCATCTTCGATGCCAAGACCGGGCAGCTCCTGGGCGCCCACATGGTCGGCGCCGAGGTCACCGAGCTCATCCAGGGCTACGTCGTCGCCATGGGCCTGGAGACCACCGAGCAAGAGCTTATGCACACGGTCTTCCCGCACCCGACCCTGAGCGAGATGATGCACGAGTCGGTGCTTGATGCCTACGGTCGAGCGATCCACTTCTAGATCATGGCAAATCAGAGCGAGACACCGCGCCTGAGACATCCGGAGAAGGCGCACAAGCCGGACAACCCGGTCTGGAAGAAGAAGCCCGACTGGATCCGCGTCAAGGCGCCGGTCTCTCCGGAGTACCATGCGACGCGGGAGATCGTCCGCGAGCATCGGCTCAACACGGTCTGCGAAGAGGCGGCCTGCCCCAACATCGGCGAGTGCTGGGCCAAGCGGCACGCGACCATGATGATCATGGGGGAGATCTGCACCCGCGCCTGCAGCTTCTGCAACGTGTCGACCGGCAAGCCGGGCGCGCTCGACCCCTTCGAGCCGACCAATGTCGGCCAGGCGGTCAAGAAGCTCGGTCTCCAGCACGTGGTGATCACCTCGGTCGACCGCGACGATCTGCCCGACGGCGGCGCGGGCCACTTCGTCGAGGTCATCGAAGCCATCCGCGATGCCTCGCCCGACACCACGGTCGAGATCCTGACCCCTGACTTCCTGCGCAAAGAGGGCGCCATCGAGACGGTGGCGGCGGCCAAGCCCGACGTCTTCAATCACAATCTCGAGACCGTGCCGCGGCTCTATCAGCAGGTTCGCCCCGGCGCCCGCTATTTCCACTCCCTGCGGCTGCTTGATCGGGTGAAGCAGGTCGACCCCGAGATCTTTACCAAGTCCGGCATCATGGTCGGGCTCGGCGAGAGTCGGGACGAGGTGATGCAGGTGATGGACGACCTGCGCTCGGCCTCGGTCGACTTCATGACCATCGGCCAGTACCTGCAGCCAACACCGAAGCATCACCCCATCGATCGCTTCTGGACGCCGGATGAGTTCTCGCAGCTTGAGCGGCAGGCGCGCGCCAAGGGCTTCCTGATGGTCTCGGCCTCGCCCTTGACTCGCAGCTCCTATCACGCCGACGAAGACTTCGCGCAACTGCGGAGCGCTCGGCAGGCGCAGCTCTCGGCTGCCGGCTAGCATAACTCGGAACGAAAGCCCGTCCTGTGCCGACTCATGCCGAGCAAAGGGTGCTGCCCTTTTCCCCGCAGCAACTATACGACATGGTCGCCGACGTGGCGCGCTATCCGGAGTTCCTGCCCTGGTGCCTGGCCGCCCGTATCCGCAAGAACGACGGCCGCGAGATCATCGCCGACCTGATCGTCGGCTTCAAAATGGTACGGGAGCGTTTCACCAGCCGCGTGGTGCTCACCGAGCCGGGCCACTGCCTGGAGGTGGAGTACATCGAGGGGCCGCTGCGCTACCTCAACAACCACTGGCGCTTCGAGCCCCACGAAGAGGGCTGTCGCATCGACTTCTTCGTCGATTTCGAGTTCAAGTCGCGCCTGCTGCAGAAGGCCTTCAAGCCGCTGTTCAACGAGGCGGTGCGCCGCATGGTCTCGGCCTTCGAGGCGCGGGCCTACGACCTCTATGCGCCCAACACGCCGCCCAGCGGCGCCACCTCGCTCGCCGAGTAGCCCTTAGGATTGCCTCACCGAGCTGACGAAGTCGGTGACCTGCGCCTTGTCCTTGGGGTCGCCGTCGGCCATTGCCGCGCGCATGGTGGGTTGCCTTCTACAAAGGCTGTCTTGCGTCGCCGCACCGCCAAAGGAACCTGTCTAGCGCGAAGTGCATTCTCCCTGAACACCTGTGACGGCCTTCGGGCCTACGTCGACGCTTCGCTCGCCAAGGCCGCGTAGAAGATCAGGAGATTGATGCCGTTGAAGGTGCCGTGGGCGATGACGCAGGGCCAGATCGAGCGGTAGTGCTCGTAGAGCAGCGCCAGGATGATGCTGACCGCCGTGAGC
>JANQIA010000524.1 GCA_028282405.1 Rhodovibrionaceae bacterium
GCGGCGCACCACGGACTGTCACCCGGGGCCTTCGCCGCTTCGCAGCTCACCCAAGCATGACGTCCTGAGAGAAACCGCCGGCGTCGCCGCTCCTCCTCACGTCACCCCGGCCCACGAGCCGGGGTCCATGTCGAAGCTGGGCGCTGGCCGTGAGATGGACCCCGGATGTCGCCTCTAACGAGGCTCCTCCGGGGTGACATGAGGAGGGAGTCGAGGAGGGCGGCGGCGCACCACGGACTGTCACCCCGGGCCTTCGCCGCTTCGCAGCTCGACCAAGCATGGCGTTCGGAGAGAAACCGCCGGCGTCGCCGCCCCTCCTCCCGTCACCCCGGCCTTGAGCCGGGGCCCATGTCGAAGCCGGGCGCTGGCCGCGGGATGGACCCCGGATGCCGCCTCTCGCGAGGCTCCTCCGGGGTGACATTGGGAGGGATGGCCTACCGGCAGTGCTTACCCCGCATGGCGCATCAGCGCCCAATGAAGTGAGAGGTTGCGGGCCCGGAACCGCACGGCGCCGTTAGACACCCGCGAGTTCTCTTACCGCTCCAGGTAGATCTCGACTCGGCGGTTACGGGCTTCGGCGACGCCGTCGGCGGTCGGGATCAGCGGGTCCACCTCACCGAAGGCCTCGGCGCTCATGATTTCCCGCGGCACGCCGGCGTCGCTCAGCGCATCGAAGACGCTGCGGGCCCGCTGTTGCGAGAGCCGCAGGTTGCTCTGCGGATTGCCGGCGCGGTCGCTGTAGCCGGCGATGCGCACGCCGCGCACGTCGCCGGTCTGCACCGCTGCGGCCACTTCACGCACGATCGCCTGGTCCTCATCGGTCAGGCGCGTGCTGGAGGTGGCGAAGAACAGCGTATGGTCCGGCGTCAGCTCCGACAGCGGCGGCGGGGGCTGCTGCGCGGCCAGCGCGGCCACGGCTTGGGAGAACTCTTCGCGGCATTGCGCGAGATTGTCCTCGGAATCGCCCTGCCGGCTTTCCTCGACCCAGCAGTCGTAGCTCGTCTGCGCGCGGGCCAGCATGGCCGGGGCGATCAGATCCATGTCCTCGTCGAAGAAGGTGATGAGCTGCAAATGGGCTTCCTGTAGCTCCGGGGCCGAGGTCGGCGCCTCCGGTGCGACGGCCTGCCCCTCGGCGGCAAGATTGCCCTTGTCGGCATAGAAGCGGGCGGCCGCCGTGTTGTCGCGGTAGTCCGCCTCGGTGATGGCGAGCTGCTCGTACTGCAGCGCCAGGAGCTCCCCGAAGAAGGGCTTGCCCATCTCGCGCTGCTTGAGCTCATCAAGCTCGGCGACATCGGGATAGCTGGCGCAGGCCGAGGCCAAGAGGGCGAGGGCCGGCGCCAACCAAACGCCGCGGCGCCCAAGCTGCGTGAGAAGCTCTCTGTCTTTCCGCATTCCGACCCGTTCCCTCTCCGTCATCAAAGCTGTCGCCGCCCCGCAGACTAGCCGCCGGAAGCCGGCGAGGCGACCCCTGTCGTCGAGGGCGCGTCGTATGGCTCGGCGTGCGGCGTTTCGTCTTCGGCCAGCTCGGTGGTCAGAGTGTCCACCACTCCGTCCGAAAGGCGATAGAACTCCGTTTGCCGCACCGAATAGCCCAACACGTCCGGCCCCCTGACACCGAGATAGAGACCGCGCAGCACGCGACTCGTCAAGCCGTGGCTGAGCACGATCAGAGGTTCGCCGTCGCGGTGGGCGTTGAGCCAGTCTTCGGCGCGGGCCTCCAGCTCCGCCAGGCTCTCACCGCCGGGCGGCACATGGGTCCAGACGTCGGCCTTGCGCGCGCGCCATTCGCCGTGGTCGCGCGCCTTGATCTCTTCGCGGGTCAGGCCTTCCCACTCGCCGAAGCCGAGCTCCATCAGGCGCGGCTCGAACTCGATCTCATGAGGGTCCAGCGACAGGGCATCGGCCACCAGCACGGCGCTCTGCCAGGCCCGATAGAGCGGGCTTGCGATCAGCCGTACGCCCGCGACATCTTCCTGTGCCAGGCGGCGCCCCATGGCCCTGGCCTGGGCCACGCCGGCCGCCGTCAAGGGTGCGTCGCCCTGGCCTTGGAAGCGTCCGGCCCGGTTCCACACGGTTTCTCCGTGGCGCAGCAGATAGATCATGCTCTTGTGCTTGGCGTTGCGTCGCGTAGTGATGACCTAGCCGGGTGCTTGGCTCACCGCAATGTGAAACTCGGATAACGAAGGCTTGGTTTTTTTCACCCTGAATTGAATTCATCGGGCCGCCGCGAGAGACTACTCTAAACATCATGAAACTAACGCGCAGACTCTTCCTTTCGGCCTCCGCAATGGCGGTGCTCGGTGTGCCCGCCACGCGGGCCGGCGACATGGCGCCGGTGGTCGTCGAGCTCTTCACCAGCCAGGGCTGCAGCTCCTGCCCGCCGGCCGATGCCCTGCTGGGCGAGCTGGCCGAGCGGGAGGACGTGATCGCCCTGTCCTGCCACGTGGACTATTGGAACTACATCGGCTGGGAAGACCCCTTCTCCAGCCCGCAGATGAGCGAGCGGCAGCGCGCTTACGCCCGCTATCGCGGCGAACGCACGGTCTTCACGCCGCAGATGCTGATCGACGGGCAGCACAGCGTCGTCGGCTCGCGCCGCGGCGATGTCCAGCGCAACATCGAAGACACCATGATGGACGGTGCGCCGAGGGTGCCCGTGCGCATCGGTGAGGACGGCGAGGTCACCATCGGTGCGCTGGATGGCGCGGACGATCACTCAGCCACCGTCTGGTATGTCGCCTTCGACCGCAAGCACGAGACGGATATCAGCCGCGGCGAAAATGCCGGCCGGCGCATCGCCTACCACGGGGTGGTGCGGGAGTGGACGCGCCTGGCGTCCTGGATGGGCGAGCCGCTGAAGCTCAAGATCGATCTCGAAGCCGCCCGCGACCGCGGCCGCGGCGGCGTTGCGGTGATCGTGCAGCAGGACGGCGTCGGCCCGGTCCTGGGCGCGGCGCAAAAGCGCTTCGGCTAGGATTTATACCAAGCCGCGATGAGCAGGCCTCATCGCGGCCTGTCTTGCGTTCAGACGCCACGCAGGCTTTCCTCGCTTCGCTGCGGACGCGCCGTCGCGCTTGCCACGCTGCGATGAGTTCTACTCATCGCAGCTTGGAATTAGATCCGGCTCTGGCGCTGGAGCAGCCTGAGGCGCAGGGCGTTCAGGCGGATGAAACCCTCGGCGTCGCGCTGGTCGTAGACCGCGTCCTCCTCGAAGGTGACGTGCTCCATGCTGTAGAGGCTGTCAGGCGAGCGGCGGCCGCAGACCATGACGTTGCCCTTGTAGAGCTTGAGGCGGACGTCGCCGATCACCTTCTCCTGGCTCTTGTCGATGGCGGCCTGCAGCATCTCGCGTTCTGGGCTGAACCAGAAGCCGTTGTAGATCAGCTCCGCATAGCGCGGCATCAGCTCGTCCTTCAGGTGCATGGCGCCGCGGTCGAGGGTGATCGACTCCATGGCCCGATGCGCGTGATAGAGGATGGTGCCGCCCGGCGTTTCGTAGATGCCGCGGCTCTTCATGCCGACGAAGCGGCCCTCGACCAGGTCGAGCCGGCCGATGCCGTTGGCGCCGCCCAGCGCGTTCAACTTGGTCAGGAGCTCCGCCGGAGAGAGGCGCACGCCGTCGACGGCGACCGCGTCGCCTTGCTCGAAGGAAATCTCGACGAAGGTCGGCTGGTCCGGCGCCTCTTCCGGCGAGACGCTGCGCGAGTAGACGTGCTCGTCGGCCTCGACCCAAGGGTCCTCCAGCACTTTCCCTTCGGCCGAGATGTGCAGCAGGTTCGAGTCGACCGAGAAGGGCGCCTCGCCGCGCTTGTCCTTGGCGATGGGGATCTGGTGCTTTTCGGCGAAGTCGATCAGCCGCGTGCGGGAGGTCAGGTCCCACTCCCGCCAGGGGGCGATCACCTTGATGTCCGGCTCCAGCGCATAGTAGCTCAGCTCGAAGCGGACCTGATCGTTGCCCTTGCCGGTGGCGCCGTGGGCCACGGCATCGGCGCCGGTCTCCCGCGCGATCTCGATCTGGCGCTGGGCGATCAGCGGCCGGGCGATGGAGGTGCCGAGCAGGTAGCAGCCCTCATAGAGCGCGTTGGCGCGGAACATGGGAAAGACGAAGTCCTTCACGAAGGTCTCGCGCAGGTCCTCGATGAAGATGTTCTCCGGTCGGATGCCCAGAAGCTCGGCCTTGCGGCGTGCCGGCTCCAGCTCCTCGCCCTGGCCGAGATCGGCGGTGAAGGTCACCACCTCGCAGCGATAGGTTTCCTGCAGCCATTTCAGGATGACGGAGGTGTCGAGCCCGCCGGAATAGGCGAGCACCACTTTC
>JANQIA010000003.1 GCA_028282405.1 Rhodovibrionaceae bacterium
GTCCGGCAGCGGGTCGCTCGGCCGCCAGGCCTCGGGGATCAGCATGGTCTTGACCATGGGGAGATCCCGCTCGCAGCGCACCATCAGCTCGAAGACCGCGTCGAGCGCCGCCGAGTCCGAGCTGCCCGGCTGCACCACCGGCTTCACGTCCTCGACCCGGTCGTCGAGCGCCGGCGAGGCGAGGCGGCATTCGTGCGCCTTCATCCAGTTGACGTTGCCCTTCAGGGTGTTGATCTCGCCGTTGTGGGCGAGCACGCGGAACGGCTGGGCCAGGCGCCAGGTCGGGAAGGTGTTGGTCGAATAGCGCTGGTGGAAGATGGCGAAGTTGGAGACGAAGCGCTCGTCGTTGAGGTCGGGATAGAAGACCGCGAGCTGCTCGGCCAGGAACATGCCCTTGTAGATGATCGAGCGGCCGGACAGCGAGCAGATGTAGAAGTCCTTGATGGACTCGGACTCCACCGCCTTCTCGATGCGCCGGCGGATGACGTAGAGGTCGACCTCGAACTCTTCGGCGCTCATGCCCGGCGTGGCCGCGATCATGATCTGCTCGATTTCCGGCCGGGTGGCGTTGGCCTTCTCGCCGATCACCTCGGTGTTCACCGGCACCTGGCGCCAGCCGTAGATGGTGTAGCCGTCGCGCAGAATCTCGCGCTCGACGATGACGCGGCAGCGCTCCTGCGCCTCGTAGTCGGTGCGCGGCAGGAAGACCATGCCGACGCCGATGCGGCCTTCCTCGATCGCGTGGCCGGTACGGGTGATGTGCTCGCGGAAGAAGTCCTGCGGGATCTGCAAGTGGATGCCGGCACCGTCGCCGGTCTTGCCGTCGGCGTCGACGGCCCCGCGGTGCCAGACGGCCTTCAGCGCCTCGATGCCGGCCACGACCACGCGCCGCGAGGGCGTGCCGTCGATCGAGGCCACCAGGCCGACGCCGCAGGCGTCATGCTCGTCCGCCGGGTCGTAGAGGCCGTGCTCGGCCAGGTGGGCGGCATTCAACTGAAAGCGGTCCGTATCGCTCATTCCTACCTCGGCAAAAAACGTTTCTGCGGTGCGTCTTTGACGCAGCCCTAGATGCGCGGTTCCTGCAGCCCGCGCTCCTTCAGCTTCGGCAGCAGCTTGTTGTAGGCATCCAACGCCACTTGCTGTCCCCAAAGCCCGCCCAACTGCATCGACTCCTGAGTCAGAACAGGAAACTTCGCGATCATCTTCTGGCCCAGAGGGGTCTCGTAGAAGGCGATCAACTCGTCGATCTCGGCCTCGGTGAAGTGATCCGCGTAAAGCCGTGCGGAAAGCTCCATGTACTCGGGCAAGCGGTTCTTGAACTCGGGCAGGAAGTACTCGTTCATCAGCTCCCGGATGACGGGGCCGTCCTCCGGGTTGGCCTGAATGATGATGTCGGTGATCTGATCGATCATCGGGACGATCATCTGCTCGATCGTGCTGTCGGCACCGAACAGGTCGATCAAGCGTTCCGCCTTGACGACGGCGGGCGGCTTCTCCTCAGCCTCAAGAGTCTGCGGCGCGGTGATCGAGACGGCTGCGAACAGGACTGCGGCTGCTGCGGTGAGAGTCCAACGCATGATCATCATTCTGCCGCCACGGCGTGGGTTGGCGCGCTGGCCACGCGCTTCTGGATGTAGTCGTGGATGCCGGCAGCGGCGTCGCGGCCGTCGCGGATGCCCCAGACCACCAGGGAGGCGCCGCGGACGATGTCGCCGGCGGCGAAGACTCCGGATTGCGATGTCATCAGCGAGGGGTAGGAGACCTTGAGCGTGCCCCAGCGGGTCACCGGCAGCTCCGGCTCGCCGAAGAGATGCGGCAGGTCTTCCGGGTCGAAGCCCAGCGCCTTGATCACCAGGTCCGCCTCGACGCTGTAGGCCTCGTCTTCCTTGATCTGCGGCGTCTGCCGGCCGGTGGCGTCCGGCGCGCCGAGATGCACCTGGGCGGCGCGCACGCCGCTGACCCGACCGGCCGCGTCGCCGAGAAAGGCGAGCGGCGCCGACAGCCAGACGAACTCCACGCCTTCCTCTTCGGCGTTGGCCACCTCGCGCTGGGAGCCCGGCATGTTCTGGCGGTTGCGGCGGTAGAGGCACTTCACCGACTTGGCGCCCTGGCGCACGGCGGTGCGCACGCAGTCCATCGCCGTGTCGCCGCCGCCGATCACCACCACCCGCTTGCCCTCGGCATTGAGGCTGCCGTCCTCGAAGGCCGGCACGCTGTCGCCCAGGCCGTTGCGGTTGGAGGCGATGAGGTAGTCGAGCGCCGGGACGATGTTCCCCAGGCCGACGCCGGGGGCCTGGATCTCGCGCGGCTTGTAGACGCCGGTGGCGACCAGAATGGCGTCGTGCTTGTCCCGCAGTGCCGCGAAGCTGATGGTCGAGCCGATCTCGGTGTCGAGGTGGAAGTGGACCTGGCTGTCGCGCAGCAGCTTGGCGCGCCGCTCGACCACCTCCTTCTCCAGCTTGAAGTTGGGGATGCCGTAGATCATCAGGCCGCCGATGCGGTCGTAGCGGTCGTAGACGTGGACCTGGTAGCCCTGCTTGCGCAGCTCCTCGGCGGCGGCGAGGCCGGCCGGGCCGGCGCCGATGACGCCGACGCTCTCGGGCCGCTCGCGCACCGGGGTGACCGGCTTGACCCAGCCCTTCTCCCAGGCGGTGTCGGTGATGTACTTCTCGATCGAGCCGATGGTCACCGTGCCGTGGCCGGCCTGCTCAATGACGCAGTTGCCTTCGCACAGCCGGTCCTGCGGGCAGATGCGGCCGCAGATCTCAGGGAAATTGTTGGTTGCTTGGCTGACCTCATAGGCCTCTTCCAGCCGGCCCTCGGCGGTCAGCATCAGCCAGTCGGGGATGTTGTTCTGGACCGGGCAGTGCACCTGGCAGAAGGGCACGCCGCATTGCGAGCAGCGGGCCGCCTGCTCGCCTGCCTTCTGCGGCGCGTATTCGTCGTAGATCTCCTCGAAGTCCTGCCGCCGCGCGGCGGCGTCCCGCTTGTCGGGCGTCTGCTGGTGGACCGAGACGAACTGCAACATTCGACTGCTCATAAGGCACGACCGCTCATCTTGTTGCGCAATAGCTGACTGCACGGGGGGGCCAAATTGCCGCCCGCAGGCGGTGTTATAGGCGACAAGCGCCGGGAAAGCGAGGGCAAAAAGCAAAATAGGTCAGCATACGATAACTATCACGCCTTCTGGCGAAGGGATTGTCGCGGCGCTTCGAGGCGGCTCATTTCGCAGACGCAAAATAGGACAGTTTTGTGAACTAAATCGTCTCTGTCGCGACGCGAGGCAGCCTTGCTATAAGCCGCCGCAAAAGGGCCAAACGCGTGGGCTGCGCGATCAAGGGGCTGAAAACGTGCCGCTTTACCTGCTCGCTATCCTGGCGGTCGTCCAGGGCATCACCGAATTTCTGCCGATTTCCTCCTCCGGCCATCTGGTGATCACCTGGAAGGCCTTCGACGCGCTTGGCTATACGGGCGCAGAGCAGACGGCGGCGGTGCGGCTCGATCTGGACGTTGCCGTGCATGTCGGCACCTTGGCGGCGGTCTGCCTCTATCTCGCCGGCGATCTCTGGCGCATGCTGCTCGGCGCGGTCATGCCCGCCAAGGCGAAGGGCCGGGCCGGGCGGCGCCTGATCGGCCATATCATCCTGGCCACCATCCCGGTCGTCGTCGTCGGCTATTACTTCAAGGACATCATCGCAACGGACCTGCGCAGCCTGGAGGTCATCGCCTGGGCGACCATCGGCTTTGGCGTCCTGCTTTACATCGCCGACCGCTACGCGCTCCGGGTGCGCCGCATCCAGGACATGAACCTCTCCCAGGCGCTGATCATCGGCCTGGCGCAGGTGCTGGCGCTCATTCCAGGCACCAGCCGGGCCGGCATCACCATGACCGCCGCCCGTATGCTGGGCTACGAGCGCACCGAGGCGGCGCGCTTCTCCCTGCTACTGGCCATCCCGGCCATCGCCGGCGCCGGCCTCCTCGTCGGCCGCGACCTCTACCAGACGGGCAATCTCTCGCTCGGCATCGATGCCGCCATCGCCGCCGGGCTCTCTTTCATCACCGCGCTGATCGCCATCGCTCTCATGATGCGCTGGCTGCGCCACGCCAGCTTCGGCCCCTTCGCCGTCTACCGCGTTTTCCTCGGCGCCGTGCTGCTCTGGTTCGTCTATATGTGAGGGGAGTTGGGCCGGTGCCGCCCTCGTCGGTTCCCTCCTATTGTCACCCCGGAGGAGCCTCGCGAGAGGCGACATCCGGGGTCCATCCCGCGGCCCGCGCCCGGCTTCGCCATGGACCCCGGCTCGTGGGCCGGGGTGACGAGAGGAGGGGCGGCGGCGCTGGCGGTTTCTCTCAGGATGTCATACTTGGGCGAGCCGCCATGCGGCGAAGACCCGCCTGCGGGCCGAAGCCCTCACGCCTCGGCGAAACCTCCGGCGCAGCCAGGGTCGGCGCGGCGAAGGCCCGAGGATCCAGCGGTAGGCAGGGTCCGATCTTGTGGCTGGACCCCGGCTCAAGGCCGGGGTGACAGTCTGTGGTGTGGCACCGCCCTCCTCGGTTCTCTCCTGTTGTCACCCCGGAGGAGCCTCGCGAGAGGCGACATCCGGGGTCCATCCCACAGCCCGCGCCCGGCTTCGCCATGGACCCCGGCTCGTGGGCCGGGGTGACGAGAGGAGGGGTAGCGACGCTGGCGGTTTCTCTCTGGATGTCATCCCGGCCAAGGGCGAAGCCCGCGAGCCGGGATCCATGGTCAGGCCGGGCTCGGCCAGCGGAATGAAAAGGCGCAAAGCCGCTGCACCCGCGCTGAACAACTGCATCTTGTGCGGGCCGCGGAATGGACCCCGGCTCGTGGGCCGGGGTGACGTGAGGAGGGGTGGCGGCGCTGGCGGTTTCTCTCAGATCATCCTTGGGCGAGCCGCGAAGCGGCGCGACCCGAGGATCCAGCGGTAGGCACGGTTCGAGCTTGCAGCCGGGGTGCCGACGAGGGGCGTTCTAACTCTACCCCCCAGCGGGGAAGGGGCGCTGGCTGTTGAAGCGGCCGCCGGGGCGGTAGCGGTCGAGGTAGGTCGGGATGATGACCTCGACCGAATGGGGCTCGATGCCGAGATCGGCCAGGGTCAGCGCGCCTTTTTGAACGATGTTGTCCTTGCGCAGCATGGCGACCTGGTCGCGGGTCAGGAGCGGCTGCGGCAGCTTTTCCAGGAAGACGGCCTGGAAGTCCGCCAGGGTGAAGGGCAGCGGCACCAGGAAGCGCCGCCGGTTGATGGTCTGCAGCATCAACTGGAGGAGCTGCTTGAAGCTGTAGACCTTGGGTCCGCCGAGCTCGTAGGTCTTGCCGGCGCAGGCGCTGTCGGTCAGGCACTTCACGGCCGCCTCGGCGACGTCGGCGACATAGACCGGCTGAAAGCGCGTATGCCCGCCGCCGACCAGGGGCAGCACCGGGGAAAGGCGCGCCATGGCAGCGAAGCGGTTGAAGAAGTCGTCCTCGGGGCCAAAGACGATCGAGGGCCGCAGGATGCTGGCGGTGGGAATGGCGGCCAGCACCGCCTCTTCCGCTGCGGCCTTGGAGCGGGCGTACTCGGCTTCGCCGTTCGCATCGGCGCCGAGCGCCGACATATGCAGGTAGTCGGTGATGCCGGCCGCGGCCGCCGCCTCGGCGGCCCGCTTGGCGCCCTCGTACTGCACGGCGGCGAAGGTCTGGCGCCCGCTCTCGAAGAGGATGCCGACTAGGTTGATCGCCGCATCGGCGCCTGCCAGCGCCCGCTCGACGGAGGCCTGGTCGCGCAGATTGCAGGCGACCGGCGCGATCTGCCCGACGTCGCCGGCCGGCTTGAGGAAAGCGGCCCTGTCCGGATTGCGCACCGCGACGCGGATGACCCAGCCGTCCTCGGCCAGGCGCCGCACGATGTAGCGACCGACGAAGCCGGAGCCGCCGAAGACCGTCACCGTTCCTGCTGTCATGCCTTTGCCTCCCGCTGTCGACCTGCGTCGGCCGGCCCCATGGCTTCCCGACAAAGGTGCCGTTGACATGGCCTAGGCCCCCTATACCTTGCGGTCAGCTTGGCCGGACAAGCGCCGTCGGAGATCATCCGCGACGGCCTCGTGAGGTTACGTCAGTCGTGTCCATAACCCTTCACTACGATGATTTGCCCGACGATCTCGATCTCGATCTCGGGAACATTGTCGCCGTGGACAGCGAGACCATGGGCCTGAAGCTGCAGCGCGACCGCCTCTGCGTGATCCAGCTTTCTTCCGGCGACGGCAGCGCGCATCTCGTCCAGTTCCGCTCCGGCTCCTATGCGGCGCCCAACCTGAAGCGCCTGCTGCGCGACGAACAGGTGACCAAGATTTTCCACTACGCGCGCTTCGACCTCGCCGCCATCCGGCTCTATCTCGAGGTCGACTGCGCCCCGGTCTACTGCACCAAGATCGCCTCCAAGCTGGTGCGCACCTTCACCGACCGGCACGGCCTCAAGGACCTCTGTTCCGATCTGCTCGGCGTCAGCCTGTCGAAGCAGCAGCAGTCGTCCGACTGGGGCGCGGAAGAGCTGACCCAAGAGCAGCTCCGTTATGCCGCAAGCGATGTGCTTTATTTGCATGCCTTGCGGGAGCGCCTGGACACCATGTTGCAGCGTGAGGGGCGCATGGCCCTGTCGCGCGCCTGCTTCGCGTTTCTGCCCCACCGGGTGAGCCTCGACCTGCTGGGCTGGGAAGACACCGACATCTTCGCGCACTGACGCGCGGGAGATCGGCCAGGGATGGCGCAGCGCCGCAGCACGTAAGTGCACGTAAGGGCTTGAGGCGGCGCGCGGTCTGCGTCTCTTATTGGGAAAGGAAAACGGGATTTGAGCATGGTGGTGGCCGCTAAGCAGACATCTGCTGCAATGGGGCGCGTCGAGAGCCTGGCGCGCGCGGCGGAGGTCTTGCGCCTGGAGGCGCAGGCGCTGGAGCAGCTCGCGCGCGACGTGGGCGACAGCTTTCTCGAGGCCGTCGAGATCATCGAGCGGGTCAAGGGCAAGCTCATCGTCACCGGCATGGGCAAGAGCGGGCATATCGCCAACAAGGCGGCGGCCACCTTCGCCTCGACCGGCACGCCGGCCTTCTTCGTCCACCCCGGCGAAGCCAGCCACGGCGACCTCGGCATGGTCACCTCGGACGACGTGGTGGTGGCGCTTTCCAACTCCGGCAACACGCGCGAGCTCAACGACATCATCGCCTACAGCCGGCGCTTCTCCATTCCGCTGATCGCCATCGTCGG
>JANQIA010000047.1 GCA_028282405.1 Rhodovibrionaceae bacterium
TCATCTCTCTGAAGACGCCTTCGCGCTGGAGCTTTTTCTTAAGCGCGCGCAGCGCCTGATCGACGTTATTGTCACGAACTTGAACCTGCACAGCCGCCACGACCTCCTAGTCGGATAACTTGGGACAAACGAAGACAGCGCCGAGAGGCAGTCTTCGACGTCAGAGTGGGATACACCAAGCGGGGAGCTTTGTGAAGCCTTTTCTCGGTCATAGCGACGGCTGACACAGCGGATTTGCGCGCTGCCGGCATTTACCCCGGCGCATGTGGGCATCATACTGATTCCATGGCCATTCTGAAGATCGCAAAGATGGGGCATCCGGTGCTGCGCCGGCGCGCGGAAGAGGTCCGAGACCCGCAGGCGCCGGAGATTCGCCGCCTGGTGGCCGATATGCTGGAAACCATGGAGGATGCGCCCGGCACCGGCCTCGCCGCCCCCCAGGTCCACGTGCCCCTGCGGCTGGTGATCTTCACCGTGAGCGCCGAGCGGAGCCGCCGGGAAGATGCCGAGGAGACCGGCGGCGTGCCCCTAACCGTGCTGATCAACCCAGAAATCGAGCGGATCGGCACGGAAACCGAGCTCGGCTGGGAAGGCTGCCTTTCGGTTCCGGGCCTGATGGGCCAGGTGCCCCGACACCGCGCCATCCGCTACCGCGCTTACGGTCTCGACGGGCAGCGCATCGAGCGGGAGGCCCAGGGCTTCCACGCCCGAGTCGTACAGCATGAGTGCGACCATTTGGACGGCATTCTCTATCCCCAGCGCATGACCGATATGTCACAGTTCATCTTCACCAGCGAGCTGCACCACCACGCGCCCCTCGGCGGCCGTTTGGCCGGGGCCGAGGAAGCGAAGAGCGAGGATGACCAACATGCCCGATGAGCTCGAAGACCTGCGTCGGCGCTTGCTGGATGCGGCTTTGATCCACGCCGCCTTTGACGGCTGGAGCCCCCTGCTGCTGCGCAGCGCGGCCGCCGATATCGATGTGTCGCAAGCCGAGGCGGACAACGCCTTTCCTCAGGGCCCCCGCGACCTCTTGGAGTACTTCAGCAACGAGACCGATCGCGCCATGCTCGATGCGCTGGAGCAGGCGGGCCTCGAAAGCCTCAAGGTCCGGGAACGCGTGTCCTTGGCTGTGGGCACGCGCCTCGATCTCCTACTGCCCCACCGCGAGGCCGTGCGGCGCGGCCTCTCGTTCCTCGCACTGCCGCAGAATGCAGGCCTCGGGACGCGGCTTCTCTGGCGGACGGCAGACGCCATCTGGTGGGCTGCCGGCGACAGCGCGACCGACCACAACTACTACAGCAAGCGCGCCTTGCTGGTAGGGGTCTACTCCTCGACGCTGCTGGTCTGGCTCGACGATCAGTCAGAGGGCCAATCCGATAGCAGAGCCTTCCTCGAGCGTCGTATCGACGGCGCGCTCAAGGTCGGTGGCCGGTTCGGCGCCACCATCAACCAGCTCCTGGACCTCCCCGACCAGCTCTGCGGCGGATTGGGTCGGCGGCGGCGGCGGCCCATGCGCAGGAGCGCAGCCTAGAGCCTCATGAAAGCTGGCTGCTGCGCGGGCCTAACCGCGTGACATGCCCCATCTTGCGGCCCGGCCGCGCGTCCTGCTTGCCATAGAGGTGGAGCTTGACCATCGGGTCGCCGAGCAGCGCTTCCCAGTCGTTCGCTTCAGCGCCCAACAGATTGGTCATCACCGCATCCGAATGCCGCTCGGGTGAGCCAAGCGGCAGGCCGACGACGGCGCGGACGAACTGCTCGAACTGCGAGGTGAGGCAGGCGTCCATGGTCCAATGCCCCGAGTTGTGCGGGCGTGGCGCCAGCTCGTTGACCAGCACCCGGTCTTCCTCGGTCAGGAACATCTCAACGCCGACAATGCCGATCAAATCCAGCGACTCCGCAATATGCCGCGCAATGGCTTCGGCCCGCGAGGCGGCGACATCGGAGATGCGCGCCGGCGCGATGGTGCTGTCGAGGATATGGCCGCGATGTTGGTTTTCGACCGGCACATAGCAGGCGGTTTGCTCGCGCACGCCCCGGGCGACCACCACCGAAATCTCCATTCGGAAGTCGACGAAGGCCTCCAGAACGGCCACGGACTCCGAGTTGTGGCCACGCACCGCATCCCAAGCCGCAGCGGCATCATCCGCACTGCGCAGCAAGGCTTGCCCTTTGCCGTCGTAGCCCAGCTCGGTTGTCTTGAGGACCGCGGGAATACCGAGATTGCGCAGCTCGCGGCGTAGCCCCTCGATCCCCGTCACCTCCGCATAGCGCGTGGTCTCGACGCCGATCGAGGCCAAGAAATCTTTTTCCCTCAGTCTGTTGCGGCAAATCCGCAAGATCTCCGGATGCGGACGCACAAGGCGTTGCTCAGCCAGGAAGGCCGCGCTGTCGCTGGGCACGTTCTCGAACTCGAAGGTGATGACGTCGACGGCCGCGGCAAAGCGCGCCAGGGCCTCGCGATCCTCATACTCGGCGACCGTGGCGAGCGGTGTGACCTGCAAGGCCGGCTCACCGGGATTGGGGCAGAAGATGTGGCTGCGGTAGCCCAGCTCAGCCGCCGCCATAGCAGTCATACGGCCGAGCTGGCCGCCGCCGAGAATGCCGACGATCGAGCCGCGCGGCAGAGGTTGCGGCAGCGCGGTCATGCCTCTTGCGGCTCCAGCGCCACCGATTCCGTCAAAGCGGCCCGGTAGGCCACCAGAGCCTCGGCCGTTGCCTCGTCCTTGAGCGCGACGATGGAGGCCGCCAGCAGCCCGGCGTTCTTGGCCCCGGCATTGCCGATGGCCAGCGTTCCGACCGGCACCCCGCCCGGCATCTGGACGATCGAAAGCAGGCTGTCGAGCCCGCTGAGCGTCCGGCTTTGAACGGGCACGCCGAGCACCGGTAAGGTGGTCATGGAAGCCGCCATGCCGGGCAGGTGGGCGGCCCCCCCGGCCCCGGCGATGATGACCCAGAGGCCCCGAGATTGAGCGGAGCGCGCATAATCGTACAGCCGCTCCGGCGTGCGGTGGGCGGAAACGATGCGGCTTTCATGCGCCACACCAAGCTGTTTGAGGACCTCTGCAGCGTCCCGCAGCGTCGGCCAATCCGACTGACTGCCCATAATGATGCCGACCCGTGGTATACTTTGGTCCATGATGCCCCTTCTGCCACATTCGCCGAGCAGGCTTGAGGCTAGTATCCCGAGGTGGGACGCCGCGGGCAAGCGCGGCTCTTTGGTAAATTCGAGTTGTATGTTCAAATGGTTAGCGGAACCAATGTTTAACTATTCACGGCTAACTTGCGAATCGCAGCGACCGTGGGTGCCCATGAAGATTGTTCGGGGCAGCCACATCTCACCCGAAACGCCAGACCTGATATGAAGATCGGCAACAGCACATCGCGGCCCGTCGCCAACGCCTACGGGCCAAGCGGGGTCGCCAAGACGCGCGCCCCTGCGTCATCGGGCGGCGTGACGGGGCCGGCCAGCACCACCTCGGTCGCCGGCATCCCCGAAGGCGAGCTGACTCCCCGGGTCAGAGAGGCGATCACGCGCCTGCTGGACGAGGTCCAGCGCATGCGCGAGGAGCTCGACCAGGCCCAGAAGCGAATCGCCTATCTGGAGCGCCTGTCCGACGAGGATCCCCTGCTGCCCATCGTCAACCGCCGGGCCTTCGTGCGCGAGCTGGGCCGCTTCATGTCCTTCGCCGAGCGCTACGACGCGCCAGGCGTGGTCGTCTACTTCGATGTCGACGGCATGAAGACCGTCAACGATACCCATGGCCATGCCGCCGGCGACGAGGTGCTGCGTCACGTCGCCCAGGTGCTGATCGAAAACGTTCGCGAGTCGGACGTGGTCGGGCGCCTCGGCGGCGACGAGTTCGGTGTGATTCTCGCCCAGGTGGACGTGGAAACCGCCCGCCACAAGGCGCAAGAGCTGATCGAGACCATTATCTCCACGCCGGTGGTCTGGAAGGGGACCGAGCTGACGGTCAGTGTCGCCTACGGCCTCCACCGCTTTGCCGGCGGCGAAGAGGTCGATGACATGCTGAGCGCCGCCGACCGGGCGATGTACATCAACAAGCGGGGCGGCTAGCACCGCACGCATCGCGCCGACAGCCGCCTAGGCACAGCGCTAGGCGATGATGTCCGGCATCAGCAGGTTTTCGATCTTCAGGATCTGATCTTTCAGAACCAGCTTGCGCTTCTTCAGGCGGCGCACTTGCAGCTCGTCGAACGGGACTTCCTGGCTGAGACGCCCGATCACGTCGTCCAAATCCCTATGCTCGCTGCGCAAATGGCTCAGCTTCTCGTTCAGAAAAGCCGTTTGCTCTTCGTCTAGTGTGATGGTCATTCTTGCGGCACAACTACGCGGGCGCCCGCCCAGCAGACAGAAATTCGACTCTCGGAGGCAGGAAGTATACTGCCTTCTTCACATGAAGAGTAGCATTTAAAGCCCCTCTCCGGGAAACCGGCAACACGCGTTGAACACTGCCTGTACAGCCACGAGTACTGGCCATGGACGATCACAGCAACCCATTCTGGCAGTACTCCCTAAAGCTCTATGCTTGCAAAGGCGTAGCGGATCTTTGCCTGCATCTGCAGGATGAAAGCGGTCTGGACGTCAATCTCCTGCTGTATTGCCTTTGGCAAGGGAGCCTGGGCCGGCGCCTCCGGCGCGAGACCCTGTCGAAGGCCTGCGGCGTTTCCGCCCAATGGAAGCAGGAAGTGGTCGAGAGCCTGCGTCGCGCCAGACGCTGGATGAAGGACAGAGATCATGGCATCGCAGAGCGAAGCGGAGGCTTGAGAGAGCGCATCAAGGCCCTGGAGCTGGCCGCGGAGAAGTGCCAGCAGGACTGGCTCGCCGCCTCACCGGCCGCCTACGACGATGCGGCCCCGGTCATCGCCGCCGCAGGCAATCTCTCGCTCTATGTCGAGGAGTCCGGCAGCGCGCTCGGTTCAGGCGCTCGGGACGGCCTGCTCGGCTTGCTGACCAAGGCCTTCCCGGATGCCTCGCCGGAGAGCCGGTCTGAAGCGCAACAGCTCCTCGCCGCATCCCCCCGCAAGCGGGACTGATGCGACAGCGGCCCGCTTTGCCGGCCTCCCTTTTTTCGCCGCCGCAAAGGCGCATAATGCCTCTCGGAACAGTTGGCCCGCAGTGAAGAGAGAACCGCGATGACCGCAGGTCACTTGGCAGCGTCTGGCGCTGCGCCGCCGCGCTCTACGCCACCGGCGTTGCTCGAGCCCGGCCAGCGCGGCCCCAACTTCGCCCTGCGCAATGCCGACGGGCATGTCGAGCGCTTCTACGACCGCTTCATCGGCAACATGATGCTTCTGCTGTTCTATCCTTCGCGGCAATCCGCCGAGGCGGCGGCGGCATTGCAGGGATTGGCCGCGCAGACGGAGGCGCTGAAGGCCGCCGGGACGGCGGCGGTTGCCGTCAGTCGTGACGATCTTGGTTCGATCCGGGCCGCGAAGGCGGAATTCGCCCTCCCCTATCCGCTCTACTGGGATCAGGACGGCGCCGTTGCTGCGTCCTATGGGCTGGAGATGGCTGCGCCGATCGGTTCGGCAAAGGCCTGCGTCGCCTATCTCCTCGACAGAAATCAGCGCGTCCTGGCCACCTTCAATGGCGGCAGCGACCAGGCCGAGCGCGCCCTCAGTTTCCTGGAGGAGCAAGCGCCAGCACCGGCGCAGCGAACGATCAGCCGGCAGGCACCGGTTCTTCTGGTGCCCCGCGTGTTCGGCCCCGACCTCCGCGAGCGTGCCATCGCCGCCTGGCGCGGCTCCCACGAAGAGGGACAGGTCGCCATGCCGAGCCGCGCCTACGCTGAGGAGGCCGAGAACAAGCCGGCCAACACTCACTACCTCTCGCTCAAGAGCCGCCTCGACCACGTGGCCGACGACAGCTTCAATCCGCTGCTGATGCAGACGATCAAGAGCCGCCTGGCACCGGAGCTGTTGCAGGCCTTCCAGTTCCGCATCGGCGCCATGGAACGCGTCTGCATTGGCGCCTATGACTCCGAGCGCGGCGACTATTTTCGCCCGCACCGGGACAACATCACCGAACGCACGCGCGAGCGTCGCTTCGCCGTCACCATCAACCTCAACGACGACTACGACGGCGGCGGCGTGAAGTTCGCCGAGTTCAGCGAAGACGTTTATCGGCCCGAGGCCGGCGGAGCGGTCATCTTCTCCTGCTCGCTGCTGCACGAGGCGCTGCCCGTCACCCGCGGCATCCGTATCGGCGCCTTCACCTTCCTCTACGGACAGGGCTACAAGGCGGAGAACCCCGCCCCTCGTTAGAGCGCCTCTCTCGCCTGCTCCTCCAGGCGGTCAAGCGGCTGGCCGGCATCGAGACGGGCCCAGCCAATGTCCCCGAGGTCGTAGGACTCCTGCTGGGACACGACGGCAGCATCAGCATCCGAGGCGTCTCCTCGCCGTGCGGTCACCCGCTCCCGGCGCGCGCCGAGCGACGCATCGAGCCACAGTCCGCGAAAGGGCACGCCCAGCATCGCGGCCAGCGCCTCCAAGGCGTCGCGCTCCGCAGGCTGGCCGTGCACGGCATCGACCAGGACGCTGCGTCCGGCCAGGAGCGAGCGTTCCGCCCGCGACCGTAGCTCGCCATAGACCCGTTCGGTCACCTCGCGGGTATAGCCCTCACTACCGAGACGCGCTTGCGGCGCCTTGCCGAGCAGCACCTTGCGCAGACTGTCGCTGCGCAGCCAGACGGCGCCGGGTGCCGGCCCGAGAGACGGGACGAGGCGGCCGGCCAAAGTCGACTTGCCCGTGCCGGACAAGCCCCCGACGGCCACCAGGCAGGCCTGCGCCGGCGCCAGGTAGTCGCGCGCTTGTGCGAAGTAAACGCCCGCTTCGTCTCTGAGATGACGTGCCGCGGCCGGGTCGGCTTGCGCCGCGGCGGCCGGCGCCGAGACCTTGGCCCGCACCGCAGCGCGCAGCGAAAGAAACAGCGGCAGGGCCGCCAAGCCTTCATAGTCGTCAGCGAAGAGCAGGTAGCGATTGAGCACCTGGTTCGCTTCGGCAGCGAGACCGCGGTGGACCAGATCCATGATGAGAAAGGCGAGGTCGTAGAAGACATCGATGCTGGCGATCTCTTCGCTGAACTCGATGCAGTCGAAGAGCAGCGGTCGGCCCTGCCAAAGAACGATGTTGCCGAGATGCATGTCGCCGTGGCAGCGCCGCACCCGCCCCTCCGAACGTCGGCTGTCGAGCAAGGGGCGCAGCGTCTCCAGCACGGCCTGCGTTTCAGATCGAAGCGCTGCCGTCGCCTCCGGCGGAAAGAGATCGGGCCAAGCCGCAAGATCGAGGTCGTTCTCCTCGATCAAGCGTTCGACCGCTTCCGCCCCGCCGAAAGGCGCCGCCAAGACGGGCGCGTCGCGATGATGGACCAACGCTGCATCGCTCAAGGCGTCGAGCAAGGCAGACGACAAACCTTCGCGCTCGCTGACCCGGTCCAAGGTCTGGGTCTCGTCGAAACGGCGCATGACCAGAAGCCACTCGACCACCGGCCCGCTGCCATCGAACGCAAGATGACCGTCGGGCTGCCGCCGCAATGCCGCGACGTCCAAGTAAATGTCCGGCGCGTTGGATCGATTGAGAGCAAGCTCGGCGCGGATGGCCTGCTCGCGCTGCTGCAACGTCGTGAAGTCGAGAAAGCTGAAGCGCACCTGGCGCTTCATCTTGTAGGCGCGTTCGCCGGCAAGAAAGATCACAGCCGCATGGGTATCGATGCGGACAACAGTCTCGGCGCGACCTGGATAGTGAGCGGGTTCTGAGAGGAAGGCGATGGCCTCCTCCTGCTCCCTTGGCTCCAAAGCCTCTCCACTCGCCACGCTGCCTCCCGCCGCACCGCTCTCGCGCCTTCGGCGGGTCTTAGTATCTTTCCGCTAGCTCGCCAAGCGCTCCAGCGACGGAGGGCCCTGGCTCAGCTCCAGTGCTTGGCCGATCAGCTCATCGGACTTGCCGTCGAAGGCCTGAAGCAGCAGCTCCTGAATGCGCTCGTCCTCATCGCCGTTGAACTCGCGATAGAGGCGCGCCAGCACCTCAATCTGAAATTGGGCGCGGGCTTCTGAATTGCCTTCCTGGTAACCCAGCTCTCGCACCACCTCCATGGCCGTTTCGAACGGCAAGGTGATGCTGCCGGTGACCGAGGCACGCTCGAGCAAGGCGCGCAGCCCTTTGTCGCCGCCCTTGATCGCCAGGCGGCGAACATTGGGCAGGGTGACACGTCCTCGCGCAGACAGAGCATGCAGGAAGAAGTTCACATCTCCCGCGCAGAGGCCGCGGAAGAGGACCGAGGGCGTCAGACGGTTCGACAGCAGCATGTGCGCGACCAGCGATTCGAGGTTCGCACCCTCCGCCACCAAAGGCTTGATTAGCTGCATGGTGACCGACTCGCGGGCGTTTTCCACCAGGGAGCGCAGCACCACGGGCGAGACGCGATAGCGCGCTACCAGGCTCTTGCGGATGCGCTCGGAAACCTTGAACACCATGCGCTCGACCAACTCGCCGGGCAGACCCTCGCGCGCCGCCATGGCTTCGACGATCTCCGATGACCCGGAATAGCCGTCCCAGGCGCGGTCGAGGGTCGCATCGGAAAAGCGGGCGCCTTCATTTCGTATCAAGTTTAGGACGACTTGAGCGCTCTCGCTGTCGACCAAGGCGTCGCTTACGTCTTCCGAGACCTCGGGGCGCAGGGCGATGGCGATCTGTTTGTCCTGATCGCCTTCCTTGATCACCTCGACCAGGAATGAATCGTCCAGACAGGTGGCGTGCTGCAGCACCGGTTGAGCAACGGATGCCACATCCCGCGCGAGCCGCTTGGCCAACTCCGGCGACAGCATCGGCGAGTTGCAGATCTGCCAGGCCAGCGCGCTGCGAACCGCCTCCTCGACGTCGCCGGCGAGCTTCTCCAGGATGCTATAGGCAAGCTGCTGCTCATTCTCGGCCAGCGCCTGCCCTTCCATCTGCAAGACAAGCTTTGAGAGTACGCCGATACGGCCATCGGCCGTGGGATCGCGCTGCAGCGCTTCAACGTCGGCGATCGAAAGTGCGTGATCCGACATCCTGGCAGTCCCCTGTCTGCTTGAATCGGGACCGTGAGCTTATGGAGGGCTGGGTTAGGAAAGCGCTAAGCTCTAACGCTTTGCGGTCAAAGCGATATGAGGCAAATGCCCGCCGCCGCAGGAACCCGCCAATTCAGGCTATCTTAACTGCGAAGCCCAATACTCTCTAAGCCACTACGCTTTTAGTCTCGTGAGGCTGAGCCGCTGCCCCTCCCAGCGCCTTCAAGATTGAAGTGCCTCAAGTTGCCGAGGTGGAAAGAGATGCTCGAACGCCTTCACCCAACCCGCTCCAAGCACAGACTCCGCCTGCTGGCATCGCTCGTATCGAGCATCGCCCTGCTCGCCGGCTGCGCCAATATGGAGTCGCCCTCCCGCCCGGCGACAGGTGCTTCGACCAGCTCTGGCGTGCCCACATCCGTTGAGCAGGGCAGGTCTTGGGATCAGCTGCTGGAGGTCGCCGACACGACCGCCGCGAAGGGGGAGTTCGGCACCGCAGCCGTACTCTACCGCGAGGCTCATTTTCAGCGCCCAGACGCCGAGCTGCCGCTGCGGCGCCTGGGTCCCATTCTGCTCAAGATGGGCCATCCGCTGGAGGCATCCGAAGCCTACAAATCGCTGCTGGCGATGAACGAGCAGGAGCCCAGCGCACGCCTGGGCCTGGCACGCAGCCTGATCGCGCTCAATCGCCCCTATGCCGCCAGCCTTCAGTTCCAACGCATCACCGAGGGTCAGCCGGACAACATCGAGGCTCTGATCGGACTCGGCGTCTCCTATGACCTGATGGGCGACCACGAGCAGGCGCAAGAGACCTTCCGTTCCGGCTTGGCCTTCGAACCGCGCAACACCTCGCTGCTCAACAATCTGGGCCACTCCTTGACCCGGGCCGGGCGTTTCGACGACGCCATCGAAGTGCTGCAGTTCGCCGTCGACCTGCCCGGCACCTCAGCGCGCCACCGGCACAATCTCGCCTTGGCCTACGGCCTGGCCGGCAAGCTGCGCGAGGCCGCCGAGATGATGTCGCACGATCTCGATCGCCCGAGCATGCAGCAGAACATGGCCTACTTTCGCTCGCAGCAGTTCCCGCGGCAGCTGAGCAGCTTGGCGCCGCCGCCCGTTGAGCAGGTCGCGCCGCCGAAACCGCCGGCCGCCGCGCAGGAGCAGGCCCCGACGTCCCCTGCCCCGGCGAACAAACCTCTTGCGCAGAAGGCACCGACCGAGCCGAGCTCTGCGGCACGGAAGGAAGCGCGCGCACCAGCACCCAAGGAAAGTCACACGGCGGCAAAGCCTGCGCCGAAGCCCGCCGCCACGGCGATGGAAACGCAAGCGCCCACCGCCACGCAGTCGAAAACCGCCGCCGCAGCGCCCGGTATCGGCTCGACGCCCCATGCCACGGCGACTGCCCTGACGAACAGCGCAAACGCAACGGCCGCCATTGCACCGCCAGTGCCCGACGGTGAGGAAAACAAAAAGGACAGCAAGAGCCGGAAACCGTTCAAAAGCGGCGGGCTCGATACCAAGAACTCAAGGAATGCCGTGGACGACAATGCTGGCAGCACGCCCGTAAAGCTGGCCGAGGCCACCGCCCGCGCCGTTCCTCAAGAGACGGCGGATGCGACGACCTCAAGCCCCACGGACGTGCAGGACCGAGAGGTCACGCTGCTGGCAGAGCTCTCCTACCATGCCTCGCCACTTCCGAGCGCAACGACGAGTCGCAGTGATGTACGCGCCAGCGAGCCGCCGGTCACCCTGTTCAAGGTCGGTACGGAAAGCTCTGCAAACTAGGCAGCAAGCGCCGCTCTAGACCACCCTGATCGCCGGCACCGTTATCGCTTACTGTTGGCGCCGATGCGGCCCAACCGGATAGCTTTCATAGGTGCCGGCCGCTTCGCCGCCGCCTGAAGGATTCTCGACCACGACCTCGTTGGCTTCGACATCGATGCAATCGCCGCTGTCGAGCGGGAAGACATTGTTGTTGGCCATGACGTTGATCGAGCTGCCGCTGATGCAGATGCGATGCAGCCGATCGCCCTTCAGGTT
>JANQIA010000186.1 GCA_028282405.1 Rhodovibrionaceae bacterium
TCGGACAGACGCGTCAGCGTCAGGCTCTCATGCAGATGGAACTCGATCTGCCAGATCAGCTTGTCCAAAACAGACACGGCGCTCTCCAGGTCCTTCACGGCCCGACTATGGAGGTCACGGCCGCGGCGCGCTTGATCGGATGTGACCTTTTTGCCGGAGCCATCGCGGCCTCCAAAGCCGTCTCCATAGCCAATGACAATTTCCGGATGGCGCGCTTTTGATCGCCCGACGCATGGCGTTGCGGGCATCGCTCTCTATATCCCTGGGAACGCACCGCTTCAGGGAGATGTCCATGTCCAACCGCGCCATGTCCAACCGCACTGGGTCCAACCGCATTCCGTCCCTTCGCGCCAGCCTCTTCGCCGCCGCCCTGGTCGCAGCCCCGCTTGCAGCGCCCTCCTCCGCCGTGGCCGCGCCGCAGACCTTCGACCTCGACCCGACGCATACCACGATCGCCTTTTGGGTCGACCACATCGGCTATGCCCGGACGCTCGGCTGGTTCACGGACGTGTCCGGTTCCTTCGTCTACGACAGCGAGGCGCAAACGGTCAGCGACATCGTCATCACGGTGAACTCGGCCTCGGTCTTCTCCAACGACGAGGCCCGCGACGGGCATGTGCGCAACGCCGACTTCCTGGACGTGGAGGTTTATCCGGAGATCGTCTTCACCGCCGCGGGCGGCGAGCCGACCGGCGAGAACACCGGCGTCATCCCCGGCGAGCTGACCCTGCTCGGCGAGACGCGGCCGCTGGAGGTCGCGGTCACCCTCAACAAGGACGCGCCCTATCCCTTCGGCCATCAGAAGCGCACCCTGGGCCTGTCGGCGGAAGCCACCATCGTGCGCTCCGAGTACGGCATGGACTACGCCCTCGGCGGGCTGGTCGGCGACGAGGTCACGGTGCTGATCGAGGTCGAGGCTATCGCGCGGGATTGAGGCACGACAACACGGGTTGTCACCCTTGGGCGAGCGACTATGCGGCGAGTTCCGAGGGCTCGCGTTCCTCGCAGGCTGATGAGTGGATCCTCGGGACGGGCCTGTTGGCCCGCCCAAGGATGACACTCAGGGAGAAACGGCCTGCGCCCTTCCTCCCACCCTTCGCACCCGGTCTCGCCATGGATCCCGGGCCTTCGCCGCGACGATCCTGGCTGCCCCGGAGGCTTCGCCGAGGCGAGAGGGCTTCGGCCCGCAGGCGGGTCAAGTCCGACCCTGACATTCGATGGCGCCTCACGCCCTGCCGGCGGCCCATGCCCCGGCGATGGCACCGCCGAGAGTGCTTCCACCCTCCCGCCTTCTCCGAGGTGCCGTGGACAACCGCGCCGTTCAGTGATACACAGTAAAGGTGTGGTGAAGGCCGAATGGTCACTGAGAGTGGTTTTGGGGACGGAAAACTTGGGGGCAATCGCTATGAAGAGGTTTTTCTCGGCGCTTTCCATCGGATTGACGCTTGCGATGATCGGCACGAGCGCATCCGCTGTTCCCTTCTCCTACCGCTTCGACTCCCAGATCGTTTCTGCGCTCTTCGAACCCTTCGGTTCGGTCGGCGATCCCGCCAGCATAACGGTCACCCTCGACAACGGCGGGACCAGCGACCTGTCGCAGACTTGGACGGCGGCCCACCTGCAGTCGCTCACCTTCGGCGTCAACGGCGCGGTGGTCGCCAGCTTCTTCAGTCCTTTCGATGGCGGCTTGGTGAGTAGTTCCGGTGCCTTTGCGACGGATGCGTCGGGCAACCTGACTTCGGCGCCAACCAACTGGCGGGACAGTAGTGTGACGGCGGACTTCACCGCCAGCTTTCCCGTCAACAACGAGCTGTGGTGGTTCGTCAGCGGCATCAATGCGGTGCTGTTCGATTCGAGCGGCGAGCCGGCGTTGTTGTTGGCGGATATCGAGGGAACCACCGACCCCGCCAACTGGTCGCGGGTGACCGACCTTCCGCTGCCGCCGACGCTGCCGCTGCTGCTCGTCGGCCTGGGTGGCGTGGCCCTGCTGCGCCGGGCCCGCACCGCCGCGGCGAGAGGCGCTTAGCCAAGCCACTCCGCATGTCACCCCGGAGGAGCCTCGTGAGAGGCGACATCCGGGGTCCATGTCTATGCTTGGTGCGGGCTGACGAATGGTTCCCGGCTCGCGGGCTTCGCCCTTGGCCGGGATGACGGCAGGGGGTGCTGCGCCGTCCCTGGTTTCACTCACACTGTCACCCTTGGGCGAGCCGCGGAGCGGCGCGACACGAGGGCTCGCGAAGCGAGTTGCCGAAGGCAGCGGTAGGCACGGCTCGAGCTTGTGGCTGCCTTCGGCAACTTGCTACGCAAGCCCCGGCTGCCAAGGCTCGCAGTCCGGGACTGCAGGCAGTCCCGGGCTCGCCTAAGGGCCGGGGTGACATCCTGGGGAAATCCTCAGCCCTTCCCCGCCGCCTGGGACTCGGCGAGCGCGGTCAGGAGGCGCTTGCGGATGGCGCGCTGCTTGGCTGGGGCCTCGATCTTGTGGCCGAAGACGTCCTGCACATAGAAGACGTCCACCACCTCGGCGCCGAAGGTGGCGATCTTGGCACCGTGGATGCCCAGGCCAAGCTTGGAGAGCGCCTGGGTCACCCGGTAGAGCAGGCCGGGGCTGTCGCGGCCGTTGACCTCGATCACCGTGTAGTGGCGCGAGGCCTTGTTGTCGATCAGCACGTGCGGGGCGACCTTGAAGACGGCGAAGCGCGAGGGCAGGGCGGAGGATTGCTTGGAGAGCTCGGCGATCATCCTGAGCTGGCCGGAGAGTGCCCGCTCGATCAGGGCCGAGAGCTTGGCGAGGCGGGTCGGGCTGTCGAAGGGGCCGCCGCCGGCATCCTCTATATAGAAGGTGTCGAGCGCCATGCCGTTCGCCAGGGTGGCGATGCGCGCGCCCTCCACCGTCGCACCGGCCACGGCGATGGCGCCGGCGATCTGGGAGAAGAGCCCCGGGTGGTCGGCGGTGTAGACGGTGATTTCGGTGACGCCGCGATACTGGTCGATGCGCGAGTGGATGCTGAGCGGCCGCTTGGCGCGCTCGGCCTCGCGGACGATCTCGGCCTGGCTGGTCAGGAGATCGACGTCGCCGGAGAGCCAATAGGCCGGATAGCCGCGCGCCAGGTGGGCTGCGATGTCCTCCGCCTGCCAGCCCTGCTCCTCCAGGCGCTCGCCGAGCCGCGCCTTGACCCCTTCGATACGGGTCTCGCGGCCCTCATGCAGCAGCCCGCCGGTGAGGAACTCCTCGGTGCGCCAGAAGAGATCGCGCAAGAGGGCCGCCTTCCAGTTGGTCCAGACGCCGGGGCCGACGGCGCGGATGTCGGCGACGGTCAATACCAGGAGCAGACGCAGACGCTCCAAGGACTGCACTAGCTTGGCGAACTGGGCGATGGTGTTGGGGTCGTTGAGGTCGCGCTTGAAGGCGGTGTCGCTCATGGCGAGGTGGTGCAGCACTAGCCAGGCCGCCGCCTCGGTCTCCTCAGCGCTCAGGCCCATCTTGGGTCCCAGACGTCGGGCCAGCTTCATGCCGGCGATCGAGTGATCCTCCGGCCGGCCCTTGGCGATGTCGTGCAGCAGCACGGCGAAGTAGAGCGCCCGGCGGTAGTGCAGGCGGTGCACCACCTCGGTGGCGATGGGCGCCTCCTCCGCGAGCTCCCCGGCCTCGATGGCGTGCAGGGTGCCGATGGCGTGGATGGTGTGCTCGTCCACCGTGAAGTGGTGGTACATGTTGAACTGCATCAGGCTGACGACCCGCCCGAAGTCCGGCATGAACTTGCCGAACACCCCGGCCTCGTTCATCCGCCTGAGGGTGCCCGCCGGGTTCTTCTTGTTGGCGAGGATGTCGAGGAAGACCTGACAGGCCTTGGGATTGGCGCGCAGGTCCTTGTCGATCAGCCTGAGGTTCTGGGTGATCAGGCGCAGCGTCGCCGGATGGATGTCCAGCTCCTCCTCCTGCGCCACCAGGAAGATGCGCAAGAGGTCGACCGGGTTGTTCTGGAAGTGCTCGGCATCCTTGACCTGCAGGCGGTCGCCTTCCAGGCCGAAGCCGCGCACCCGGCGGCGCCGTCCCAGGCCCGGCAGGCGGAAGCGCGAGCGGCGATTGTGCTCGGCCTCGAGCTGGGCGCAGAAAATGCGGGTCAGGTTGCCGACGTCCTTGGCGACCAGGAAATAGCGTTTCATCAGCCGCTCGACGGCGCGGGTGCCCGCGTGGTCGTTGAAGCCGAGCAGCGGCGCCAGGTTCTGCTGCAGGTCGAAGGTCAGCCGCTCCTCGGCGCGGCCGGTCATGAGATGCATCCAGCAGCGCAGGGTCCAGAGGAAGTTGAGCGCCTTGTCGAAGGTCCGCGCCTCTTCCTTGGTCAGCACGCCGGCCTCGATCAGGTCCTTCGGCCCTTCGGCGCCATAGAGGAACTTGCCGATCCAATAGAGCGTGTGCAGGTCGCGCAGGCCGCCCTTGCTGTCCTTGATGTTGGGCTCCAGGGCGTAGCGAGAGCCCTCCGCGTGGCGCTGGTGGCGCCGGTCGCGCTCGGCGAGCTTGGCTTCGATGAACCAGGGGCCGCGGCCCTCGGCCACCTCCTTCCGGTAGCGCTCCTTGAACTCGTCGTAGAGCGCCTCCTCGCCCCAGAGGTAGCGGGTCTCCAGCAGGTTGGTGGCGATGGTGTGGTCTTCGCGGGCGCGGCGCAGGCAGTCGTTGAGCGAGCGGGTGGCGTGGCCGACCTTGAAGCCCATGTCCCACAGCAGATAGAGCACCGCCTCGATCACCTGCTCGCTGCGCGGGGTGATCTTGTAGGGCAGCAGGAACAGGAGATCGATGTCGGAGAAGGGCGCCAGCTCCCCGCGGCCGTAGCCGCCGACCGCCACCAGGGTGATCTTCTCCGCCTTGGAGGGGTTGCCCAGAGGGTAGAGGTCCTCGGCGGCGTGCTGGCAGGCCAGGCGGACGATCTGGTCGGCCAGCTCCGAGAGGCGGCGGGCAGCGCGGCGGCCGTCCGGGTGCTCCTTGAAGGCTTGCAGGATGGCCTCCCGGCTCTCCTGGTAGGCTTCCTTGAAGCGGGCGAGCACCTCGGGGCGGGCGTCGGCCGGGCTCTTGGCCTCGCGGGTCAGGGTGCGGATATCCTCGCGGACCTGCGCGAAATCGACCGGGGCCAGCGCCTCGGGCGCCCGCGCACCGCGGGGGCTGGGCGCCCCGCCACGGGGGACTTTCGCTTCGATCGAAGGACTCGGTTGCAAGGCCACGGGCAGAATTCCGGAAATGCGTCTCTTTAGAGCTATATGGTCTACTCATGAGCTTAAGAAAGCAAAAGACCGGCGGCCTCGGGTCGCCCTTCACCCGCCGTACGCTCTTGCTGGCCGCTCCGGTTCTGCTGGCCGCCTGCAGCAGCGACGAGGGCGGGCCGACGAGCCCGCGAGAGCCCGAGGTCAATGCCCGCCTGCTGCAGAGCCGGCGGAACCTGCGGGTCACCGTGACCGGCCTGAGGCCCGGCGAGCGGGTCACCGCCGTCACCCTGGCCGGGCCCGATGCGGCCGCCTTGGCCGCGGCCCCGGCGACCCTGCGGCAAAGGGAAGCCGGGGATCCGGGGCCGGGCCGCGGCGTTTCGGTGACCGGCAACTCCGACCGAGGCCTCGGCGTCAGCTTCAGCTTCGACTTCATCGGCCAGCTCTTCGGCAGCAACCGGCGGCCGCCGCGCAAGCTGGGCCTGACCGGCGAGGCGGAGGCCGACATCCCGATCAGCGACCCGCTGCCCCTGGTCGCGGAACCGGAGGCCTACCGGGTGGAGATCGACTACCTCGACACCGAGGGCGTGCCGCGCCGCCTCTCGGTTATTCCTCGGGTTTGAGCAATGCCCCTCTCCCAGTGCTACGCGCCGACCTCCCCCTCGGTGGGGCAGGGCTTGGTGAGTACGGCCTCAGCCGTCTCTCCTGGAATGTCATCCTTGCGCGAGCCTCGCAGGGTCGTAGACCCGAAGAGGCGAGTTGCGAGGATCCACTCCTCGGCCCGCACGGAACCCAACCGTGGATGCTCGGGACGCGGCCCCGGGCCTGACGGCCCAGAGGGCCTTGCCCAAGCATGACAGTAAGAGATGCGGTGCCATCGGCCGATCATCCGTCTGCCGGCACAAGGCACAAGCTTCTCGGCCGCGTATCTTCCCCCCATCTCTCCGGTCGCGCAGGGGGGTGTCCGCGGAGCGGACAAGAGAAGGCGCTTCTGCACCAATCCCGCCGCCGCTCCTCTTGTCACCCCGGCCTTGAGCCGGGGTCCATCTCGATGCTGGGCGCGGGCCGAGACATGCCTTCGGCAACTCGCTGCGCGAGCCCGGGCTCGCTGTCGCGGCCGGGATGACAATCTGTGGTGCTGCGCCGGTCGGCGCAAAGTCCGAATGTTAGTGGCTGGCGCAGCGACGCCTGTTTCATCGCCCGGTATGTTATCCGTGGGCTTAAGCCACTGCTGCACTGTTACCGAATTGAGAGCTAGTCACCCTTCCCGCCCAAGAGCGTCTTCAGCTCGTAGAGCAATTCGAGCGCGGCGCGGGGCGTCAGCTCGTCGGGGTTGATCTCGCCGAGCCGGGTTTCGGCAGCGCTGGGCGCGGGCGCTTCGGCCTCGGGCCGCGCTTTGCGCGTCGGCTGGGCGGCGAAGAGCGGCAGGTCGTCGGCCAGGCGCGCCACCGCACCGGCCTGCTCGCCCGACTCCAGGCTGCGCAGCACCTCTTCGGCCCGGGCCAGCGCCACTTCCGGCAGGCCGGCCAAGCGCGCCACGTGGATGCCGTAGGAACCGTCGGCGGTGCCGGGCGCCACCTCGTGCAGGAAGATCACCTCGTTCTCCCACTCCTTCACCCGTAGGGAGTGGCAGGACAGCGCGGCGAGCTTGGCGGCCAGGCTGGTCAGCTCGTGATAGTGGGTGGCGAAGAGCGCACGGCAGCGGTTGATCTCGTGCAGATGCTCGATGCAGGCCCAGGCAATGGAGAGCCCGTCGAAGGTGGCGGTGCCGCGGCCGATCTCGTCCAGGATGACCAGCGAGCGCGGGCCGGCCTGATTGAGGATGGTTGCCGTCTCGACCATCTCGACCATGAAGGTGGAGCGGCCGCGGGCCAGGTCGTCGGCAGCCCCGACCCGGCTGAACAGCCGGTCGACCACCCCGATCACCGCGCTGTCGGCGGGCACGAAGCAGCCCGCCTGGGCGAGCAGCGCGATCAGCGCGTTCTGGCGCAGGAAGGTGGACTTGCCGGCCATGTTGGGGCCGGTCAGCAGCCAGAGGCGCTGGTCGCCGGAGAGATCGCAGTCGTTGGGCACGAAGGACTGCGGCTCGGCGGCGCTGCGCAGCGCGTGCTCGACCACCGGGTGGCGTCCGGCCTTGATGTCGAAGGTGAGGGAGTCCTCGACCTTGGGCCGGGCCCAGTTCCCCTCCCGGGCCAGCAGCGCCAGCGCCGCCGAGACGTCGAGCGCGGCCAGCGCCCGCGCCGCTACGGCCAGTGCTTCGGCCTGGTCCAGCACCTTTTCGCTCAGCGCCTCGAAGAGACCCAGTTCCATCGCCGTCACCCGCTCGGCGGCGGAGGCGACCTTCTGCTCCAGCTCCGAGAGCTCCAGGGTCGTATAGCGGGTGGCGTTGACCATGGTCTGGCGATGGATGAAGGGCGAGTCGGCGCCTCCGGGCATGCGCCCCAGGTTGGCCTTGGTCACCTCGACGAAATAGCCGAGCACGTTGTTGTGCCGGATCTTGAGCGAGGCGATGCCGGTCTCCTCCGCGTAGCGGGCTTGCAGCGCCGCCACCAGTTGGCGCGAGCGGTCGCGCAGGGCCTTGAGCTCGTCCAGCTCCGGCGCGTAACCGGGGGCGATGAAGCCGCCGTCGCGCGCCTGAGGCGGCAGTTCCTCGGCCAAGGCGCGGGTCAGCTCCGCACCGAGCGCCTCCAGCGCCGCGCCCCGGTCTTCGTCTTCCGGCGCCAGGGCGTCCAGCGCTTCGGCGATGGCCGGCGGGCAGGGCGGCAGGCCGGGCTCCCGCAACAGGGCGGCGATGGCGCGGCCGCCGGAGAGGGCATCGCGCAGGGCCGCCAGGTCGCGCGGACCGCCGCGGCCGACCGAGAGGCGGGAGAGGGCGCGCAGCATGTCCGGCGCGCGGCTCAGCGTGTCCCGCACCTGATCGCGCAGAGAGTCGTGGCCGACGAAGAAGGCGATGGCGTCGAGCCGCCGCTCGATGGCCGGGATGTCGGTCAGAGGCGCCGCCAGCCGCTGGGCCAGCAGGCGGGCGCCGGCGGCGGTGACGCTGCGGTCGATCGCCACCAGGAGCGAGCCTTCGCTGCCGCCGCTCAGGGCCTTGTGGATCTCCAGGTTGCGCCGGGTGCCGGCGTCGATCTCCATCACCGCGCCATCGGCGAGCTGCCTCAGGTTGGCCAGTCGCGGAAGCTGGCCCTGCTGGGTCAGTTGCACGTAGTCGACCAGGGCGCCGGCGGCGGCCAGCTCGGCCCGGCTGAAGGCGCCGAAGGCATCCAGGGTGGCAACGCCGTGCAGCGCTTCCAGCCGCCGCTTGGCATTAGCGCTGTCGAAGCGGCTGCCCGGCAGGGGCGTGAGGCGCGCCTTCCAGTCGGCCAGGCGCGTGGCGCTCTCCTCCCGCGCCAGAAGGCGCTCGGGCAGCAGGATCTCGCCGGGAGACAGGCGGGAGAGCGCGGCGGGCAAGTCGCCGTTTGCCAAAGCCTGGCAGAAGAAGTCGCCGGTGGAGATGTCGAGCCAAGCCAAGGCCAGGCCGCCGGACGCCTCGGCCAGGGCGGCCAGGTAGTTGTGCGCCCGGGGGTCGAGCAGCTCGTCCTCGGTCAGGGTGCCGGGGGTGAC
>JANQIA010000242.1 GCA_028282405.1 Rhodovibrionaceae bacterium
ACGGCGCTGATCTATGCACCGGCCGGCGGCGTTGGGCGCCTGCTCTGCCAGTGGGCCAAGCATCTCGGCGCCACGGTCATCGGCGCGACCTCGAGCGAAGAGAAAGCGCGCATCGCACGCGCTGCTGGGGCCGACCATGTCATCCTGCCGGGCGAGGCAAGCTTGGAAGAGCAGGTCAAGCACCTGACTCGGGGGCGCGGCGCCGATGTGATCTTCGATGCCGTCGGCCGCGACAGCTTTGCCCATTCGCTCCGCGCCTTGGCCAACTGCGGGCATTTGGTCAGCTTCGGCCAGGCCTCGGGCGATATCGGCGCCTGGGACATCGGTGCCATGGCGTCCAACTCCGCCACCCTGTCGCGCCCCAACTTCGGCCACTACACTGACACGCCTGAGAAGGTTGCCGCGATCACCGAGCGGCTGTTCGACGCGATGGCGCGGCGCGTTATCACCGTCGAGGTCGGCCGGCGCTATGCCTTGAGCGAGGCCGCCGCCGCACACCGCGCATTGGAGGGGCGGAAGACGACCGCCTCGCTGGTTCTTGTTCCCGACGATGCCGAAAGGGGATCCTCATGAAGCTTGCAGCGTTCGACTGGAAGGGAGAGCGGCACCTCGGCCGCTTGAGCGAGGACGGCAGCGCGATCGAGCGCTTTGCCTTGCCGGAGGACACCTCGGCGGAAGAGGGGGTTGCCTGTCTGATCGGCCATGATCTCCCGACGGTTGCCGAGCGCGTTCCGCTGAGCGAGGTCGAGCTGGCGGCGCCGGTGCCGCGGCCACACCGCAACATCTTCTGCGTCGGCAAGAACTATCATGAGCACGCCCACGAGTTCGCCGCCTCGGGCTTCGACAGCTCGGCGGCAAAGGGCGCGGTGCCTGACGCTCCCATCGTCTTCTCCAAGCTGCCAGAGACCGTGGTGCCTTCCGGCGCGCCCATCAAGATCGACGCGGACGTGAGCAGCGCGGTCGACTACGAAGCCGAGCTAGCGGTGATCATCGGTAAAACCGGCCGGAACATCGCGCCGGCCGATGCTCTCGATCACGTCTGGGGCTACAGCATCGTCAACGACGTGACGGCCCGCGATCTCCAGGGACGGCACAGCCAGTGGCTGATCGGCAAGTCGCAGGACAGCTTCTGCCCCATGGGCCCCTGGGCGGTGACGGCCGACGAGATCGATCTTTCCGACACGCCGGTGCGCTGCTGGGTCAACGGCGAGCTGCGCCAGGACTCCAATACCAGCCTCTTGATCTTCGACGTGCCGACGATCATTGCCGCCATCTCCAACGGCATCACCCTGCAGCCGGGCGACGTGATCGCAACCGGAACGCCGGCAGGGGTCGGCATCGGCTTCGATCCCCCAAGGTACCTGACGCCAGGCGACCGGGTCCGCATCGAGATCGGCGGCATCGGCGTGCTGGAGAACCCGGTGGAGGCCTACTGAGCCATGCCCGACGTCCGCCTCGGCAGCCTGGTGATGGAAGAGGAGGGCGACGGCCCCGCCGTCGTGTTGGTGCACGGCCTGGGCGGCGACTCCAACAGCTTTCAGACCCTGATGGGCCCGCTCGAAGGCTACCGGGTGCTGCGCCCGGACCTGCCGGGCGCCGGCCGCTCGGCCCTGCGCCCCGGGGTGCCTGGCCTGAAGGGGCTTGCTTCGGCGCTTAAGGACGCTTTGCGTGCAGCCGGTATCGCGCGTGCGCACTTCGTCGGCCATTCCATGGGCACCTTGATCTGCCAGTACTTGGCCGTCGAAACGCCGGATTTGGTGGCCAGCCTGACGCTCTTCGGACCCATCCTGGAGCCGCCTCCAGCAGCGCGGCAAGGTCTGCAGGACAGAGCAGAGGCGGCGAGGACCAAGGGCATGGCAGGCATCGCCGATGCGGTCTCCACGGCCAGCGTCGCGGCGGCTTCACGGGAGGCCAATCCGGTGACGGCCGCCTTCGTGCGAGAGAGCCTGATGCGCCAGGATCCGGCCGGCTACGCCAGCCACTGCGAAGCACTGAGCGCAGCGCAGGCGGCGGAGCATGGTGCCATTCGCTGCCCGACCTTGTTGGTGGCAGGGGAGCATGATCCGGTCGCGCCGGTAGCCATGGCGCAGGCACTTCAGGCTAAGATCTCTGATGCGGCGCTGGAGATCATACCCGGCATTGCCCACTGGATGATGGTCGAAGCCCCGCAGCGCTCGGCCGAGCTCTTGCGGGGGCATCTGGAAAAGACGGCGTCTTAGACGCAGCAAGGAGGAGACGGAACCATGGCGGAAAGCAGCATTTGGGGCGGCAACAACGGCCGCGGTCACGGTAACGGCAGCTCGGATATCGTCTTCAGCAATGTGCGCATCCTCGACGGCACCGGGGAGCCGCCTTACTCGGGCGAAGTCACGGTCTCCGGCAATCGCATCAAGTCGATCAGCCGGGCCGGAGGCAGCTACGGCGGTGGTCTAGGAGGCGGCAGCCTGTCCTGGGGCGGCAATGGCGCGACGCGCATCGACGGGCGCGGCATGACCCTGATGCCGGGCATGATCGATGCCCACCTGCATCTCAGCTGGAACAACGCGCCGGGCATCGACCCCATTCAGATGATGCCCATCGAAGAGCACGTGGTGAACTGCATCGAGATGGCCGGACTGCTGATCGATGCCGGCTTCACCGGCGGCGTCGGCGCGGCGGCCGCCAAGCCTCGGCTCGACGTGGTCATCCGCGATGCCATCAACGCCGGCAAGGTCAAGGGCCCGCGTTACACGGCGGCCGGACCGGAATTGACCGTGGTCGGTGGCCTGGGCGATGCCACCCTGCCGCATATCCCGGACAAGGGCCTCAATCTCGGCATCGTCGTCTCGGGGCCTGAAGAGATACGCCGCGAGGTGCGGCAGCTGATGAAGTGGGGCGTCGATACCATCAAGCTCAATCTCTCCGGCGAGGAGATCACCGGCATGGGCGCGGAGGAGAATCAGTTCTCCGACGAAGAAATCGCCATGGCGGTCAAGGAGGCCAAGGGGCGCGGGCGCCGCTTGGCCGCCCACGCGCGCTCCAAGGAGTCGATCAAGAAGTGCGTCGAGTACGGCATCGAGATCATCTACCACGCCTCCTTCTCCGACGAGGAGGCACTCGACATGCTGGAGGCGAACAAGGACAAGCACTTCGTCGCACCCGGCCTGGCCTGGCTGATCAACACGGCGCGCAACGCCGGCGAGTACGGCATCAAGCCCGGCACGCCGATCACCATCGCCTACGAGCGCGAGCTGGAGAATGCCATCGAGACCATGCAGAAGATGCACAAGCGCGGCATTCGGGTGCTGATCGGCGGCGACTACGGCTTTGCCTGGACGCCGCACGGCACCAACGCCAAGGACTTCGAGTACTTCGTCGACATGCTCGGCATGTCGCCGATGGAGGCCATCCGGGCGGGCACGGCGCTGGGTGGCGAGATGCTCGGCACCATCCTCAACACCGGCCAAGAGCTCGGCCTGGTGCGAGAGGGTTATCTTGCCGATCTGCTGCTGGTCGACGGCGATCCGGTGACGGATATCCGCGTCCTGCAGGACAAGAATCGCATCGTCGCCATCATGAAGGACGGCAAGTTCCATAAGGCGCCAGACACCCAGGCGGCGGGCATGCGGCTGACGGCCTAGCGCTACGATCAGGGCTGATCTGCGGCGGGCCATTGACGGTTGATCGCTGACCGCTTCGGTGCCATGGCACCGGCATGATCATCGAGCCGGCTCAACTGCTGATCTTCATCCCGGCAGCCTTGGCGTTGAACATGACGCCGGGCGCGGACATGCTCTTTTGCCTGAGCCAGGGTGCCAAGTCCGGCCCCAAGGCAGGGGTCGCTGCCAGCTTCGGCATCGCCACCGGCTCGCTGATTCACGCGTTGCTCGCCGCGCTCGGTCTTGCGGCACTGCTCAAGGCTTATCCGCTGGCCTTCGAGGTCGTGCGCTGGGCCGGGGTCGCCTATCTCGTCTGGCTTGCGATCCAAGCCTTTCGCCACCCGGTCGATCTCTCCGCTCCGGCCAGCATCACGGGTTCGAGCGCCTATCGCGCCTGGCGCGACGGCATCCTGGTCAACTTGCTCAATCCAAAGGTTGCGATCTTCGTGCTGGCCTTCATTCCGCAGTTCGTCGACCCGGCACGCGGCTCGACCGTGCTGCAGTTTCTGCTGCTCGGCCTCATCCTCAACATCGGCGGTACGATTATCAACGCGGCGGTGGGTGGCTTCTCGGGCAGCATCGGCAAGCTCTTGGCGGGAAACCGCCATGCCGCCCGACTCTTCCAGTGGTTCAGCGGCGTCATCTTCTTGGGCCTGGCCGCCAAGCTGGCTTTCGAGCGGCGCTAGCCGACGCCGATCTACCAAGGTCGCGGCAGGGAAGCCGTCTCAGACCGGCCATTTGCCGACCCGAGAAGCCGACAGGGCCGCACGACTGTACGGCCCTGCCTAGCGTCTCGATGAGAGTGCCTAGCCGTGGCAAGCACAGCCGGCATGGTCGCAACCGGCACCGGAGCTGTGACCTTCGGCACAGGCTTGGCTGCAGTAGTTGCGGTCGTCTTTCTTGATGGCATCGTTGATGTTGACGATGCAGACGCAGTCCGCACAGGCACATTTCTGCTGCGTGATCTCAACCATCATGTATCTCCCTCGTCTAAGGCATCCGGGTTGCCGTGTTCGTGTACGAAAAGGTGCTCGATCATGGTGTTCAGCACGTCGCGAACGCATGCGTCGGCCAGGGAATAGAAGACCTGCTTGCCGCGCCGCTCCGCCCGCAGCATGCGCGCGGCGCGCAGCAGGCGGAGATGGTGACTGACCAGGGACGCCGAAAGCTCCAGCTCCTCGGCAATCCCGCCGGCGGCGACTTCCCGGTCCATGCAAGCCATGACAATGGCCAGACGGGTGGGGTCGGCCAGAAGGCCGAAGGTCTCGGCAAGCTGTGCCGTCTGATCCGACTTCAATGCAGTGATCATTACGATTGAACAATTAAATACCTGTTCAAGTGTTGTCAAGAGCGAGCGGTGAAGGAATGACCGCGTTGCGATGGCGGCAGTTGTGGCGCCGGCAGTGGAGGCACAGCATGACGGTCGCTCGCAACGGTGGCGGAGAAGATAGCTGGATGTCGGATCTTGAGATACGGCCGGGCGTTGCCGCGGTCGTCTATGACGCCGCCGGCCAAACCCTGCTGCACCGGCGGCGGGTGGGTGACGGCTGGGCGCCGATCAGCGGCCACATTGAGCCCGGCGAGTCCCTCACCGCGGCGCTGCATCGGGAGGTCTTGGAGGAGACGGGGCTCACCGCCCGCATCGAACGGCTTGTCTCGCTGAACTCCGATCCCGCCTTCCAGATCGTGGCTTACCCGGATGGCCGCCGCGTTCACTTCGTCACCGCGCTCTTCGCCTGCCGCGTGACGGCCGGGCATTTGCGGGGCTCGGACGAGGGCAGCGCCTGGGGTTGGTTCCCACCGGACGCCTTGCCGGAAGACCTCTTGCCCTATGCGCGGATCTGGCTCGCCGATGCGGCCGCCGATGGCTCGGCCCCGATCGTCCGCTAGCTGACTTACAGCGCCGGGGCAGGCTTGTGGAGCGCAACGCCGGCCATCACCAAGGCCACACCCAGTAGATCGCTCAGCGTCGGAATTTGCGCCAGCACCACCGCCCCCACTGCGGTCGCCGTCGCGGGAAGAAGAGCGAGCAGCAGGGCGAAGCTCGCGCGGGGCAGACGCGACATGGCGAGCTGATCGCAGACGTAAGGAATGACCGAGGAGCAAAGGCCGACGCCGATCCCGGCCAGCAGTAGCTGGAGCGAGCTGAAGGCGGCCAAGGCTTCGACGATCCCGATCGGCATGACGAAGAGGAAGGCGATGGCCATGGCGGCGCCAAGTCGCTCGACACCGCCGCCGGCGCCGTCCTGGGCGGCACGATGGCCGAGCAGAATGTAGCCGACGAAAAGCGCGCCGTTGAGGACGGCCCAAAAGAGCCCGAGCGGGTCGCTTGACCAGGTCACGTCGATCAGGACGAAGACTCCTCCGACGGCCAGAACCAGGGCCAGGAGGTTGCGCCCGGTCCGCAAGCCGTAGAGCGCGACCGCAATGGTGCCGACGAACTCGATGGCTGCGACCAGGCTCATGGGCAGGCGGTCGAGCGCCAGATAGAAGGCGCAGTTCATCACGGCCAGACAGACGCCGAGACCGACAAGCAGCCACCGCGTGCGCCCGTCCGCTTGGCGCCAGGTCCGCCAGGGCTTGGTCCAGGGCGCGAAGATCAAGGCGGCGGACGCGATGCGCAGCCAGGCCACGCCCAGCACGCCGACGGCCGGAAAGAGCAGCACGGCGAAGGACGGGCCGAGATAGTGAAACAGCGCGCTGACACCGAACCAGGCCTGCGGCGGCACCCGTTCGGCGGCTTTGGATAGGGCAGCGTTGCCGATGGCCATGACACCTCCTGTCGTGGTTTTCAGACTGGAGGCCGTGAGGCCGTATTGCCATGGCTTTGCTTAGGTGATAGCTCTATTTGCTATTGCTTTAAGTGGGTGTATCCGATGATTGTCCGTCGATTCGAAAATGGGCCGCTTGACGACGTCGACGCCGCAATCCTCGCGGCGTTGATTGAAAACGCCCGCGTCAGCCTGGCGGAGCTGGCCCGTCGCGTCGGCCTTTCCGCGCCCAGCGTCTCCGAGCGTCTCAAGCGCTTGGAGGAGTCCGGCGTGGTCACCGGCTACAGCGTCGAGATCGACCCGGCTGCGCTCGGCCTGCCGCTGGCGGCCTGGCTGCGTATTCGGCCCATGCCAGGCCAGCTGAAGCGGGTGGCGGAGATCCTGCGGGGGCTGCCGGAGATCGTTGAGTGCAACCGCGTGACCGGTGAGGACTGCTTCCTCGCCCGAGCCCACGTCGCCTCGGT
>JANQIA010000306.1 GCA_028282405.1 Rhodovibrionaceae bacterium
GGACTTCAGCACCGGCTCAAAGCTCTATGAGGAGATGTTTCGGCAGGCGATTGCCAAAGGACTCCAGCAGGTGAACATCGGGCAGGGCGATTCGGGCTACAAGGCCCACTGGCGTGCCGAGGTTCTCGGAACTTTGGATGAGATCATCGCCTTTCCGCCGGGGGCGCTGGGGCGCCTGAAGCATCTTGCGCTCAAGGGCTGGCTTCGGTTCGCGGCACATTGACGATGGAGATGCTCTCAAGAGCACGGTCATCGGCGCCTCCGACCACCGAACTGCGATCGCTCGAACCGGCTTCGCCCGAGTGGGCGCTCGATGCCCTTGCAGAGATTGAGGCAAGCGGCGCGAAAGCCTCTCCCTATGATGATGCGCGGTGGCTGGCAGCCTGCGCGCTATCGCCGAAGTTCTCGGCGAAGATCGCGGTGTGCCGCATGGAGGGACGGGCTGTTGGGCTGCTGCCGATCCTGCTCTATCCGTCGCGCCTCAGTCTTCAGATCGGTGAGTTCGTTCTCCTCTCCTGGCCGGTGACGCGCCTTACGCTGCGCAGCCGGCCGCTCGTCGCTGCGACAGTGCAGGCCCCTCAGGAGGTGATCGAGTCCCTGTTCGCTGCGGTCGCCGACGACCTGTCCAACGATGCCGCCGTCTTTCTCGAGTCGGTTGGCGAGGAAACGACGCTGTTCGAGCTGCTCCAGGCCCAGGGCCCTTTCATCGGTCGTTTCCACGCTTTGGTTTTCGGCAAGCCATACGAGCATCGCGCAATCGCCCTCGCGCAGAGTTACGACGGCTATCTTCGGGAGCTCAGCAGCCGCACCCGCTCGGACTTGAAGCGCACCAGACGGCGTTTCGTCGAAGCGGTGTCAAGAGACTACAGCGTGCGCTGCTTTCGGCAGGCGGAGGATGTGCCGCAGTTCCTCGACGCCGCCGCCAAGCTCTCTTCGAAAACGTATCAGTTCAAGCTCTTGGGCGCCGGCCTGCGCAACACTGAGGAGCTGTCCAGCCGATACCGCACGGCGGCGGAGCTTGGCTGGCTGCGCTGCTATATCCTCTACATCGGCGAGCGGCCGGTGGCCTTTCAGGTCGGGCTGCTCCATCGCGGCGTGTTTCATGCCCAGGAGATCGGCTACGATCCCGAGTTCGCAAAGCTCCAGGTGGGCATCTTCCTCCATACAGAGATCCTTCAGGATCTTTGTGCCTTGGAGCCGGTCGTTGAGGTTTTCGATTTCGGCAACGATGACAATCTGCACAAACAGCGGCTCAGCACTCAACAGCAGACCGAACGCTACTACTATCTCTTTCCGCGGGGCCTGCGCGGCTGGCTCTCCTGCAACAGCATTCGGGCAACGAATGCGCTGTCGTCGCGCTTGGGCCGGCTTGCCGAGCGCGCTGGCTTCCTCCGGCAACTGCGCGGTTGGATTCGAAAGGTCAATGCACCCACCTAGCGCCGCTTAAGGGGGCCAGCTTGCTTTCCCTGCCGGATAGCTCTCCTGGAAAATGGCTGCTCAAATCCGGCCTGATGCGCTGGCGTTTCCGCGGCGTTCCTATCGTCCGGCCAAGCATCCTTCGGGTGCTCCAGCACGACGTGGAAGCCCACACTCAAGGTTTGGCCTGGCATGACGACAGCCTGATCGAGTCCACCGGGCTCGTCGGGCGATCGAGCCTCCGGGTGCTGGACTCTGAGACCGGTGCCATCTTGCACCGCCAACCGGTGACCGAGCATTGGCTCGAAGGCATCGCGGCGATCGAGGGGACGATCGTTGCGCTGACCTACACCTCAGAGCGCGCGCTCCACTTCTCTTGGCCCGATCTGACGCCTATGGGGGAGACGGCCTACGGAGGCGAAGGCTGGGGCTTGGCAAGCGATGGCCAGAGCCTGTTCATGACCAATGGAAGTGCAAGGATCGCCAGGGTCGACTCGGCTTTCCAGCCGCTCGCTGCGCTCAATGTGAGCCATGCGGGCCGGGCGCTGACAGAGCTCAACGATCTGGAAGTGCGGGACGACCGGCTCTACGTCCACCGGCTCTTCGACAGCATCCTGCTCGAGGTGTCGATCAAGACCGGCGAGCTGTGCCGCATTGTCGACTGCGGCGAGGTCGTTCGTCGTTCCGGTCGCGAGTCGTTCCGGGATGCCTTCAACGGCATTGCCTATCGGCCCGGCACGGGCACGTTCTTCGTGACCGGCAAGCACTGGCCCACGCTCTTCGAGATCGCCATACCCGGCGCTTCGTAGAAGCGCCATCGGCTGGGTCAGGCGAAGGTGAAGCCTTGCCTTGAGCCGAACCACTGGCGAATGACGAGGAAGTCCCAGATGGCGCTGTCCTCCTGTCCATTCGACGCGCTGTCGAGGCGCTGCGCCAGGCGGTCCAGGAAATCAGCCCGGAAGAGGCCGTCGTCTTTCAGCTCCTCCAGCGAGCTGCGGGCCAAGTCCCGCAGCATCGGGCTCTCCTTGAGAAAACGGACGTAAGGCAGCCCGAAGCCATGCTTGCTCTTCTCAAGGGTTTCCCGCGGCAGGACGCCTGCCAGCGCTTCCTTGTAGAAAGCGCGCAAGCGTCCGTCCTTCAGCATGAGCTTGGGCGGAATGCGCGCGGAGAAGTCCATCAAGGCTTCGTCCAGGAAGGGAAAGCGGACTTCCACGTCGGCCAGATCGCACATGCGGCAAACCTTGCGCAGGTCGCTGTCGGCAAGGGTCAGACGTTGGTCGACATAGAACAGACGGTGCAGCTTATCCTGCGAAGCCGGGGTCTCGTACATGGCTTCAACGAAGCGAAGCGGACCTTGCGGGTCGATCATGGCGGCGGCGTCGGGGGAGAAGATCTCCCGGTAGTCGCGCTCGATGAAGATGTTGTTGCGGACGAAACGCTCGGCCACCGACATGGAGGCAAGCTGCACGTACTTCCGGGCCCGGCGCAGCAGCGTGATCCGGTCTCCGAAGGGAGCGACGGCCAGTCCGGGTTCTATGAGCCCCTTGCGCAGGACGCCGGGAACCCGGGCGTAGTGGTCGAAGACCTGGTCCTCCAGATAGCGGGCGTTGCCGGCGAAGAACTCGTCACCGCCGTCGCCCGCCGCCATCATGGCGACCCCCGCTTCCGTGGCGCGCAGGGCGCAGAGATAGGTCGGGATGGCCGAGGAGTTGCCGAAGGGCTCATCGTAGGCCTGCGCGATGCGGACGATGATCTCTTCCACGCGCTCCGGCTGGACCGTGTAGTTGTCGTGATCGGTGGCGAAGCGCTTGGCGATCAGGTCGGCGTAGGGCGACTCGTCGAACCGCGGGTCGTCGAAGGCAATGGTGAAGGTCTTGAGCGGTGAAGAGCGCTGCTCGCTGAGCAAGGCCACCACCGTGCTGCTGTCCAGTCCGCCGCTTAGATAGGCGCCGAGGTTCGGATGAGCGGCAACGGGGGCAACGGCCGCGCGCAGATGCTCGAGAAGCTCCCGTTTCAGCGTCTCCGGGTCACCGGCGACGTTGTCGCGATAGGGCATCTGCCAGTAGCGCGCCACCTCGACCCGGCCGTTGGCGAAGGTCAGGTACTCGCCCGGAACCAGCTTCTTCTGTTCTTGGTAGATGCTGTGCGGCGCGGGGATGCGGTCGACGAAATAGAAGAAGTCGTAGAGCGACTGCGGATGGATGGTGGCGGTGACGGCCGGGTGGGCGCGGACGCTGTCGGCGGTGGCGCCGAAGACCAGTCCATCGCTGGTCTCTGCATAGCTCAGAGTCTGGATGCCGGCGCGGTCGATGGCGGCGAGGGCGGTCCGGTTCTCCAGGTCGATGACGGCGAAGGAGACGGGGCCATGCAGCCGTTCCAGCAGGCCCTTACCGTGCTGCCGATAGGCCTTGGTGAGCGCGGCGCCTTGGCCGTGCTCTTTCGCGAAGCTTGCCAGCTCCGGGTCCGACCAGGCGGGATAGCCCTCCAGGGTCGCGCAGATACGCTCGTCCTGAAACCAGGCGCCGTTGCTCTTGCGCGCGCGGCTTGCCAGGCCGAACCATTCTTGCTCAGCCGTCGCGTTCTGTACGTCGCCGTAGGCCGGCAGAGCATCGGCCATCTGCCGGAGGGCGTGCTCGGCCTCCGGCTGCGGGGCCGTGGCGATCCAGCCGCAGAATCCGCTCATCTGGCGCAATCTTTCGAAGTCAAAGCTGGCAATCCTCTATCATGCTGTCAGGTTTGCGGAGCGGTGGCTGCCTCTCCCGCATATGGGTCGAGTGGAAACGGCTGAACGGGCAGGTGCTATCCTTGACACTTCCAGCGGCTCTTTTCCGGGAGAGGAGGACAGGGAACCACTTCCTGCCAGCAAAGTCCTAATAAACTTGAGTTGCGCAGCGTCTGCTTCCGTCTTGCAGATAGAGTGAATCCTATGTCATATTTGGATAGCCGTTCGTAGAGCATCGGGGCAAGCGCCCCACGTTGCCGAGCGTCAATGCTCACCATCCTGCATGACATCCCCAACAATCCTGCGCGACAGTGCCGTGTTCGAGAAGTTTGCGAGCCCGTTCAAGGAATTCGGTCCTGCCGGCACTTTCTATATCGCTGATCGCGTCTTTCGGCGCGTAAGTTCGGGTGTCACCGTTCATTTCTATGAATTGATGGCGCAGCCCCTGGCGGATAAGCCGCTGCTCCCGCCCCGGCTCGGTAAGAACGTTGTTGTGCGTGAAATCCAGCGTGACGACCCCGCAGTAGGGCTTATGGGGCTAACCGATGAAGTTCTGGCGTTTCGTTTCAATCAATCGACTGTATGCCTAGGCGCGTTCAAGAAAGGTACTTTCATAGGGTCCATGTGGTTTTGCATTGGTCCTTACGAAGAGGACGAGGTGCGCTGTACATTTGTGCCGCAACCTGAGAGCTCCGGCGTTTTCGATTTCGGTCTGGAGGTCTTGCCACAACACCGTTTAGGGGTTGGGTTTGTTGCACTCTGGGACGGCGCAAATCGCTATCTCCGCGACCGCGGCTATCGATATTCGTTCAGCCGTGTGTCTCGTTTCAACCTGACCTCACGCCGGGTTCATGAGCGCTTCGGGTGGTTCTGCTTGGGGCGGGCGTTATTTGTGAAGCTGAAACGGTTTCAGTTTATGGTCGCAACCGTTGCTCCCTATCTACATTTCTCTGTGAGCACCAACACTAGGCCGACGATACGCCTAAGGGCCTAGAAGGTCTGTTTACAATGCAGCTTTTGCGCGTAAGGAGGGTTGAGCGTGGCAGGTGACCTCGATGAAATCCGGGCCTTCATGACGGAAAGTCTCGGTTGCGATAGCGACATCGACCCCGAGATTGACCTGCTCGAAACTCAGGTTCTCGACTCCTTCAATATCGTCGAAGTCGCCATGTTCATTCAGGAGAACTTTCGCATCGAGCTCGATGCAGAGGACATTACACGTGAGAATTTCGCGCGCTTGTCAGGCATGGTTGCCTTGATCGAAAAGTATAGGGCTAAAGAGGAAGCCTGACTTCGTGTCGTTGGCCAGAGTGTTGATACGAGAAGCATAATGTCGTCGCACTTTACTCTGGTCTTGGGCAGCAAGAATCATTCGTCTTGGTCCATGAGGGCTTGGCTCGCGATGCGGCAGACCGGTGCCGACTTTGTCGAGGAGACAGTTCCCGTCCACACTCTTCCGGGACAGTTCGCGCTGGCCGAACGCTCGCCCTCGCGGATGGTGCCGGTGCTGCATCATGGCGATCTCGTGGTGTGGGATTCGCTCGCTATCGTCGAGTACCTCGCAGAGCTCTTTCCCGATGCCGGCCTGTGGCCCTCCGCCCCTGGCGATCGTGCAAGGGCGCGATCGGCCTGTGCTGAGATGCACTCTGGCTTTCCCTGCCTCCGGGCAGGGCTTCCGATGGACATCCGCAGGTCGGGGCCGCCGGAGCAGCTCGACAAGGCTATGCGGACGGAGCTCCGACGGCTCTTGGCGCTCTGGGGCGAGTTGCGAGAGCGCGCCGGCCCGAACAATCCGTTTCTCTTCGGCGCATGGTGCGCGGCCGACGCCTTCTTCGCCCCCATGGCAAGTCGCTTCAGAAGCTATGCCATCGCCCTGAGCGACGCTGGCCAAGCCTATGTTGACGCGGTCTTTGCCTGGCCGCCCGTTTTGGAGTGGTGCGAGGCCGCGCGCGCCGAGACTTGGACGACCGATGCGGTAGAAAGGACTAAGTAGGGCCCGCCGGCCGCTGGCCCGGCGACCAGACGGGTTCGCCCTTCGCCTGCGGCGGGGTGCTCCGACAGGACCAGGAGATATGCATGCCGAGATCCATACCCCGCTATCTGTTCGAGATCGCGGAGCGTTTGCCTGACAAGACCGCGATCGTATCCCGCGCCGGCTCGATTACTTTTGCCGAGCTCTGCAGGGATGCGCTCGCGAACGCTGAGTTCCTGCGCGAGCTGGGCATTCGCCCCGGCGATCGTGTCGGAGTCTGTATGGAGAAATCGATCGATCAGGCAAGCGCGATTCTAGGGATTCTCTGCGCCAACGCCGTGATCGTGCCGATCCTGCCGCGTCTGAAAAAGATCAACATCGAACACATCATCACGAACTCGGGCATGGCCGCCCTCGTGACCGACGACGGGCGTCTCGACCAGGTTGAAGCATTCGCGGACAAGACCAAACTGATCGTTGGGCGCGGCAAGGTGGAGCAGGACTGGCCCAACCTCGCCTATGTGCGGCGTCACATCCAGGCCGAGCCTTTCTTTGAACGGATCGGCGCGGACAACGCAGCCATCATCTATTCATCCGGCTCGACGGGGCGGCCGAAGGGGATCCTTATCCCGCACCGCAATCTTGCCGACGGCGCCGAGATTGTCGCCCAGTACCTCGGCACCCGTGAGGACGACCGCATCTGTTGCGTGCTGTCCTTCAACTTTGACTACGGCCTGAATCAGCTTTGGCAATGCCTGCTCAAAGGGGCAACGCTCTACCTCCATGATTTCGCGTTGCCAAACGACCTCTTCACGTTGCTGGCCGAGGAGTCGCTGACCGCCTTGCCGGTCATGCCGGTTGTCGTGACGCAAATGTTCGATCGCAGGCTCTATAGGCCCAATCCGAGCCATGACTTTTCCGCGCTGCGTTATGTCTGCTCGACGGGTGGGCGGCTTTCTGAACACATGATCGAGGAACTGCACACCGCGTTTCCGACGAGCAAGATCTACTCGATGTTTGGCCTGACGGAGGCCTTCCGCTCGACATTCCTAGAGCCGGACAAGCTGCGCTTGCGCCCGACGTCTATCGGTAAAGCGATCCCCGGCGTTCAAGTGCTGGTGCTCGACGATGAGGGGAAGGAGTGCGCGCCGAACGAGCTCGGCGAGCTGGTGCACCGCGGCGCCTGTGTGTCGAAGGGCTATTGGCAGGATCCCAAGAATACCGACCGCGTGTTTCGGACTCACCCCGATTACCCGGGCGAGACCTTGGTCTTCAGCGGGGACTGCGTCTACCGCGATGACGAGGGTTACATCTACTTCCACTCCCGTCGCGACGAGATGATCAAGACGCAAGGTTTTCGGATTAGTCCGACGGAGATCGAGGCCGAAGTGGTCAAGCATCCCGAGATTTCGGCCGCCGTGGCGTTCGGCATCCCGAACATTGCGGTCGGTGACGACATCATCTGTGCCTATACCGCTGCCGGCGAGGACGTGCCGGTGGAGCGTACGCTCAGGCAGTACCTTAAGAACCAACTGCCGCGGCATATGGTGCCGACGTATTTAGTACCCTTTGAGGAATTTCCGATAACCGGGAACGAGGGAAAGATCGACCGCAAGACCGTCAAGGATGCGGCGCTGGACCGGCTCGGGCTCAATGCTGAGCAGAGCAAAGTCGATTTGGCGCGCCTTTAACACCAGACGAGCGAGACGATGAGCGTCGCAAGAGTGGTCATTGGGGTGATCGGCGACGACATTCATGTCGTCGGTAACCGCATTATCCAGCTTGCGCTGTCGGAAGCCGGTTTCGAGGTTTTCAACCTGCTCACGCGCAACCGGCCTGAGCATTTCGCCCAGGCCGCTCTCGAGGTGAACGCCGATGCGGTCTTCGTGTCGTCGCTCAACGGGGAGGGCGAGTTCTGGTGCTCCGACTTTCGCAGTCACTTCGTCGCCCTGGGGATCCCTTCCGTGCTGCTCTACGTTGGAGGCAACCTGGTCGTTGGACGCAGGAGTCAGGAGGATGTCGCCAGGCTGTTCACACAGTTCGGGTTCGACCGTGTCTACCACCAGAGCGCCGATATCGATGGCGCGATTGCTGACCTTCTCGAAGATCTAAGCCATGGCCATTCCGAGCGCGCACGCGCGCATTGACGACATCGAGAAGTACCGCGAGCGGGTGATCGCCCATCCTTGGGCGCAGGATCTCACCCGTGACTCGGCGCGCAGCTATCTCGGCGATCTTCCCCGCCGCCGCTTCCCGGCGGTCGCCTATGCGGAGAAGGGCGATACACCGCTGATCCAGCCGCGCGGCGGTGTGCCAGCCTTCGCCGATCAGCAGGCGCTGACCCGCCAGCTCGACGAGGCCGGCGCGGACTTCATTCCGCTGACGATTGACAGCAATACCCGGCATAACCGCTACGACGTCGCGGCCGAGCTCTTGGCGCGCAGCGAGGAGGAAGAGAAGAACTATCTCAACGGCTATCCGTTGATCGCCCACGGCTTTCGTCTGACGCGGGACCTCTACCGCGACCTCGACAAACCGATAAGCTTGCGGCATGGCACGCCGGACGCCCGCCTGCTCGCGGAGGTCGCGCTTGCCTCCGGCATCGTCGAGATCGAGGGCGGCGGGATTTGCTACTGTCTACCCTATTCGGAGGGCTTCCCGCTCGATCGCTGCTTGCTCTACTGGCAGTACGTCGACCGCATCTGTGCCCTTCATTCGACAGACGCGGCTCCTGTCCATCGCGAGAGCTTCGGGCCTCTCACGGCAACCATGGTGCCGCCCAGCTTGGTGGTCGTCGTTCAGATTCTGGAAGCACTGCTCGCCGCCGAGCAAGGTGTCACATCCTTCGCGGTGAGTTTCGCGCAGACGGGCTCACCCAGCCAGGACGTAGCGACCGCGCAGGTCCTGAGAAAGCTCGTACGCCACTATCTGGACTCGTTCGGCTTCGAAGCCGTGAACGCTTTTCTGGTCTTTCATCAATGGATGGGGCAGTTCCCAACCGATCGGACCTGTGCGGCCGCGTTGATCACGGCGTCGGCACAGATCGGCGGTATGATCGGTGCCGACAAGATTGTGGTGAAAACGACGGATGAAGCTCTGGGTGTGCCCACCGCGGCGATCAATGCCGAGGCGGTGCGCAATGTTCGTTACGTCTTCGACCGCTTTCGATGGGCCGACCAGGTCGGCTCGTCCCATGTCGAGGTTGAGGCGGAGTTAATCGAATCGGAAGCCAGAAGCGTTATCGAGGCGATCTTCGATCTTCCTGGTGAGCTCTTGTGGGAAAGCGTGTTCCGTGCCTTTCAGCAGGGGGTCATCGACATTCCATTCTCGCCGCATATCGACAACGCCAATCAGCTGATCACGATGCGTGACGCCAACGGTTCGATCCGTATCAAGGAAAGTGGCAACGTGCCTATCCAGCAGGCAGATCGGAAACGCGAGCGGGAACTCCTTGCTTCGCGCGAGCAGGCGTCGAGCAAGACGTTCCGCAGCCTGCTTGTCGATATCAACATGATGTCTTGAACCGGGACTATTGATGCAATGGCAACACGGGTCGCGATCGATATCGGCTCGACCGTCATCAAGGTCGCAGAGCTCGGCCAAGACGGTGGCTTAGTCAGGCAGGAATTCAACGACCGCGATTTCGAGCTCGGAATCGCCGGCCAGGTCTGTGCAATCCGTGAGCAGTTGCCGGCCGATGCCGAGGTTATGATCTGTTCGTCAGCCAACGGTGGGTTGCGTGTCGGCATCGTGTGCCTGACTCCGCTGTTTAGTGGCGCCGTGTTTCGCAACCAGGTGCTTTTGGCCGGAGCCAATCCGATCTATGTGCACGACTACGATCAGGAAGGCGGTGACCTGCGACCGGTCGACATCCTCTTGCTTGGCGGTGGCATCGACTGCAGCGACGCGGCCCCGTTTGGCGAACGCCTCGCGCGGTTTCGTGCGCAGAATTACCGTTACGGAACACTGATCTATGCCGGCAACAAGCATTTTGCCGAGGTGGTGACACAGAGTTGTCCCGGGGCGGTCGTCATCGACAACCCGCTCAGCGGCGGGCTGCGTGGTAGGAACGCTGTTGTTACGCATGCCTTGCGTGACGCTTATCTCGACGACCTGGTGCAGAAAGAAGGTGTCAGTGAGTTGCAGGGGCGGATATCAGGGCCCATCCGGCCGTCTCCGGAGGTGGTCAACCGCGGATTCCACCGGGTTGTTTCCAACCGCTCGGCGCTGAAGGTGAGCGGTCCCAGCATTTTGATCGACATTGGCGGGGCGACGACCGATCTTCACTACACCGTCGAGATCGTGAGCGAGGACAGCCCTTGCAGACCGGCTGCCGGCTCTTCGGTCGCGCGCTACGTCTTCACCGATCTTGGGATTTTTGCATCACGCGACTCGACGCTTCTTCAGATGCGCACCCACGCGCGGACCTTCGAGTTCCTGAGTCATGTTCAAAAGGCCGACCTCACGGAGATCTATACGCTGTTGCGCGAAGGCGAATACGATGCCTCGCCGGAGCTTCTCGCCTATGCCTGTTTGTTTTTGAGCCTCGACCGCTTCGTTTATGGGGGCGAGCAGGGATTGCCACGCGCGGATTTCGACAAGGTCACTCAAGTGATGCTGACCGGCGGCGGTGCGCAAGCGCTTGATGAAAGCACCGTTGCCAAGCTGGTTCGCCTGTTTTCGCCCAAGCAGCGGAACGAGCCTGAGGTACTTATCGACCGGCGCTATCAGATCTGGGCCGAAGGGATCACCTGGTCGACCAACACGCGGGCCGCAGCTTAGCGCCCGAGGGTATCCGAGAGGGAGAACGGATGTCTGAATTGCAAACGCCCGGTCCGAGTGCTCTCGATGGCGATGCGATCGAAGCGCTCGCCGCGAAGTACGATACGCCGTTCTATCTCTACGACGCGGACATCCTTCGCGCGCGGGTCGCCCGGGTACGCAAGGCGTTCGACGGGTTGTTCAAGATCTACTTCGCGGTCAAGGCAAACCCCAACTTGGCGCTGCTGCGGGCCATGGACGATGCCGTCGATGGGCTCGACATCTCTTCTGGCGGCGAGCTCGAGCAGGCGATCACGGCAGGGTACGACGCGGCCCGGATGAGCTTTGCCGGCCCTGCGAAGACAAGACACGAGCTTACCGCATCCCTGGAACAGGGGATCGGCTCGATCAGCGTGGAATCGCCACGTGAGCTTGCCGAGATCATCGAGATCGCATCGCGGCTCAACATGCGCGCCAATGTCGTTCTTCGCGTGAACCCGCGGCAGCTCGTCAAGGAATACGGCATGAAGATGGGCGGCCGCCCGGTTCAGTTCGGCATCGACGAGGAGGAGGTTGCCGATGCCGCCGATCTCATTCGGACGAATGCCAATGTTCTGAACTTCCGCGGCGTCCACATGTATGTCGGCAGCCAGTGCTTCGAGGCTGCGGGAATCGAGAAACACGTGACCGGCACGCTGCGGCTGGTGCAGGAGATCGAAGCGGAAACCGGGCTGCATTGCCAGACGATCAATCTGGGCGGCGGCTTCGGTGTCTCTCATTCGGAGGCGGAGCGCGAACTCGATGTCGAGACGCTCGGTGCCGCGCTCGTACCGAGCGTGCGGGAGTTCTTGCAGAGCGGGAGCGCCTCGCGCGAGCTGATCTTCGAGCTCGGCCGCTACGTTGCTGCCGACGCCGGCTCCTACATCTGCCGGGTGATCAGCAGCAAAACTTCACGTGGCAAGACGTTCTTCGTCGTTGACGGGGGGCTGCACCAGCACCTTGCAGCGGGGGGGATGTTCGGCGTCGGACTGCGCTCGAACTACATCCTCAAGAACCTGACGCGTCCCGATGCGCTAGAGGTGAAGTGCAACATTGCTGGACCACTCTGCAACCCGACCGACTTGCTAGGAGTCAACGTGACGCTGCCGAAGCCCGAGTGCGGAGACCTTATTGCTGTTCTAAAATCCGGAGCCTACGCACTCACGGCTAGTCCGCTCCTCTTTCTCGGCCGTCCGACACCAGCTGAACTCGTTCGGCATAATGGGACTGTGACGCTTGGTCGCCGCGCCCGCACCATAAGCGAATTCAACTGATTGCCGAAGGACCGCGACCGCGGCACTGTTGCGGATTGCATGACGCCCCCTCGCTGCCACTTCTCTTCGACCGTAACGTCAGAATGCACCAACCTGACCAAGGCTGGCGGCTAGCCCGGATATCTCACCACGGGCACCATTCGACCGGCCGAGCTCTTCGACGCTGGCTGAGACCTTGGCGATGGTCCGGCCGATGACTGTCATGGCCACAAAGCGCTCTAGACCAGCGCTTCGGCCGGCTGCGGATGACTCAGAAAGGCGGTCGGACTGGCCGTCAGGCCGTAGGCACCGGACTGGAAGACGGCGATCAGGTCGCCGACCTCGGCGCGGGGCAGGGTCATCTTGTCGGCCAGCAGATCGAGCGGCGTGCAGAGCGGGCCGACGACGCTGACGCTTTCTTCTGATGGAGCATCCATCTTGGTGGCCACGGCCACGGGATAGTTGCGGCGAATACGCTGGCCGAAGTTGCCGGAGGCCGCCAGGTGATGGTGCAAGCCGCCGTCGGTTACCAGGAAGACCTCGCCGCGGGAGACCTTGCGGTCGACCACGCGGCAGATATAGACACCCGCTTCGCCGACGATGAAGCGGCCGAGCTCGATGATCGGCCGAGCCTTGGGCATCTCCGCCGTCAGGCGCGGCAGCAGCTCCGATAGCGCCTCGCCGACCCGGGCCAACTCCAAGGGCTTGTCGTTGGGGAAGTAGGGAATGCCGAAGCCGCCGCCGAGGTTTACGTGGGTCACCTCGGCCGGGCAGTGCTGAGCCAGCCGGAGCAGCAGCTCAACCGTCTTCTCCTGGGTCTCAAGAATCAGCTCGGCGTGCAGGTTCTGAGAGCCGGCGAAGACGTGGAAGCCTTCGAAGCGGAGGTCCAGGCCGCGCAGCTCGCCAAGCAACTGGGGCACACGCTCGGCATCGACGCCGAACTGCTGGGCGCCACCGCCCATGCGCATGCCCGAGGCCTTGAGCTGGAAGTCCGGATTGATGCGGATGGCCACCCGCGGCCGGATGCCGAGCGCTTCACCCACCTCGGCCAGGCGAGCCACTTCAGTTTCGGACTCGACCTCAACCAGCACGCCGGCTGCGACCGCCTGGCGCAGCTCCCAAGGCTGCTTTCCGGGGCCGGCGAAGCTGATGTGCCGGGCGGACATGCCGCTATCCAGCGCCACCTGCATTTCCAGCGGCGAGGCAATGTCGAAGCCGTCGACCAGTCCGCGCAGGTGCTGCACCACGGCCGGCATGGGGTTGGCCTTGACCGCATAGTGCAGAGCGATGGCCATCGGCAGATGCTTGCGCAGTAGGGCGATGCGGGTGTCTAGCTTGGCCCGGTCGTAGGCGTAGAAAGGCGTGCGGCCGATGCGCTCGGCGAGCTGCGTCACCGGGGTCTCTCCGATCAGCAGGCAGCCGTTGCGGGCGGCATAGCTTGAGAGAGCAGGATGCCGCGCATCGGCCTCTTGTCCCTCGGTCACTGCGATCCTCTCGGCCTGGCTCATGCGGCTTCACCTTCGCGAAACATCTCGGCGCAGCCCTCGGCGAGGGCGCGGCGGTCGATCTTGCCGTTGCCGGAGCGGGGCAGGCTCTCCCGCAGCAAGACTGCACGTGGCAACATATAGGCCGGCAGCGCTTTCTTGTAGTCTGCCATCAGGCTGTCCTCGTCGAGCGTAGCCTGGCTCTTCGGTGCGACGATCAGCACGATGGCCTGGCCCAGCTCGTCATGAGGTACGCCGATGGCGGCCGCTTCGGCCACGTCGTCCCTAGCATAGGCCAGCTCTTCGATTTCCGTCGGGCTGACCCGGTAGCCGGAGGTCTTGATCATGTCGTCCCGCCGGCCGACGAAGTAGAGGAAGCCCTCCTCGTCACGGCGCACGATGTCGCCCGACCAGACGGCCAACTCTTTGTTGGGGATGCCCTCGGGCTGGCCGGGTGCCGGACGAAAGCGCTGGGCGGTCATCTCGGGATCGTTCCAGTATCCAAGCGAGACCAAGGCGCCACGGTGCACCAGCTCGCCTTCCTCGCCAGCCTCGCAGAGGCTGCCGTCGGGGCGGGCAACCAGGATTTCGGCGTTCGGGATGGCTTTGCCGATGGAGTCCGGGCGACGGTCGACCTCCGCCGGGTCCAGATAGGTCGAGCGGAAGGCCTCGGTCAGGCCATACATCAGGAAGGGCTTTGCCTGCGGGAAGGTCTCGCGCAGTTGGTCGAGCAGAGCCCGCGGCATGTGACCGCCGGTGTTGGCGAAGTAGCGCAGGCTTTGCCGCGCCTCCTCCGGCCAGCTCTGCCGCATGAGCTGTATGTAAAGCGGCGGCACGCCGGTGAGGCCGGTGATGCCCTGCTTGGCGCAGATGCGCGGCACTTCGCCGGGCAGCAGATAGTTGTGCAGCACCACCGTCGCGCCGACGCAGAAGGCGGTGGTGAGCTGGCTGAGGCCGGCATCGAAGCTGAAGGGCAGCACCGCCAGAATGCGGTCGTCGGGCCGGTTGCCGATGTAGCGGGACACGCTCTGGCCGCCGACGATGAGATTGCGGTGGGACAGGACGACGCCCTTCGGCCGACCGGTGCTGCCGGAGGTGTAGAGAATGGCGGCCATGTCGGTGTCGATGGTCCGCGCACCAGCCCCTGGGGTGCCGGCGGAATCCAGGAGGTCCTGCCAGCCGGTGACAGCGTAGTCGCTTGCTGCAGCGGTATCCGCAGGTCCGTCGACCAGCACGACATGGCGCAGCGAGGGACAGTCCTTCAACTCGTCGCTAAGCGCCTGTAGCCGCGCGGCCGAGGTGATCAAGACAGGGGCCTGGCAGTTCTCGGCGATGTAGGCGACCTGGGCGGGCTTGGCGACCGGATTGATCGGTACGAAGGCGCCACCCGCGTAGGCGGCGCCGAAGGCGGCGGCCAGCATCTCCGGGCGCTTTTCCAGGAAGATGCAAACCCGGTCCCGCGGCGTCAGGCCGAGGGACAGAAGGGCCTGGGCGACGGCTTCGACATCGGACCAGAGCGCCTCATAGCTTCGGCCCTGACCCTTGTGCACGATGGCTTCGTGGTCAGGGCTGCTCTCGGCCTTCTCTTTGATGAACTCAGCGACGTTGAGCAGCATCGGCGGACGGTCTCGGCCTCTTGTTGCGGTTCCACCCGGGAGGAGGGCTTGCTGCGGCGCAATAGGATATCACGCGATGGAAATGTCCAGCGTGACATTGCGGTTCCCGACAAACCGCGTCATATCCCTAGCCAAGTTGGATGGAAACACCGTTAACTCTTGCACAGGCTGTTTCTGTCAAGAACGTGGCGTATCTTCCGCGATACGCACGCGTCGAAGGGTTAAGAAGCCGCAAGGATAGACTTGATGCCGACGGTTCAAAATCTCCGTGAGATCCTGGGTGATGTTCTCCAGCTCGGCGAGCGGGCTGGCAGCCTGACCGAAACCTCCGGCCTGTTCGGCAGCATCCCGGAATTCGACTCCATGGCGGTGGTGACGGTGGTTGCCGCCTTGGAAGAGCGCTTCGGCATCATCGTCGACGATGACGATATCACGGCTGAGGTCTTCGAGAGCGTCGGCAGTCTGGCCCAGTTCGTCGACGACAAGCTGGCGGCGTGACGGCAAGCCCACCTTCCAAGCCTTTCGTTCCCTTTTTTCTCGACGGCGCTGACGGGCCGCTTTTCTGCCTTCACTATCCGCCTGCCGCAGGACGCACGGCGCGCGGCGCTTTGCTGTTCGTGCCGCCTTTCGCCGAAGAGATGAACCGCGCGCGGCGCATGGTCGTGCTCCAGGCGCGGCGCTTGGCGGACCTTGGCTTCCACGTCCTGCTGCTCGACCTCTATGGCACCGGCGACAGCGCCGGGGACTTTGGTCAAGCGCGCTGGGAGGGCTGGCTGGGTGACCTAGGGCGCGCAAGGCAGTGGCTGGGCGAGCAATCGGGCCTGCCGGTGACGCTCTGGGGCTTGCGTACAGGCTGTCTGTTGGCGGCGCAGCATCACCGAGACAACGACGAAGTCCCGGGCCGTCTGCTGTTCTGGCAGCCTGTCGTCAACGGTCAGCTCTTTCTGACCCAGTTCCTGCGGCTGAAGATCGCCGCGGCCATGGCTGACGGGGCCGAAGGCGCCGAGCAAAAGGGGCCGAGCACCAAGGCTCTGCGCCAGGGGCTGCTTGACGGTAGAGCGCTGGAGGTCGCCGGCTATGACCTCTCTCCAGGCGTGGCGCGGGGCCTCGATGCGGCGCGGCTCGGAAAGATGGTGCCGGTGGCCGATAGCTCGGTCATCTGGCTGGAGGTGGGGCAGGGCGAAGACGTCTCACTGCCGCCGGCCAGTCAGACCGTGGTCGAAGCCTGGGGCAAAGCGAGCGTCGGGGTTCTCGCCGGCAAGGTCCCTGGCTCGTCCTTCTGGTCCATCGAGGAAACGACCCTGGTGCCGGCCCTCTGGCAGAAGACCGAGGAGGCGTTGCTGGCCCAATGACCGCGACTGAAACCCCGCTCGTCTTCTCCTGTGACGGGGATGACCTTATCGGCATTCTGCATAGGCCGGACGCGCCGCGGGATACCGCCGTCGTCGTGGTGGTGGGCGGGCCGCAGTACCGCATCGGCAGTCACCGGCAGTTCCTCCTGCTGGCCCGAGCCGTGGCGGAGGCCGGATTCCCGGTTCTGCGCTTCGACTACCGCGGCATGGGCGACAGCGAGGGCGACTTTCGTGGCTTCGAGGATGCGGGCGAGGACATTCGCCAAGCCTTGGAGGCTTTCAGCGAGGCCATGCCGGAGGTGCGCCGCTTCGTGCTTTGGGGCCTCTGCGACGGGGCCTCGGCCATCCTGTTCTATGCCGCCGGCGATCCGCGGGTCGAGCGGGTCGTCCTGCTCAATCCCTGGGTACGGACAGAGGCTGGGCAGGCCCGCGCTATGCTGAAGCACCACTATCTCGCGCGGCTCACCAGCCGTGACTTCTGGGGCAAGCTGCTGTCCGGTAAGGTGGCGCTGGGCTCTTCCTTGCGCGATTTCGCGGGAACGCTGGTCAAGAGACTGGCCGGGTCCTCGAAACGTAGCGGCACCGCGGACGAGGGTGGCGGTAGCGCTGACGCCAGCTTGCCGGACCGCATGGCCGCGGGGCTGAAGCGCTTCGCCGGACCCGTGCTGCTGATCTTGAGCGGCAAGGATCTGACCGCCCGGGAATTCGAGGACGCTGCCAAGCTCTCCCCGCTGTGGCAGAGCTTGCTGCACGAAGAGCGCGTCACCATCGAGCGCCTGCCGGAGGCCGACCACACCTTTTCTCAAGCAGCTCGGCGCCAGGAGGTCGAGACGATGACCTGCGACTGGCTCAGAAAGAGCGATTAGTTTTCAATAAGTTCGCGAAGTGATTTGCTGAGTTGTGCGAACTGCTCTTCGCGGGCGAAGCCTTTGCTGGCGCTCTTGGGCAGCTCGGGAATCTCGTGCTTGCTGGCCTTCTCCTCGGTCCAGCGGCGCAGTTGAGCGGCGATCTCGTCGCTGTTCCGTCCGAGAAAGCCGGCATTCCGCTCCTGGATGATCCGGTGCGGCACACCGCCTTCGAGACCCAAGAGTAGAATCGGCCGCCGCGCGCCGAGGTACTCGAAGAACTTGCCCGGCACGTTGCCTTGTTCGCGCGGGTCGTTCCACTGCATCAGCAGCAGGATGTCGGACTGCTGCTGCTTGTGGACGGCTTCGGCGTAGGGGATGGGCGGAAGGCAGGTCACCTGGTCGGTCACGCCCGCCCGTTCCGCCAGCGGCAGAACATCTTCCGGGTGGGTCCCATAGAACTCTACGGCGATCTTGTCCTTCAGCTCAGTGAGGCCCGCCATGGCGGCGAAAAGCGGGGAGGGGTCTCGGCGGCCGACGTAGATGCCGCCGGTATAGCCGATGACCAGCTTGTCGCCGGGCCGACCGGGGCTGTGTTCGCTGAGAAGCGCTGGATCATAGCCGTTGTAGGCGAGAAGCGTGGGCAGGCCGTAGCTAGCCTGGTAGGCCTCCTGCCAGGGCTGCGAGACCGTCACGACGGCGGTTGAGCGCTTTACGATACGCCCTTCCATCCAGCGGTCCGCTGCTTGGCGCAGCTTGGATGGCGGATAGTAGGGGTCGTCCGCCCAGCGATCGCGGAACTCGGTGACCAAGGGGATGTCGTACTTTCGGCTGAGCAGATAGCCGATCACGTTGGTGGAGAACGGCGGCCCCGAGGCATAGATCGCATCCGGCCGCCAGCCCTCGATCAGGGCCTTGCCCTGGCGATAGGCGTAGGGAACCCAGCCGACGCGGCTGTCCGGCAAGCAGACGGCCTCGATCACGAACTTCCGCAGCATCTTGCGCAGTGGCGAGCGCTTTGACGCCGGCAGATTGTCGGATTGGACGGGTGCGGCCGCATTGGCGGATGGCGCCGGTTCGGTCTCTTTGGCGCCGCCTTTCAGCTTCTGTGCCAAGAACGAGGGAATGCTGAGCACGTCGCGCCAGGGCGTGTAGGTGACCCGGTCCTCCGGGAAATCGAGGGGGAGCGTCTGGGCTGCCGGAATCTCGCCGGCTGCCAGCACACGGACGTCATGACCGTCCTGCAGGAAGGCGCGGGCCATGCTGCGCAACCTGACCGCGGCGATGGTGTTCGCCGGCGGGAAGTACCAGGTGACGATCAGGATCTTCATGTCCGTGCGAGTCTTGGGCGAGAAACGTGCAGAGGCTCTGCCGGCTACCCTATCCGGCTTAGGAAAGAATAAAACCCGCGTTGTCGCAGGAGGGCGGGCGGGGCTCCACGAGCCGGATAGCGGGGTTCGCGGCCGCTTAGCAAGGCTGCCGCGTTTCACCATTGCTTAGGCTCTCTATGGCTGATTGCATGACACGATCGGACAAGACTAACTCGTCACAGAGCGTTATCTTCCCGGCGAACGGCGCAAGGCTGTATGGTTTTGGCCCCGATCGTCGCGGCAATCGCGAGAACGGCCCGGTAGAGCGAGGCAATGGCAAAAGCGAACTTGGAACAGCGGGTCCCGGCCGAGCTGCCTGAGGCGCCGGCTGCCGTGACCTCGGACGTGAGCGTGCCGTCGCAAAAGCCGCCCTTCTTCGTGCTCGGCTCTCAGCGCTCCGGCACGACGATGCTGCGCCTGATGCTGAACAACCACCGTAATCTCTGCATTCCGCATGAGACCGGATTCATCACGGAGTTCTTCGCCAAGGCTAGCGGATACGGCGACATTCGGAACGCCGAGGTGCAGAAGGCTCTGCTCAAGGACATCGGCGCCAACCACCACGTCACCCGGGGGAAGCTGATTCCCCAGCCCGGCGAGGTTCTGAGCTTGCCGATCGTCGACTACCGCTCCCTGGTCGACGCCATCTTTCAGGCCCACATCGCTCAGTTCGACAAGCCGCGGTGGGGCGACAAGACACCCTCCTACACGGAGGATATCGACGTCCTGCGGCAGATCTTCCCGGAGGCCAAGTTCATTCACCTGGTTCGCGACGGCCGCGATGTCCTGGTCTCCCAGAAGAACATCGAGTGGTTCTCGCGCAACGTGGTGCGCTTGATCCGAGACTGGCAGTGGAAGGTCAGCATTGCCCACAAGGTCGGCCAGGTGCTCGGCGATGACTTCCTCGAGATTCGCTACGAAGACCTGATCCGCCAGCCTGAAGAGAAGCTGCGGGAGATCTGCGCCTTTCTCGACGAGGACTACGACCCGGACATGATGTCCTACAACGAGGTCGGTAAGGACACGGTCCCTGAAGAGAGCATCCGCTGGCACAAGAACTCCATCGAGCTGCCCAATCCCAACAAGATCGGCGCCTGGAAGACCAAGCTGTCGAGCAGCGAGAAGATCCTCTTCGACGATATCGCCGGCGATACGCTCGAGCTTTTCGGCTACGAGCGTGAGAAGAAAAAACATAACATTCAAAGTCTTGCCAGCTTGGTCTACTACGAAGTCATAAAACGCTACTGACGGGCAGGCCGGGCCAATCCCCGTCCACTATCTTTCAGCTTGGAGAGCCAGGCGCGCGGCTTTCGATGAAGGTTCTCGGTTCAGCAAAGAATGGGCTTGTCGGAGCGTTGCTCGGGAGAGCGCGCTCCTTGCTCATGGCGGGGCGGTCGGACGGCGGTGAGGAAGCCTACCGGCCCGATCTCAGCGATGCGGCCTTCGTCGCCCGGCTCGAGAGCGGCTTTCGCGAGACGCTGCCGCCCTGGGACGAAGCCGGGGCAATCAAGACCGCGCTGCTGGACCACTTCGACCGGCGAGAGACGCCGCGTTTCTTCCTGCAGCCGAGCGACGTCGCGGCGGCGATCGACCGGATTGCGCAGCGGCATCCGCAGTGGCGGGAGGCGGTGGTCGAGCGCGTTCAGGCCGACTTGGCCCAAGGCGTCCCCCTTTACGACCGCTTGGGGCCGCCGGCTGAGCGGCTGTTCGATGGGCCGGCCGACCCGTCCTTGGAAGAGGCGGCGGGTGCGGACACGCTCTACCGCTACAAGGCCTTGCGCATGGCCTTTCTGCCCAGGCTCTGCCTGGCCTGTTGCCACGGCGCAGTGCCTGCCGGGACCATCGAGACGGTCCTGAAAGGCTTCATTGGCGCCTGTTCCCGGCCAGAGCTCCGCTATGGCTACCCGACCGACCTCGTGGTGACCCAGCGGGCCATCGCCCTGAGCTGGTCGCTGGTCTTTCTGCTCTCCTTGCGTGCAGCGGGCGACGAGGAGGCAGAGGACGCGGCTTGGCTGGCGCTGAAGATCCTCCTGTCCGACATTGACTTTCTGTCTAGCCGCATCGGGCAATCGGTCGCCAACAACCATCTGCTCGTCGATGGCTTTGCCGGCTGGTATCTCGGCAGTCTCTTTCCCGAGGCTGAGGCGGCGGCCGCTTTTTGCGAGCGGGGCGAGGAGATCTGGCTGGCCGAGCTGGAGCGGCAGATCTACGGAGACGGCGGCTCCTTCGAGCACTGCACCCACTATCATGAAATGGCCTGCGAACTGAGCGTCGCGTACCGCCTGCTGAAACGCAGGAACGATGCGGAGCTGCCGGCCGGCTTCGAAGACAAGCTGCGGTCCATGCTCTCCCTGCAGGCCGCGCTGTCGGGCCCGGAAGCCGAGCCGCTGCCGCTCGGCGATGCCACCGAGGATCCAGTGTTTCCCCTGGACGCGGCCGAAAGCTGGGCGACGGGGGCGATGCGGGCTGCCTTGAACGCGCTCTATCCGGGCTCTGTGGACGCGCCGCGCGAGGACTGCCCCTCGTTGCAGCGGGCCTTCTGGCTGTTCGGCGGCGCCCTGCCGGCGGCGGCCGACGCAGGCGAAGAGCCGGGCTTCTGTGCGTTCCCCGAAGCGGGCCTCTACGTGATCAACGACGAAGAGCTGTCGGCCCGCCTGGTCTTCCGCAGCGGCCTTGCGCCCGGCGCGCGCCACTGGGCCGGCCATATGCATGCGGACTTCCTGTCGTTCTATCTGTCGGTCCAGGGGCAGCCGCTGATCGTCGATGCCGGCACCTACAGCTATCGCTATGCCCGAAAGGCGGGGGATGCGGCGGAAACGTCCTGGCGCGCCTATTTCATGGGTCCCCAGGCACACAATACGCTCAGTCTTCCCGGCTGCGACCCGCTCGGCCCTTGCCCCGGTGACTTTCGGCCTCGCGACACGGTAGCCTCGGTGTCCACGACCCTGCAGCGACAGGAAGACGGCATCACCTGGCTCGAGGGGGAGTTGCAGGGTGTGCCGCAGCTCACTGGCTATCGCCGCGGTCTCATCCATAGTCCCGGCGCCTATGCACTACTCTACGATTGCTTCGCGGGGCCACTGCCGACGGAGCCTTGTCTGCTGTCCTTCCAATGCCCTTCAGGTGCTACTTTGGTGCAAGAAGGTCCATGTCTCCACCTGGTCAGCGGTGACCGAAGCGCATCGCTGCATCTCGACCCGCAGTTGACGGTCGATGGCATCTTGGATGGCAGCCTAGAGCCGATCGGCGGGTGGGTTTCACCGTCCTATGGCTGCCTGGAAGCCGCGCCGCAGCTCAAATTGAACCGGCCGCCACAAGGCCGCATCACGGCGTTGGCCATCCTGCCCGGGGCGGCAAGGCGGGAGACCTTGGTGACGGCCGGGACGGATGCAGAGGGCGCTTTGCAAATCACAGTCCGCCATGGTTCTACGGTGGACAGCTTCACCATTATGCTGCAGACACGTGCTCCGACGGCGGAGGGGACGCCACGGAGGGGGGATCTGCACCTTTGGAAGCGTCTAGACGAACCGCAGCCGTCACTGGAGTAGGGGTATGCGATTGTCGAGTTTCGGTGGTTGGCCGCTGCGGCCGTCCGTCCGAAACCCTGTGATCGACGAGGCTCGAGGGGAGGACGCCTATGTTGGGCTCTGTGCTTTGGCGGCTGAACAAGCTTCTAGCGGGACTCGGCCTCAGCTATCGCGTTCGAGCGAACCCGCTGTCGCTGGAACGGGAACACCTCTACCAACCTCCGTCACAGCCGGCCAAACATCTGTCGGGGGAGCACTTCAAGCCAACCCGCCTGGAGGGGACCGACGAGGGGCAGGCGAACGGCGAACTCTATTCGATCTGGAAGGACATCCCCGGCGGGCACAAATGGCACCACTATTTCGACATCTATGAGTCGACCATCCGCGATCTTGGGGACGCGCCTTTGCGCATGCTGGAGATTGGCGTCAATCGCGGCGGCTCCGCGAAGATGTGGAACCGGTTCCTGCCCAAGGGCTCGGTCTATCTTGGCCTCGATATCAACCCAGACTGCAAGCAATTCGAAGACCGGGACAACAACATCTTCGTCGAGATCGGCGATCAGTCGGAACCGGGCTTCGTGTCCCGCATCACCAAGGAACACGGCCCTTTCGACATCATCATCGATGACGGCAGCCATGTCTGCTCTCACATGGTCGAGAGCTTCAACTTTCTGTTCGATACCGCGTTGAAAAGCCCTGGCGTCTACATTGCCGAAGACGCGCACTCAAACTTCTGGCCCGGCTTCCGCGATCAAAGCTATTCCTTTATCGATCTGTCGAAGGACTTGGTCGACGTGCTGCATAGCCACTACGTCGCAAACGACAGCGAGATGTACTTCAGGCAAGGCCATTCCGCGCATCTGTCGAGTGCCCTCGTTCCTAAGATCGCCACACAGATCAAGGAGATACGGTTCTTGGATTCGGTCGTGATCATCTACAAGAACACCAAAACGAAGCTGCCGGTATCCGAGTATAACTAGAGTTTCGACGATCTCAGGCGGAATGAGTGCCCTGGAAGACCGCGGCTTCGGCGTTGCCGTCGGCGGACGTGGGGTCTTACGGATGGTCGTTTAGGAGCGTTTAAGGCTGCTTTAGTTATGTTCTCATGCCGGTTGCCAGGCAGGATGGCGGTGAGGCGAGGGCGCGTTGCGGGCTGGGCGTTCTTGCTGTTTTGCTGATAGCTCCTCGTCGTACAGAGCGGGATATCGTTTGCCTTTCGGCGCATCGCCTTTGGCGCCTTTGCGCGAGGCGGGGACATCGAGACGGAGAAGGGCGGTGGAGATACAGGTCACCTTTTGTTCCGTGCTGTATCATCACCACGAGCAGATCCGGCTGAACAAGTTTTACTTCGAGCAGTTGAACCAGCCCTACGCCGACATGGCTTGGCTGATCACGGACAACACGCCGGCGGACCAAAGCGTCGCGCTGGAGCTGCCGAACATGACCCTGTTTCCCGGCATAACCGGGGACCTGAAGCCGAACCTGCAGCACACCCTCGGTCTCAATCAGTGTCTGCCAAGCGTTAACACCCGCTATCTGATCGTGCTGGACCCCGACTTCTACGTCGTCATCCCGGACTGGCTGCCACAGCTGCTGCAGCATATGGAGGAGCATGGCCTGGCGTTCTGGGGCGTGCCCTGGCATCCAAGCTACGCCAACAAGTATCGCTACTTTCCGTGCGTCCATTTCATCGTCATCGACACCGAGCGCGTGCCGGTCGAGCAGCTCGATTTCCGTCCGGCCCTGACCGACGGCCGCGAACCCTACTGGGTCAAACTGCTGGGGCTCGAGGCGCGCTATCAGACCCCGCTCGACACCGGGACGCTGCTCTACGAGCGTTTCGCCGACCGCGGCGACTATCCTTGCGAACTCGCAACACCGGTCTGGCGAAACGCCCCGGAGACACGGTCCTTCAAGTCCAAGGCGCTGGACTGGGTGCTTCCGGACAAGCTGGCTTACCTACCCAAGCGGAACGGCTATTTCGCCAAAGAGGGCTTCGCCGAGCTCGGTCAGGACATCGACCTGGATCCGCGCTGGGAGGAGTTTACCTGGCAAGGCCAGCCCTTCGGTTTCCACATGCGCATGAACATTGGCCGAGAGGGGCGCGGAAAGGACGAGGAGATGCGCCGACTGAGGCATTCTCTGGCACGGGCGACGGGCATTGAATACGCTTGACCGATATCTCTCTTGCATCGAAGGGCAAGCCGACAAGGGATGCGGACCGCGCGTCCCGTTCGGCCGGTCGGGTGAAGCGCTTCCTGCGGACGGCGGCCGGCCAGAAGGGCAGGCAAGGATAGGCTGCGATGGTCGATAGCGTTTCTGAGCCTGGCGAGAAGCCGCTCAACGCGAGACTGGTCAGAAGCTCCTTTTGGTACGTCGGCGCACGGGTCGGCGATCGTCTGATCGGCTTCGTCAGCCAGATCATCATTGCGCGTCTGTTGTTTCCGGATGACTTCGGCCTCGTGATCCTGGCCTTCGCCGTGATCGGCATCGTCGAGGTGTTCAGCGAGTTCGGCTTCCAGAACGCGGTCATCTACAATCAGACCGCCAAGCGAGACTACTACGACACCGCATGGACCATGTCGGCGATCCGGGGCGTGATCACCGCGCTCATCGTCATTGGCATCGCCTATCCCGCGTCCTTGTTGTTTGACGAGCCGCGGCTTTTCGAAATCCTGCCCTTCCTGTCCATCAAGGCAGTCCTCGCCGGCGTGGCGAACATCCGGCTCCACGACTTCGAAAAGAACCTGTGGATGAGCCGGATATTCATTCACCTGATCGCCGGCCGGCTGTCCACCTCCATCGCGGCGATCTGCTTTGCCCTCTACCTGGGGAACTATTGGGCGCTGGTTTACGGCCTGCTCTTGGGCGAAGTGGTCCGCTTGAGCGTCAGCTACCTGCTGTACCCCTACCTGCCCAGGCCCACGCTGAGCTGTTGGCGGGAGATCATGTCCTACAGCATGTGGCTCATGGTCTCCGGCGTCTTGCGCTACTTCCGGCGGCAGGGACACACCTACATTCTCGGCGCCGTAGGCCAAGTCAGCGCCGTTGGCGTGTTCCAGATCGCCTATGAGATCGCTTACCTGGCATCGACCGAACTGGTCGCGCCGATGAAGCGTGCGCTGTTTCCGGGCTATGCCAAGGCGAAGGCCGAGCCGGCCCAGTTCAAGGCCATATTCGGCAACTCCGTGGGTATCACGGCTCTCATCGCAATGCCGATTGCCGTCGGCACCGGCCTGATCGCGCATCTGGCCATCCCCATCCTGCTGGGAGACCGCTGGATCGAAGCCATCGGCATCGTCCAAATCCTCGCAGCTGCCAGTGCGGTCACATCCGTGCAGGGGCACGTCGGTCCCGTTTTCCTGGCCCTGGGCAAGACCAAGCTGGCGGCGGGGCTCGATGCGTACTTGGGTGTGGCCTACTTTCTATGCCTCGTCCCGCTGACCTACTTCTATGGCCTCAACGGGGCCGCCACGACCATTGTCACGCTGGCAGTCATCTCGCTGTTTGCGGAGATAATCGTCATGCGGCGCCTGATCGGCTTCACGATGTTGGACTACTTCAATGTATGCTGGCGCGCGACTTTATCGTGTCTTGTTATGGTTGCGGTGGTGCTCTTCGTCCAGTCGCGGTTGACGGCCGTTGAAGCGCCGCCGTCCGACATCGTCCAACTCGCCATTTCCATTGTGGTCGGGATGTTGAGTTATGCAGGCAGCATCTTCTTGCTTTGGGTGATGTTCGGACGTCGCCGGGACTCGGCCGAGTACCTGGTTTTCGATTTCTTCAAAGGGAAGATCGCAAAATCACACGCGTAGCTAAGTGGGAACGGCCTTCGATCGGCCACAGGCGGCCCGGAGGGCACGCGGATTTGTCCAATCGGTGCCTGACGATTGGCACAATCTTGGCTAAGCTGCCGCTCTGTGGCTTCGGTGAGCTGCCGAGAAGCGCCGCTTTCGGCGGAGCGAAGGGACGAGAGTGAGCAAGAGGCTGCTGATGCAATTGCGATTGACTTGGCAAACCCCCGCGGCATTGTTTTTTGCCCTGTTCTTGTGCGCTGCCGCCACGGTTCAGGCGAGTGCGCAGAGCACGGAGACGTCCTTGTCGCAACCGGCGGCTACCGGTCCGGTGCTCTATGAGCCTACCGGGAGCTACTTTGAGATCGTGAGCTTCCCGGGCGCCCTTGCCGGTGGCCGCTGGATTGCCGCGGCGGCCGCTGCGACCCATCGAACCTACAAGGGTCGTCGTGGCCGTTTGGCCAAGGCAGACAGCGCCGAGATACACAAGTTTCTGATCAGGAACTTCGACCTCACCGGCTACACGTGGCTTGGCCTTCGCTACATTTGCCCTGGTCGTGTGCTCGTCTGGTCGGATGGCCGGCGTCACGACAACGGGTTTGGCGTATGGGACCGGCACTGGACCCGCGATGGTCGCGACTTCTGTGTAATCGGTACGGTCGGCGAGCGTGGTTACATGCCGATCGCCTATTCGCCGAAAAACACCTGGCAAGCGCTCGGGCCAAACAAGTTCGCCAAATACTACTTGGTCGAGTTCCCTGCACCCAAGCCGTAGCCGCCGGGAGCATCCAGGGGGGCGGCGCCCGTCACAGAAAGGCCGAAGCTCACTTCAGCAGCCGTTGGTAGGCCGGACGATAGGCCTCGGCCGTGCTGCGCCAGGTGCGTTCCGCTGCCAAATAGCTCTTCGCGTTGCTTGCCAGCTCGTTCAGCCGCTCCGGTGTGGCGGACAGCAGGCCGAGCAGGGCTTCCGTGATGGGCTCGCTCGCGCCGGAGCGGAAGAGGGTGCCGGTCTCGCCGTCGCGCAGCAGCTCGCGATGGCCGCCGACATCAGAGGCTGCGACGATGCCGCCCATGGCCATGGCTTCGAGGGGCTTGAGCGGCGTCACCAACTCGGTCAGCCGCATGCTGCGCCGCGGATAGACGAAAACGTCGATCAGGTCGTAATAGCGCGCGATGTCGCCGTGGGGGACACGGCCGGTGAAGATGACCTTGCCTTCAAGCCCGAGGCTGCCGACCAGGTTTCGCAGCTTCTCTTCCTCGGGGCCGCCCCCGACCAGAAGCAGCGCGGCATCGGGATGCTGGCTGAACACCGCCGGCAGGGCCTTTAGCAGAAGATCCAGCCCCTCGTAGTGATAGAACGAGCCGAGAAAGCCGAGAATCCGTCCTTCGGGTAGGGCAAGCGAGGCCTTCAGCGCGCTATCCGGGGCGCCGCGCTCCCGCACCAGGCTTTCGTTGACCGCATTGCCGACGACGAAGACCCGCTCTTCGGGCACGCCGCGTGCGACGATCTCGGCGCGCATGCCTTCGCACAGCGTGATGACGCTATCCGCCCGCTTCAGGACCCAGGTCTCCACCGCGCGGGTCATGCGAAAGCGGGGGCCACCCTGCCTCGCCGTCCCGAGGTCGACGGCGGCGTCTTCCCAGAAGGCGCGGACCTCGTAAACGAAGGGGATTCCGGCCTGTCGTGCGGCGCGATAGGCGGGAATGCCGTTGAGAACGGGGGAGTGGGCGTGGACGATATCCGGCTTCTCGTCGCCGAGAAGCGTCACGATACGCTGCTGAGTGGCTTGCATTTCGGCGAGGTAGGCCAGCCCCGGCTGGCGCGCGAGCCAGCCCTTCGGCGCCGGCGTCCGATGGAACTGCCAGCCGTCGCACTGCTCATGGGCATTGAGCGCCGCGGCCTGGCGCGGCGTGGTGAGCTGTGCCGTCGACCAGCCGAATCCGCGCTGCGCCCCCAGAATCCCCATGGTGCGATAGACGTAGCCGCTCTGCAAAGGCAGCGAATGATCGAGAATATGAAGCACGTGCACGATGGGCAGGTCCTTACTCCTGACGCTTGCCACTTGGCCGACCGCATTTCATAAAAAAACAAGCCGGCTGGCAGCCCGTTACCAAGCCTGCCTTCATGTCTGTGAAACTACTTCGCGCTATTCAGCCAAGACTCGGTTAACGGGGGCCTTGTTCTCCCGCGCAGAGCGCGATTTGATCGTTGCCCGCGACACCATAGGGAAACTGGACGCGTGCGCATCCTTTTCGTCACTCACCGCTTCCCTTTTCCGCCGCGTGACGGCGCCCGCGTGCGGGCCTTCCACAGCTTGCGGCATCTGGCCCGCAGGCACGAGGTCACCGTGCTGGCGCCCGTGCGAAGCGAGGAAGAGGCCAAGGCCGGAGACGGCCTGACCGAGCACTGCCATGGCTACAAGGCCGAGCAGCTTGGCCGCAGCCGCGCCCTGACGCAGATGGTCCTCTGCCTGCCGACGCGAAAGCCGTCGTCCCTCGGTTATTTCCACAGCGCTTCGCTGGTACGCTGGGCAAAGGCCAAGCTCGAGGCCGGCGCCTTCGATCTCGTCTTCGTGCACTGCTCTTCGGTGGCGCACTATGTGCTCGGCGATAACAGCGTGCCCAAGGTGCTCGATTTCGTCGACATGGACTCCCAGAAGTGGCTCGACTATGCGCCGGTGAAGCCCTGGCCGCTGTCTTTGGGCTACGGCCTCGAAGGGCGCAAGCTGCAGGCTTGGGAACGCCACCTGGCCGACAGGTTCGATCTCTGCACCGTGGCGACTCGGCGGGAGGCCCAGAGCGCCCGCGACATCGGGATAACCACCCCGGTCGAGGTCTTTCCCAATGGCGTCGATCTCGATTTCTTCACGCCGGGCAACGAACCCTACGAAGAGGACCACATCTGCTTCATGGGGCGTATGGACTACTTCCCCAATGAGCAGTGCATGGTGGCGTTTTGCGCCGAGGTGTTGCCCCGGATACGGCGGTCACGCCCGGCGGCCCGCATGACGATCGTTGGCGCCAACCCGACGGCGGCCGTCCGCAAGCTTGCCGAGATCGATGGTGTGACCGTCACCGGTACCGTCGACGACGTGCGTCCTTACGTGCGCCGTGCCGCCGTTGCCGTCGCACCTCTGGCCATAGCGCGTGGGACCCAAAACAAGGTCCTGGAAGCGATGGCCATGGGAACGCCGGTCGTCGCCAGCGATTTGGCCGCTGCCGGCGTCGATGCCGTACCAGGTGAGCATCTGCTGGCCGCGGGCACGCCGGACGGTTTGGCCGAGGCCGTCGTCCGGCTGCTCTCTGACCCCGCCGAACGGAGCCGCTTGGCCGAAGCCGGCCGTCTGCGCGTGGCGACCTGTCATAGCTGGGAGTCTGCCATGGCCCGCCTCGACGGAATCCTGGCGGAACACATCGCTGGCGTCAGCCAACAGGCCGCTTAGTTGCGCGCGCCGGCGACGCAAATAGAGAGCCTTTGTTCTCGCCATGATGCGCCATCGTTACCTGGACTCTTGCGCAGGCAAGGAATGTTTGTCTTCGAAGAGTCGCCGTGTTAAGCCGATTCAAGGCAAGTCCAGAGGGGGGCGAGTCGGTTTTGACTGTGTCGCTTGCAGCAGATGACGTTTCGCCCGTCGGTTTGGGAGACCGGTTTCATGCGCCTGTCTGCTAGCCGCTCCTTGGGGCGGTCTCGCGCCGTTTTGCCCGGGCACCCGGGCCAGCTAAGCTGACCTCAGCGCAACGCGGCGAACCATGTCCCTGTCCCCACGTCCTGATCAAAGAGCCCGCTTCACGAGGAAGCAGGGAGCCTCTCTTTTGCATCGCGGTTTGGCCTGCGTGCTCGCGCCGGCGGCGGTTGCCCTGGCTGCCGGCGTGGCGGTTGCGGCAGAAGAGCCATCCTTCGTCTTGCACCTCGACGCGGAAGAGGCTGGGGCGGCGCAGCCGTCCTTTACCTTCCTGCCGCCGCAGTTGGCGCAAGCGAGCCAGGGTGAGGATTTGACGCCGCTGTCGGGCGGAGAAGGGGTGCCGTTCTACAAGATCGGCGTGGGCGACCGGCTACGGGTCGTCGTCTGGCGCTTTCCCGATCTCTCGACCTCGGCGACGGTCAGGCCGGACGGCTTCGTGTCCCTCCCTCTGGTCGAGGACCTGCGCGTCGTCGGCCTGACGCCGACCGAAGCAAGCGAGGCCGTGCAGGAACGCCTGGCCGAGTTCATCCAAGACCCCCTGGTCACCATCGTGGTGGACTTGCCGGTCGGTACCTTCGATCAGCAGATACGCGTGATCGGCAAGGCCGCCCAGCCGCGCGCCTTGCCGTGGCGCCGCGGAATGCGTCTGGCCGATGTCATGATCGGCGTCGGCGGACTGACCTCGGACGCAGACGGCAACAGCGCAGTGCTTCTTCGACAAGAAGGAGAAACGACCAAAGAACAGCCGCTGCGCCTCGACGACCTGATGGACCGTGGCGACGTCACGGCGAACATCATGATGCAGCCGGGCGATGTCATCGTCATTCCCGAGGGATTCTTCTCCGGAGACTGGACGGTCACCTATGGCGCAGTCAGCGACATCACCTTCACCGACAATCTCGACCTGGATCCGGATGACGAAAAAGAGTCCGCCGTCATTCTCCGAGCCGGTCCGAACATTACCGTTGCTGCCGATGCCGCCCGTATTCAAGGCGATCTTTCGGCGACGGTCTTCCTGGTGGAGGAGATTGCCGATTCCCCCGAGACCCGCATCGACGCCGACATCGTCGGGACGGTCACTGCAGAGCTGGTCGAGAGAAGGGTATTTGTCGATGCGTCAGCCGGTATCAGTCAGGTGCAGACGGACGATGAGCGCGGCCAATCCGGCTCGGACGCGAATACCTCTGGTCAGGACTTCGTGCAGGCCTACCGTGTTTCGCCCTATCTGCAGTCACGCCTAGGCAGCTTCGCCAGCAACGAGCTGCGCTACGAAGGGGCGGCTGTCTTCGTCGATTCGGACGATGCATCCAACACCATCAGCCATACGCTCTCGTCCGAGTTTTTCAGCGGGCCCGACTTCTCATTCCTGGGATGGGCGCTCAGCAGCTCGATTTCCGAAGAGTACGCGGACGACGACGAAGACATCTCGCGCCGCGACACCAACCTGACGCTCTTCTATCCGTTGCCGTTCGAGCGCAATCTGACGCTGGAAGGCTCGGTCGGCTACCGCACCCTCGAAAACGAGGGGGATGACGACGACGACATCGAGGGCATCACTTGGCGGACGGGATTCAGCTGGACCCCGAGCCCGCGATTCGCGAGTACGGCCGGCGTTGGCAGCGATGCCGAGACGATCGTCTTCGACGCCGACGTTCGCTACGAACCTACTCCGCGGCTGACCTTGATCGCACGCTACGTGGAGGACACCACCACGCAGCAGGATCGCATCGTGTCCAACCTCCCGACGACGGAACAAGGTATCGACAACTTCAACAACCAGCCGAACTCTTTCTCGATCGAAGACGGCGTAACCCGGACCCGAACGATCAGCGGAAGCGCGGCCTGGGAGAAGCGGAACGTGTCGACCTTCCTCGAAATTGCCTACGAGGAAGAGAGCGAGGATGTCAGCGATTTCGACAGCAGCGACGAGGAGTCCTACATCCTCAACACCAACGTCAGCGTCGGTCTTTCGCAGGACTTGACCTTCATCGGCGGTTTCCGAGGGGAATGGACGGAGCGCAGCGAGTCGGGCACGAGCGACGACACCGAGGTTGAGATCTTTCCGCGCGTGAGCCTGGAGTATCAGCTCTCGAGCCGAATCAACACCAATCTGACCTACACCTACTCGCGTCGTTTCGCCGACGACGAGGATGACGAGTACACGGAAAACGCCATCACGATCGGCGGCAGCATCAGATTCTAGCTGCGGCCGCCGCTGTGCTGAGCGGCCCGCTGAAAGACGGCCAGTTGGCCGGCGGCAACCTCGTCCCAGCTAAAGCGCTCGGCAAAGGCCCGGGTCTCCGCACGGGCGGGGGGATTGGATAGAAGATCGTTGAGGGTCTTCGCGATGGCCTCGACGCTACGCTGTTCGATAATGCGTCCCGCCGCTGCCTCCGTGATCAGGTCCTGCGTTCCGGAAACAGGCGTCGCCGCCACGGGGGTGCCGCAGGCCATGCTCTCGAGCAGGACATTGGCCCAGCCCTCTCGGCTCGAGGCAAGGACGAGCGCATCGGCAGCGCTGTAGTAGCGCTTGAGCTCTGCCTGCGGAACCTGACCGATCAGGCGCACGCGGTCCGCAAGGCCCAGTTCCCCGATCAAATTCTCCAGATCGCGCCGTAGCGGTCCGCTGCCGACGATTGCGAGATGCAGGCCCGGAAGCTGCTGCATGGCGCGAATGACAAGGTCGTGGCCTTTCAGCGCAACCAGATTGCCGACACTGAGGAGCAATGGGCCTTCGAGGCCGAGGGACTGGCGGCAGGCCTCGCGATCGAGCGGTTGGAAACGCTCTAGGTCGACGCCGTTGCGCAACACCGTCACCTTCGTGTCCGGAACGCCCAGGGAGACGAGCCGCTGCTTCAAGGCCTGGCTGACAGTGACGATCTCGGCGGCTTGCTGGGCCGCCGCGACGATCATCTCCCGCGGACGGGGATAGTCCGGGATGACGTTGAGGTCCGTCCCGCGACCGGTGATGACCAGCGGTAGCCCCAAATGCTTGGCGAGCATCGCGGCGGCCACGCCGTCCGGATAGAAGTAGTGCGCGTCGATCAGGTCGAAGTCCTGCTCGGCACAGAGCCGTGTCACCGTCCGAAGCGCGCCGCGATACATCAGCCGGGGGGCCAGTGACATGCCGACCTTGGGAATGACGACGTAGCGCGGGTGCTCTATCTGCAAGCCGTCTTTCACCTCGAAGGCAGGCGCCTCCGCAAACTTGGCGTAGGCGCCGAAGCGCGGGGAGGAGAAGGGGAACCAGGGGATAGGTGCCACCACGTGAGCCTGCAGATCGGAACGCTGCATGGTCTGGCGAAGCCGCGTCTCGACGAACAGGCCCAGGTTCGGCTGCGCCGCGTTGGGAAAGAGGCTTGAGAACAGAAGAATCTTCATTCCGTTCTCGGGATCTTCCGTGGCAATGCCTCGCCGAGGAAAAGCGCTTCGTAGGCCGCCACCATGTCCTCGAGATCGTAGTTGCTTTCCGCGTGGCGGCGGTTGGCCGCGCCGAGGCTGCGGCGCAGCTCGGCGTCGTCGAGCAGGCGCTCGAGCGAGGCGGTCAAGGCAGCCTCGTCGTCGCGCGGCACCACTAGGGCGCGGTTTTCCCGCGAGAGGATGCGCGCTACATCGCCGACGTCGACGGCGGCCACGGAACAGGCCGAGGCCATGGCCTGCAGCAGAGCGTTTGGCATCTGCTCGGTATCTGAGGTCAGGCAGAAGACGTCGAGCAGGGGCATGAAAGCCGCGACATCCTCCACGTGCCCCAGAAAGCGGGTTTGCTCGGCTATTCCAAGCTCGCGGGCCAGCGCCTCCAGCTTGGGCCGTTCGACGCCGTCGCCGGCAATGACCAGGGTGCAGCGGCCGGCGTGCAGCAGGGGGGCTGCGGCCCGCAGCAGGCGGTCGAGGGCTTTCTCTTTGCGCAGCGGCGAGACGGTTCCGACAAGCGGGCGGGGCGCATCCGCGAGGTCGGCCAGCATCTCCGGCTTCGCCGCATCGGGGCGGTAGCGGGCCAGGCTCACGCCGTTGGGCAGCAGCAGGATCCGGTCGGCAGCGACCTGCCACTGCTCGGTGGCAATGCGCACCAGGAGATGGGAGGGAACGACAAGGCGCTCGCTTCCGCCCAACGCCAGCCGCCGGAAGAGGTTGCGTCGCGGCAGCTGGCGGTCCGCTTCTTCAGGCCCGAAGCCGCTTTCGAAGTGGATGTGCCGCTGGGTGCGCAACAGGCGGCTGCTGAGCGCCCACTCGATGGCGCCCCAATTGTAGGTCAGCAGCAGGTCCGGCTGGGCTGCTTTCAGCCAGCGCGCGACCTTCGGCAGCAGGCCGGGCAGGCGGCCGCTGGGCGGGGTGGGAAAGTCGGTCTCTATCCCTTCGGCGATGCGGGACTTGGCATCGATCTGGCCGTTGAGGGACAGGATGCTGTGGCGATAGGGCCCGTCCAGGCGGGAAATCACGTCGGCGATGCGGATGGGAACACCGCCGTAACCGAATGTCGGGAAGACATGGACGAAGTGCCGCGGCCGTCGAGAGGCTGCCGCAGCCGCCTTAGCCGGCGCTTGAGCTAGAGCCATGTCCGATGGAAGCCCGTGACGTGCACCGGCGACTACCTTGCCCCTTGGAAGAAGACGACCACCCGCAGTGTCTGGATGATGATCAGCAGGTCGAGAATGATGTTCACGTTGCGAATGTAATAGAGATCGTACTCGAGCTTTCGGCGCGCGTCTTCCGCAGATGCCCCGTAGGAGAAGTTGAGCTGTGCCCAGCCGGTGATGCCCGGCTTCACCCGGTGGCGGTCGTTGTAGAAGGGGATCGAGCTCGCCAGCTGTTCGACGAAAAACGGCCGCTCCGGCCGCGGGCCGACGAAGCTCATGTCGCCGTAGAGCACGTTTAGGATCTGAGGCAGCTCGTCGATGCGGGTCTTGCGCATGAAGTTGCCGAGGAAGGTCACGCGCGGATCGTTCTGGCCCGCCCAGCGGGGAACGCCGTCTCGCTCGGCATCGGCCCGCATGGAGCGAAACTTGATCAGCATGTAAGGCCGCCCGTTCAGGCCGACCCGCTCCTGCCGATAGAAGACGGCGCCGCCGCCCTCGATGGCAATGGCCAAGGCTGCGGCGATGAAGATCGGTGACAAGAGGATCAAGCCGAGCAGGCTGACGATGATATCGAAGCCGCGCTTGATGCCGCGCTGCATGCTGCTGAGGCCGAAGCCGCTGGAGTAGAGGAACCAGCTCGGCCGCACGGCCTGAAGGTCGACACGGCCGGTGACGCGCTCCGAGAAGGTCTGATAGTCGGAAATGCGAATGCCGCGGAAGCGCGCTTCGATCAGCTCGTCGAGCGGCAGGTTGCCGCGACGGTCCTGGACGGCGACGACGATCTCGTCGATTTCGGTGTTGCGCAGGAAGTCCTTCACCTCGCCCGGCGAGGAGAGGACCGGGCTGGCATGGACCTTCACGTCCTCCTCACCGCACTTCAAGTAGCCGACGATGCCGAAACGGCGGATGACGCTGCCATGTTCCAGCTCATGCAGGCGTCGGGCCGCGTCGCCGACTCCCAGCACCAGAATCCGGTGCTTGAGCCAGCCGCCCTCCGCGTGATGCAGGAAGATGTTGCGTATGGTCAGGATAATGGGGGCCGAGACGACGGTGGCGCCGGCAAAGGCATAGGCGGACACGGTCGGGGTCAGCAGCACGTAGCCGAGCACCAGGAAGGCAAGGCAGGAAACGAAGTACGCGGCGGCGGCGCGCACCAGGACTTCGGCGAAGCCGGAGGCGAACTCCCAATTGTAGAAGCCGAAGGCAAACAGCGAGGTGACGAAGATCAGCGCCGCAGAGCAGGAGCGGTAGATGATCGTCGTCTCGTCGCCGCCGAAGGTCAAAGCTCCGTTGCGCACCAGCATCTCCGCCATGCAGATGATGGTGATGAGGATCACCGCCTCCAAAGCGGCAAGAAAAACAAAGGGGAGCTTGTGGGAAGTCCGAAGCATGACGTGTCGTTGCCGTCGCCGTAAGCCTGTTCCTGGTTCGGCGCTACCGTTCGCCGATAGCACACTCCACCGGCATAGCCGGCAAAGCCTTCGATTACCTCTAAAATCTCTGCAATTTATGCGAAAAAGGGCTTAACGACTAAGCGGCCTGCGCTGCCTGTTGCTGATGACGCTTCAAGAAACCGTCGAACATCAGGAGCGCCCAAATCGTCGGGCCATGCTCTCGGATACCGCTTTGATGCTGATCGACCAAGCGGGAAATCTCCGCCATGTCGAAATAGCCCGTATCCGCCAGCGCGCCCTCGCTGATGATGCGCTTCACCCGGTCCCGCAACTCGTTGCGGAACCAATGGGAAAGCGGCACGGCAAAGCCCTGTTTCGGCCGATAGAGAATGTCGTCCGGCACCATGGGCTCCAGCGCCTTCTTGAAGATGTACTTGCCCTCGCGCCCGCGCAGCTTCCAGCTTGGCGGCAAGCCGTTGGCCCACTCGACGAACTTGTGGTCGAGCAGAGGTACGCGTACCTCCAGCGAGTGCGCCATGCTGGCCCGGTCCACCTTGGTCAGGATATCGCCGGGCAGATAGGTCTTCATGTCGACGTACTGCGCCTTGCTGAGGTGATGGTCGGTTGGGGCTTCGTCCATCAGCGACTGGATCAAGCCTTCCGCCTGGTAGCCCTGCAGCTCACGACGCAGGTGCTGGGAGTAGAGGCGCATGCGCGGTGCGGACGGCAGGATGGAAAGGCTGTAGAAATAGCCGTCTGCGCTGCTGCGGCCGAGGGCCTGCAGGGTCGCCTTGGCCCTGAGCGGCTTCGGTGCCCAATCGAGCTTGGGATAGAGCGCACCCAGGGTGTTGAACAGGGGGCCCCGAAGGCTCTGGGACATGCGTTGCCGCACCAGCTCTTCGTAGTGATACCAGCGGTAGCGGCGGTAGCCGGCGAAGACCTCGTCGCCGCCGTCGCCGGAGAGAGCGACGGTGACGTTCTCGCGGGCAATCTGGCAGACGCGATAGGTCGGCATGGCCGAGCTGTCGGCATAGGGCTCGTCGTAGACGTCGATCAGGCGATCGATCAGATCGAAGTCGTCCGGTGCCACCTGCCGGGTATGGTGGCGCGTCCCGTACTGCTTCGCGACCTGCTCGGCGAAGCGCGATTCGTCGTAGTCGGACCGGCCGAAGGAGATGGAGCAGGTATCGACCGGATCGTCGAGGCTGTCGGCCATGGCCGCGACCACGCCGCTCGAGTCGACGCCGCCTGACAGGAAGGCGCCCAAAGGCACGTCCGCGATCATGCGGATTGAGACGGCCTCCTGCATCCGCGCCCGCAGTTCTTCGCAGACCTCGGCCTCCGAGCCGGGGACCCGCTCTTCGAAGCTCGGCTGCCAGTAGCTCTGCGGCTTGGGGAAGGGCTCGCCGCGGCGGACCTTGAGGAAGTAGCCGGGTTCGAGCTTGCGGACCTGCTTGAAGATGCAGCGCGGGTCAGGAATGTAGCCGAAGGCGAAGTAGTCCTCGATCGCCTGCGGATCGATATCTCGGGAAAGCTGCGGGTGCACCATGAGCGACTTGAGCTCGGAGCCGAAAATCAGCGTGTCGTTCGGCAAAAGCGCATAGTGAAGCGGCTTGATGCCCAGCCTGTCGCGGGCGAGGAACAGGGTCTCTTGATTGCTGTCCCAAAGCGCGAAGGCGAACATGCCGCGAAAGCGCGACAGACAGTCGACGCCCCATTCTTCCCAGGCGTGAACCACGACCTCGGTGTCGCAGCGGGTTCTGAACTGGTGGCCGAGGGCCTCCAGCTCGCGCGACAGCTCTTGGAAGTTATAGATCTCGCCGTTGTAGACGACGACGACGCTATGGTCCTCATTGAACAGCGGTTGTTGGCCGGATGACAGGTCGATGATGGACAGGCGCCGATGCCCGAGGCCCACGCCGGGCGCGCGATAGAGGCCGCCGGCATCCGGGCCTCTATGGTGCTGGCTTTCGTTCATGCGGCCGAGCAGGGATTCGTCGATCTCGCTCCGTCCACGTAGGTCAAACAGTCCGGTCAGGCCACACATGGCTCAATTCCCCTTGTCGGCAAGGCGCTGGGTCGTTCGCTCGCGGTCGGCGAAATCGGCCAGGGTTTCGTCGAGAGCATCTCCCATTCGCAGCTCCGACAAGAAGGTTGATAGGCGTTCGTTGGCCTCGGCCTCCGTTCCGTCGCCGATCGGCGTGGAAACGGCGATGACCGAGGCTGGAGAATAGCCGGTCAGCAGCTTGGCCTTGATCTTCAACAGCTTGGCGAAGCGCGGATCGGCGGTTTGATCGCCGTCGACCCGGTAGAAGTACCAGATCAAGCGCTCATGCTGGCCGCGCTTGATCTTCAGGGAGACGAGCGCCTGCTCTTGCGCCTCGAACAGGGCGCTGCCTCTGGCGACACCGACGATGTCCCATGCCCGCCCGCCGATCATATGATTCTTGTAGTTGATGAGCTCGGCTTCCGGACGCTCCCAGGCGTAGCTGGCGACGTAGAGGTCGACGGGTCCGTCCGCGCTCTCGAAGCGGGTCAGCAGCGAGGCGTCGGCGTAAGGATAGATTCCGCTCCAATCGCTGGCGTCGGCGCTGGCTTGCTGCCAGGTGCCGCCGACCTCGGGCAGCGGTATCTCCAGCGTCGCGACGGGCGCTGCCGGAGGGCCGGAGACGGCATTAGACACCGGCACCATCACCGCCAGCAGGAGCCCTGCGGCCAAGGGTGCGGCGCGTCGAGCCAGGCTTCTGCGGGGAGGCGCCGGCGTGGGCTGCGTTTCGGGAAGGGCTTCCGGCGGCTCGCGGAAGTGAAAAGCGATTGCGATCAGCAGCAGGGTGACCAGGCCAAAGAAGACCCAGCCATAGAGGATATGATCGACACCGACCGCGATCTCGAAATCGCTGACGTAGGCGACCGTCAGGATGAGGTAGGCGCGAATGACGTTCGCGATGATCGGGATGACCAGCGACAGCACCAGGATCAGCGCTTTGCGCCAGCGGCTCACGAAGAGCAGGTCCTGCACCAGCAAGCCGAGGGCGAAGGTCGCGATCAGATAGCGAACGCCCGAGCAGGCCTCGGCAACGAGAAAGCTGCCGCCCGGAATGTCGATGTAGAGCCCATCGATGTAGACGGGTATCCCGGAGGCGCGGGCCAGCATCACCGTATATTCGGCGGTCAGGTCCTGCAGCGGCAAGATGGCGAACTCGCCGAAGGGAACCATGAGAAAGAGGTAGAGGGCCGGAAAGAGCATCGCCTTGTAGCAGCGCCAGCCGAGGGCGGCGAGGAGCACGCCCTGCAACATCACGACAAAGGCGAAGTGGGCGACCAGTTGAACGCCGGCCGCGTCGCCCAACCACCAGGCCGCCGTGCCGAGACCGATCACCGCCAAGCCGAGCCAGCTCCCTTCCGGGGTCTTGTCCTGCTGTCTCGGGTAGCGCAGCCAGGCCAGGTAGCAGGCGATGGGCAGAATCAGGAAGCCGTGATTGAAGGTCTCTGAACGGGACCAGACCTCAACCATCGAGGCGGCGGTGTTCCAGTAGGCCAACGTGACGATGGCGGCGCCAAGCGCGATTTGCCAAGCGACCAGCCGCCAAGCCCCGGCGGTGCCGGGCTTCTCTGATGACGATGGCGTTTCGCCGGTCGCGATGCGCTCCACAGGTTCCGGCTGCTGAGCTTGCGCGGCGGGGCCGTGTTCCGACTGCGTGACCACCCCAACTCTCCCGCTTTCGCCGTGCCCGAGCCAGCGTGTTGGCTCAAACGCTTGGCGAAGCTATCCCCTTAGCAAAAAGCGTTAAACGAATTCTTGGCAATTCGACAAGGTTAGCCGAGATTTTTGGCAAGAAATGGACCGATACGGTTCGCCACGGCGAGCGGGAGCTTCTGCCAGGTCTTGATCGCCCGCTGGTACTTGGGGTTCAGCGGGTTGACGTCGGGGATCTCGGCATCGCCGTAGAGCCGATATTCGTAGTAGAGCGGCGCCGGCTCGAAGCCCCAATTCTTCTTGAAAGCGTGGGCGCCGGTTCCGACCTTGCTGCGGCCGAAGTCGAAGAGCCGATAGCCGCGCTCGCAGGCGCGGCGCATGACTTCCCAATACATGAAGTCGTTGGCCGCCAAGCGGCGCGCGTCTTGGCCGCCGCCGCCGTAGTAGGGCAGCACCTCATCGCGGAAATAGAACGAGAGCACGGCGTTGACGGGCCGGCCCGTATTGTCAGAGATGATCAGCGCCTCGCAGTCCGAGCCGAAAACTTCCATGAGCGTTTCCGGATAGCGCTTTGAAAAGACGGGTGTTCCGAGGTTCCGAACGCTTTCTGAATAAAGGGCGTAGAAGCGGTCGACATCGGCATCGATCTCACTCGTGAGGCCGTTTGAGATGCCCTTGCGCACCATGGCGCGCTGCTTGCGCGGGATGCGCTTCATGTTCACATCGAGGTCGGGGTCGATGTCCTGCCGGAAGGTCACGTAGAGGCCGTCCTTGCAGGGCCGCTGGCTGTCCGAGCGGCTGCGCAAGCGGTACTCGACATGATCGACACCCAGGGTTTCGCCACGGCACTCTGCCTCCGCCTCCAGCAACAGCCGCACATCGGGCCGCGTCGTCGCGACGCCGCCGTAGACGCAGAAGGCGCTGGACACCAGCGACTTGCCGAACAGCCGGCTGTCGATGTGAACCAGAGGCAGGATTCCGAGTATGCTGCCGTCGCAATGGGCGAAGAGGAAGGGGCAGGCGTGACCGAAGCTCTTCTCGATCACCGTTTTCCAGCCGGCCCGATGGAAGAAGGTCGCCTCGGGGCAATCGTCGACAAAAGTGTCCCACGCGTCCTGCCAGGCCGGCGTCAGCTCGCCGACCTCAAGCTGTTCGACGCTTGGGGTTTCAAACGGCTCGACGCTTTGAACGGGCTGTTGGAGGCTCACAGGAAGGCCCTTGCCATGCTGGTCCAAGAGAAATCCCGCAAAAGGCTCTCCAAGCGGTTAAAGGTCCGCCCGAGGTTGGTGTAGTGCCTGATCCGCGATTTCAGGGCTGCGCCGGCGATACGAGGCTGCTCCGGGTCGATCTCCCAGGGATGGAGATAGAAGATGCAGGGCTCGCCGGACTCGCGGCCGATCTTGCCGTAGCCCCAACGGAAGTAGGCATAGGGCAGCAGGCGGAAGAAGCCGCCGCCGCCGCAGGGCAGATTGCGTCCGAACAGTCTGAGGGTGGTCACGGGCACTTCCAGGAAGTCGTCGTCCGGGAAGGGCTTGTAGGCGAACCTCTGTCCGTCCGGGTCGCCGTAGAGATCGTGCGCGATTGGTACGGTGCTGGAGCTGTAGAGATGGCCCTCTTCCCGCAGGATTGGCAGAGCCCAAGGCGTGCTATGGCCGATGGAGAAGCTGGCTGCCCGATAGCCAAGAACGCGTACGCCGGACATGTCCTCTAGGATCGCCTTGGTCTTGCGTACGTCCTCGCGAAAGGCTTCGGCACTCTGGGTGTTCACCCTGACGTGGGAGTAGCCATGGCTGGCCAGCTCATGGCCTTCGCCGACGATGCGCCGAATCATCTCGGGGTGGCGCTCTGCGACCCATCCGAGGGTGAAGAAGGTCGCCGTTGTCTCATGCCGCGCCAAGAGATCGAGCAGGCGGGAGACGTTGTCCTCCACGCGTGACCCCAGTCCCTCCCAGTCTGACCGCGGGACGGCCGCTTCGAACGCGGAAACCTGGAAGTGCTCCTCGACATCGATCGTGAAGGCATTCAAGGGCTTTGACGTCGCTTTTTCGGCGCCGCGCATGCCGTCCTGCGAGGACACGCCATCTGCCTTCCCGGGAAGGCCGTCTCTGTCTTCGCTTCTGGCAAGGGCTTGCGTCATGGTCTCGGCGTCAGTCGTCGTTCGGTATCGGTTAGTTCGCCTTGCGGCGCGTGCCGATGCGGTCACGGAACTCATCGACCCGCAGCTTGTAGGACTTGAGTTCTCGTTGAATCGCCTTGGCGCTGTGCCGCACGTCGAGCCATTCGTCCCGCGACAGGTTCATTCCACTGGCGGCTTGCGCGTTCTGCGCAGGCGGCTGGGGAGCAGCTGCCGGTTCCTCGTTGGCTACGTTCGGCACGGGCTTCAGTGCACGCACCGTTGCCGTCTGCGGCGGCGCCGCGGCGGTATCGGGCAGCGGCTCGATCAGGCCCTCTTCGCGCATTTCCTCAACCACTTCAGCGACATCGCTCGCCGTCAGAACGCCGCGGTCTTCGAGATAGCCGAACAGCAACAGACGGTCGCAGAGCCGATTGAGACGCCGCGGCAGGCCGCCCGTGGCTTCGAAGATGGCTTCAAAGGAATCCGGGGCGAAGATGCGGCGCCCGTCCCAACCCGCGAGCTTCAAGCGGTGCTCGACGTAGCCGCGGGTATCGTCGGTCGAAAGACGGCTGATATGGAACGAGGCGATGACGCGCTGGCGTAGCTGTTCCAAATCAGGCTCGGCGAGCCGTTGCCGGAACTCCGGCTGACCCACCAGCAGCATCTGCAGCAGTGGCTTTCCGTTCGACTGGAAGTTCGAGAGCATGCGCAGCTCTTCGAGCGCGTCATGGGACAGTCCCTGCACCTCGTCGACGACAACCAGCGCGACTTTGCGCTGATGGTGCAGGCGCACCAGCTCGTCCTCAAGCGCGCAAAGCAGCTCGGCTTTGCTGCCGCCTCCGACCGACAAGCCGAACTGCGCGGCGATCAGCCTCAAGAGGTTCTCCGAGCCGACCTGGGTGGTGTTGATCTTCACGGCGACGATGCGGTCATCGGCGAGGCGGGAGAGCGTGTACTCGAAAAGGGTCGTCTTGCCGGCGCCGACCTCTCCCGTGATCACGACGAAGCCTTCGTTCTTGCTCAAGCCGTAGGCAACGGTGGAAAGGGCGCGCCGGTGCGGGCGGCCGTCGAAGAAGAAGCTCGCGTCCGGCGTGATCTGGAAGGGCAGCCGCTTCAGATGGTAGTAATCAAGATACATTCGAAATCCCCCAATGCCCCGTAGCATAGGGTGGCAGCGAGGAAAACGGTAGGCCCCGCCGGGCCGGAGGTGCGTTGCGCACGCCTGTCTCCGAGTCCGGTCGCGCCTGCACCGCGGATAATCGACACTGCCCCCTAAGAAAGCGTGTAGCGCCAGCTGGTAAAAGATTTGCGACGCTTATTGTGGGGCGAATGTGGCAATGGTGTTACCGAGTAGGCGGTGACACAGGCTCAACGCTGGGCGCAATGCCCCTTTTGTGAGCAACTGCTTTAAGGGTGCGGCCAAAGATTGTTGTTCGGGCAGCAGGCTCATTCTTCGCCAGGATCAGACTTATCTTGAGCGCGAAGCGAGCGGGTGTCGGCAGAAAACATGGGCGTAACAAGAAGGTGTTTACTTTGAAAAGCCGATATCAGCAGAATCAGTAAGGAATATAGTGTTTCTTTAACTTACGGAACGAGAGATTTTCTTTCTCTCTGTGGATATTGAACATTTGTATTAAACGACCCAAAAAATGTCGCTTGCGTCGGCTAGTCCTGTCGGAGGAAGCATCAACAATCCGTGAGCAATGCGGTCGCATTTGCAAAGCTGTTTGTGTGTCGGAGCCGTCGCCCCGAAATCGGTTAAGATATTGTCGTGTGTGCAATTTTTTGCTTAACCAACACAAATTTGCAAAGCTCCGCGCTTACCAGACAGGGGTCAGATCCATGACCGTCCTCAAGCCGAAAACTGCGTTCATGCCAACTTTCGAAGGGCCGGCGAACCTGCCTCAGGTGTCGCTATTGTCTCGCTTTTCGCATGTATTTTTAAAGTATTTTAGGCATTTGAAGGCGTTTTTACGGCCAGTCCTTGTCGTCTTATCCGTTTTTTTTTGGTGGGAGCTCGGTGGTGTTATGGCGGACTCGGCCTCGGTTGGCGTTCCTGACGATCTCTTGAGTCAAGCAGCCGATATGGAGCCGGGCGAGTGGCGCCGGCTCGATACGGCGAACAAGTTCTTCGACGTCGCTGTCACGGAAGAGGAATGGGCGGAACTCATCGAGATCCACGGTGGGTTCGAACGGCTGGGTGAGCCGCGCAGCGTTCTCGGGGCTTGGAATGGCGCAGCCTACGACATCGAGGGCCAGCGGCTGTTTTTCCACGGTGGCGGCCACGGCGACTATGGCGGCAACGAGGTCTATCAGTTCGACTTAGAGACCTTGGAGTGGTCCCGGATCTCGGATCCGGCCCCGCTCACGCTGCGGACGGACGAAGAAGAGCACCCGCACCGCTGGTTGCCGGCCGATGAAGACGGCGATGGGCTGCCGGACAGCCCGCCCTCGGCCCATACCTATGACGGCTTGGTGTGGAATCCCCACACAGAGACGCTGTGGCTGACCAGCCAGAACACGGCCTATCCGGAGAACAGGTCCCCCGAGCTCTTTGTCGTCTGGGAGTTCGACCCGGAGACCGGCGAGTGGCAGTCGCACGCCGCGACCGAAGACCACTCTTTCGGCACCACAAACTACCTCGCGGATACGCAGCAGATTCTGGCGATCACCCATTACAGAACGTCGACCGATATCGCCTACCTCTACGACTCGGATGGGACCGAGCACCAGCTCGGCCAAGTTCAGGGCGACACGATGGGCGGCAACGTCGGCAACATGTTCCAGAACCCGATCACGGGGCAGCTTTACGAAGCCCACGCAGAGGGAATCTACAAGCTGGACGTCGGTGATGCCGGGGTCACGGCGACCCTGGTTGCGGAGTTTCCCAGTGCTGAAGAGCTGCAGTACTCGACATCGTTCAAGCAGGCCGGCTACGCCTTCAATCCCGCCGATGAGAAATTCTACATCTGGAACGGTACGGCCAAGATCGTCACCTGGGATCCGGAAAGCACCGAGTTCGAAGTGTTATGGAACGAAGCGCCGAACGGCCAGGCACCGGCGGACGACGCCATCGGCGTCGGCAAGGTGCTGGACAAATGGATTTATCACGACGACGCCGACGTCTTTATCGGCATCGCCGGCGCTGAAGAGCTGCCGCGCTTCGACGGCGGCCTGTGGCTCTACAAGCCGGGCGACGGCAATCCCGACGACATCAACCAACTCGATACCGGCGATGCCTTCGTCGATGGAAGAACGACCGAGTCGGTCAGCTTCTTCGTTCCGGTCGAGGGCGGTGACAAGAACTACGACGGGACGATCCACGTCTACTACCGCGAGGTCGGAGACAGCGAGTGGGAGCCGGGCATAGAGCTTCTGAGGCTCCGCCCCGAGTTCGTCTCTCCGGTCTACTCCCTGCAGGAGTCGCCGGAGGGCTTCGCAGGGATGGTCACCGGCTTGGACGCCGGCACCGACTATGAGTTCAAGCTGGAAACGAAGGACCCGGACGGACTCCAGACGGACAGCGGCCCGGCCGAGCAGATCTTGAACGTCTCGACCCGCGACGTTCCCCTGGATAGCCCGCAGCAAGCGCAGACCGTCACCGTCGAGACGATGGCGGAGTTGAAAGCGGCGGTCGCTGCGGCCCAGCCCGGTTCGGTCATCATATTGCTACCCGGTCGCTACGAGGGTCAGTTGAACGTCGTTCCAAGCGGCACCGAAGACAATCCGATCATCATTCGCGGCGCTGACCTCAGTTCGACAATCTTGGATGCCGGCGGCGGGGACTTCGCCATTAAGATCGACGGTAGCCATGTGCAGATCGAAAACCTCTCCCTCACCAACGCCCACACAGGCATCAATTTGCGCGGCGGCGGCACCGAGGGCGTGGTCATCCGCGACAACTACATCTTCGATGTCGAGAACGGTATCAACGCCTGGACCGGTCACAAGGACCTCTATATCGCCAACAACGTCCTAGAGGGGCGCGGCGAGTTTCCGGCGACCGGAACCTCTGGTGTCGAAGGCATCGTCGTCACCGGTCAGGATATCGAGATTGCCTACAACACCCTCTCGGGCTTCGGCGATTCGATTGGCACCAGCCGCCAGACCGAACTCAACAACATCGGCATCAACGTCCATCACAACAAGATTCTCTGGGGTGCGGACGATGGCATCGAGCTCGACTACTCGGTCCGCAACGTCGCCGCCCATCACAATCTGATCGCCAATCAGCTTAACGGCGTCAGCTTTCAGCCGACGGTCGGCGGCCCGGCCTACGCCTTCGAGAACGTCATCTACAACACCCGGGAAGCGCCGTTCAAAATCAAGCCGACGGTGACCGACCCTGACGGCCTGATCATCGTCAACAACACCTCGATCAAGAGCGGCCCGGCTTGGTACGATCCGAGCGGCTTCGTAAGCAATGTGACGGTGAACAACAATCTCTTCGTCGGCTTCGACGAGCGCTTCACCTACGTTAGCGAGACGAGCTACAGCTTCAGCGAGTTTGACTACAACGCCTGGTCACAGGACGGGTACTTTCAGGTCCACGATGGCTGGGGCGAGAGTTTCGAGCAGTTCCTGAAGTCCACGTCGCATGCGCAGAACGACGTGCTGTTGGAAGGCGAGGAGATCTTCGCCAACCTGGAGCTGGACTTCGACGTCAACGGCTTCGAGGTCTTCCGCGATCCCGATGCGCCGGGCTTGGATTTCGGTTTGCATCCCAGCTCGAGCGCGATTGATGCCGGAAAGGAGGTCTTCGGCCTGACGGAGGGCTTTGTCGGGGACGCCCCCGACATTGGCGCCTTCGAGCAGGGCGAAGAGATGCCTGACTACGGTGCCAGCCTGGACCTGACACCGGCGACGGCGCCCATCGCCATCGATGATCATGCTTTTGCGTTGATCAACGGCGATGGCGTGGCGGTGAATATCCTCGCCAACGACTTCGACCCCAATGGCGATGCGCTCAGCGTTGTGGAGCTCGGCGATGCGCAGCACGGAACGCTGCAGCTCAGCGACGATGGCGTCGTGACCTATGTGCCCGACAAGGACTATCTGGGACAGGACAGCTTCACCTACACGGTGCGGGACCCGAACGGCGAGACGGCGTCCGCCACCGTTACCATTTCGGTGACCCCGCCGAACAATGCACCCAACGCCGAGGATGACCGGGCGCAGACCATCGAAGGCGAGCCCGTCACCATCTCGGCGGCCGCGTTGCTGGACAACGATAGCGATCCGGACGGGCACAACATTGCTGTGACAGCCGTGGGCGAGGCGGCGCATGGCCGCGCAGTGCTCCTCGGCGGCACGGTTCTCTACACCCCTGACGCTGGCTTCGTCGGCACCGATCGCTTCACCTATACCCTGACGGACGAGCGCGGAGGCACCGATACCGCGGAAGTGGTCGTCGGCGTCTTCTCGGACGGCAGCATCATAGGGACCGGCCAGCGGGATATCATCGACCTCAGCCTCGAGACCGAGCAGCAATTGGTGCTCGGGCGCGGCGGCCCCGATATCGTCATTGGCTCGCAAGCTGGCGACCTCATTTCCGGTGGCGCGGGTGAGGACAGGCTGAATGGCGCGGGCGGTGACGATATCTTCGAGTACGAAGGGGCGGACGAAAGCGTCGACCACGTAGACGGCGGCAGCGGCTACGACGAGATTCGAGGCAGCGACGGCGACGATTCGATCGGCCTCCACTCCGTAAAGAACGTCGAGAAGATCGACGGTCTGGCCGGCTACGACGTGATCTTCGGCTCCATCAATCGCGACGTGCTGGACTTCTCTGATGTCGAGGTCGTCGGCATCGAGCTGATCGACGCGGGACATGGGTCCGACATCATCACGGGCTCGCAGGGCGACGACGTGATCACGGGCGGTTCAGGTGAGGACCAGCTCTATGGCTCTGGAGGCGACGATCTCTTCAAGTATGCAGGCCCCAACGAAAGCGTCGATCTGGTCGACGGCGGCAGCGGCTACGACGAGATTCGAGGCAGCGAAGGCGACGATGCGATCGGCCTTTTCTCGCTCCAGGGCATCGAGAAGATCGATGGCCTGGCCGGCTATGACGTGATCTTCGGCTCCATCAATCGCGACGTGCTGGACTTCTCTGATGTCGAGGTGACCGGCATCGAGCTGATCGACGGCAGGCGAGGGCCTGACCGCATCACCGGATCGCACAGCGATGACGTCATCTCCGGCGGTACCGGTGAAGACACCCTGAACGGCGCTGGCGGCAACGACCTCTTTCTCTACGCCGGCGCCGACGACCTTTTCGACCATGTCGATGGCGGCAGCGGGTATGACGAGATTCGCGGTAGCACGGGGGACGACATCATCGGCCTCCATGCCCTGACCGGCATCGAACGGATCGATGGGCTCGACGGCTACGACGTGCTGCGCGGGACCTTCAATAGCGAGAGGCTCGATTTCTCCGGGACGGAACTGCACGGGATTGAGCTGATCGCCGGCGGCGGCGGGTCCGACGAGATCATCGGCTCGCAGGGCAATGACAGGATCAACGGTGACAGCGGCGAGGACTGGCTGAGCGGCGAAGCCGGGGATGACACGCTGAGCGGAGGCAGCGGCGACGATCGCCTGGATGGCGGCAGCGGCTTCGACATTGTGTCTTACGCCGAGGCGACGGAGCGGGTGGTCGTTCGTCTGGACAACCTCGAGAAGAACGCCGGTGCGGCGGATGGCGATGAGTTGCTCTCGATAGAGGGTGTCATCGGCTCTGACTTCAATGACTACCTTCGCGGCGACTACGGTAGCGGGCAGCGCCTCGAAGGCCTGGGCGGCAACGACGTGTTTCTCGGCCTAAGCGGGCAGAACAGCTTGTTTGGCGGAGACGGGAACGACCGCTTCTTCCACTCCGGCGGCAATGGCGACATCATCGACGGCGGCTCGGGCACCGACACGGTCTACTACACAAGCGCCTCTCAGGGCGTGGTCGGGGATCTCTCGACCGGGCTTCTCCGCGTCGGGCAGCGAGATAGCGATCAGCTGTCAAACATAGAGAACGTCTATGGCAGCAATCGCGCAGACATCATCAGCGGCGATGCGAACGACAACCTCTTTATCAGCTACGGCGGGGACGACGTTCTCGATGGCCGGGGAGGAAAGGATCGTCTCTTCGGTCGAGATGGAAACGACAGTCTGATCGGCGGAGACGGAGACGATCGGCTCTATGGCGACAGTGGAGAGGATGAGCTCGCCGGTGGCGGCGGCAACGATCACCTCTTCGGGGGTGCCGACGCCGACATCTTCATTTTCGGCATCGGCGATGGACGGGACCGGATTCGCGACTTCGACCCGCTTGAGGACCAGATCGATCTGACCGCGTGGGGTCTCTCATCCTTCTCGGAGGTGACCGTGACGGCCAAGTCCAGCAGTACGGAGCTTACTTTCAGCGGCTCCGACAAGCTGGTGCTCGACGGCATCGAGGCAAGCAGCCTGGATGACTCCTGGGCGATCTGGACGTCCTGACAGGGGCTTGCCTTCATCCTGCGTCCCTTTGGACGTCCGCGTGCTTTGGCGACTTTTCGTCAGCTCCTACGAGATCTTGGAGTCGGGACATCCCGAGGTGCGGAGCGCGCCCTTGCGACGCTAATTTCGACCGGCGACTCGCCGTTTTATAGGGGTGTGATAGATTTAAGACGAATTTGTGGGCTAAGCGAGACGTCGAATCCCTGGTATTAACGCTCTGTTATTAAAGATTAATTCTGACCAACCGACGCCAGGTGCCAAGAGCACGCCTTTGCCGATCAATTTTGCGGCCTCTGGCCAAAAGAAAGTTGTAAAGAATCCTTTACAGTTTTGCCATTCCGGTGAGACCGTTTGTAAGAATTCTTAATCACCCGGCGAAGGCATAAATGTTAACTGCTTGATTAATCGTTGGGTGGACCGCCGGCATGAAAGTTGCTTTGTTAATGATCAGGTGCTGGCGCTTGGGGGCGTTTGGGGATGAGAAAACTCGTTGATCCGAATCTACGTCGTGCTGCGGTCTTATTAACGATTGGGAATTCGCCCGCACGGATAGATCACCGCGTTCTCACAGATAATCGTGTCCTCCAGTAATGATCGTCAATCTACAGTACGGCCGGGCATCGCTGCGGCCACGCCCGTTGGCGAGGATTTTGCACAGCGCTCAAGCAGAAGAATTGGCGGGCTCCAAAGTTCGCCGCTAGGAGGACAGAATGGACGTTTCATCGCTTGACCCGGCATTCGCACTAGCGTGCGACGATGAACTTCCCGACAGCGAGTCGGCGCGTGCCTCGTCTCCCGAGAGAAGCGAGCGTGCTTCTCCTTTTTTCAGCGTTCCAGCGAGCACCGAGAGCTTGCTCGACCAAGCCTATCGTCTCCGCTACCAGGTCTACTGCCTAGAGCGCGGTTTTGAGGACGCGGCAACGAACCCGGACGGGCGCGAGCGTGACGAATTCGACGATCACTCGGTCCATCGCCTTCTTGTGCATGCTGAAACCGGACTGATTGTCGGCGGGGTGCGCTTGGTGCTGCCGAGGCAGGACCGCCTTGAGAGCTGCTTTCCAATTCAGCGCGTTTGCGAAGTCGGCCCGCTGCGGCCAGCCCTCGCCGACGGGCTGGGCGAAACCGCTGAGATATCGCGTTTCTGTGTCAGCAAGGCCTTTCGCAGGCTGCTGCCGAAAGGGCGAGCCCGGGGCCTGGGTCAAGCCTCTCGACTGGACGTGGAGCCGGCCGCCTTCCTGCCTTTGATGACCTTGGAGCTCATGAACGCCGTCATCCAAATGAGCGAGGAGAACGGCATCAAGCAGCTCTGTGCGGCCATGGAGCCAAGCCTGCTGCGGCTGCTTTCCCGCTTGGGCCTGGAATTCATGCCGCTTGGCGAGCTGGTCTCCTTTCATGGCGTGCGCCAACCCTGCTATGCCAACATCGATGAGCTTTGGGTCTGCCTGAAGGAGCAAAACGAGGATGTTTGGCGCTGGCTGGCCAACCAGGGCGGCCAAGGCGCGCCGAAACCGGTCCAGTAGGAAGGTTTTTCCTCCTTGCCGACTTCTTGGCAGGGCGTTTTGCCGACTTAACTGATGGTTAGGTGCCTAAGCGCATAGTTCCGCTTACCGAATTTCCACGGCCTTGGCCATGACCCTGCACTTTGATGCCGTTGGCGATGTCCCCGCGCTCATAGCGGCCAGGGTGGCCCTCAGCCCCGACCAGATCGCCTACCA
>JANQIA010000332.1 GCA_028282405.1 Rhodovibrionaceae bacterium
GCGCTGGGCTACGTGCGCTGCGACCTGGCCAATGAGGGCGAGGAGCTCGAGATCGAGATTCTCGGTGAGCGGCGACCGGCTAAGGTGGCCAGCGAGCCGCTCTACGATCCCGCCAACGAACGACTCCGCGCCTGACCAGCCGGCTCCTTCGGGGGGCGTAACGCGACCAAGGTCGAACGCGGCAAACTGCCGCGCGACCCGTTCTGTGTTGGCGACAATCCTTTAATTTCAAGGCGCCAAGCTCGGCTGCTCGATTCCCCGAGGCTTTGCCGTTGATCTAGGTCAAGGCGGGCCAGGGCGTCTCCGGCAAGTTCTACTGCGGTGCACAAAGTACCAAGAAATATAGGCGCTATACGGAGTTATCCATGTCGGCTGTTGCGGAACGTCAGCCCCTGAGCGACTGGTTTGCCTTTGGCGGCCTCGCGCTGGGGGCGGCCTTGGGTATCCTGCTCGCAGGTTTCACCAACGACCCCGTCATGGAATTTCATGGCTGGCTGATTTTCCTGGTCAGCGGCGGCGGCGCCTGCGCGGTCTACATCCGCGCTTTCGACAAGCGCGAAGGGCGCGTCGCGGTGGCCGAGGAGCCGTATGAGTACGGCGTCATTCGGGCCGGCGTGATCGCCACGGTCTTCTGGGGCATCGTCGGCTTCCTGGTCGGCGTGATCATCGCCTGGCAGCTCGCCTTTCCCGCGCTGAATCTCGATTTGCCCTGGACCAGCTTCGGCCGCCTGCGGCCGGTCCATACCTCAGCGGTGATCTTCGCCTTCGGCGGCAACGCGCTGATCGCCACGTCGTTCTATGTGGTGCAGAAGACCTGCAAGGCGCGGCTCCCCGGCCGCTATGCCCCCTGGTTCGTCTTCTGGGGCTATCAGCTGTTCATTGTCCTGGCCGCCAGCGGCTACGTCCTCGGCGTTACGCAAGGCAAGGAGTACGCCGAGCCGGAATGGTACGTCGATCTCTGGCTCACCATCGTCTGGGTGGTCTATCTGCTGGTCTTCCTCGGCACGATCTGGAAGCGCAAAGAGCCGCACATTTACGTCGCGAACTGGTTCTATCTCGCCTTCATCGTGACCATCGCGATGCTGCATATCGTCAACAACCTGACGATTCCGGTTTCGATCACCGGGACCCAAAGCGTCATTCTCTGGTCCGGCGTCCAGGACGCCATGACCCAGTGGTGGTACGGGCACAACGCGGTCGGCTTCTTCCTGACCGCCGGCTTCCTCGGCATCATGTATTACTTCGTGCCCAAGCGCGCCGAGCGCCCGGTCTACAGCTACAAGCTCTCGATCATCCACTTCTGGGCGCTGATCTTCCTCTACATCTGGGCCGGCCCGCATCATCTGCACTACACGGCACTGCCGGACTGGGCGCAGACCCTCGGCATGACCTTCTCGGTGATGCTCTGGATGCCGTCCTGGGGTGGCATGATCAACGGCCTGATGACCCTGTCCGGCGCCTGGGACAAGCTGCGCACCGACCCTGTCATCCGCATGCTGGTGGTCTCCGTCGCCTTCTACGGGATGAGCACCTTCGAAGGGCCGCTTATGAGCGTGAAGGCCGTCAATTCGCTGAGCCACTACACAGACTGGACCGTGGGCCACGTGCACTCCGGCGCGCTGGGCTGGGTCGGCTTCGTCACCTTCGGCGCGGTCTACTGCCTGGTGCCCTGGCTGTGGAATCGACCGCGGCTCTACTCGCTGAAGCTGGTCGAGTGGCACTTCTGGATCGCCACCCTCGGCATCCTCCTCTACATCACCTCCATGTGGGTGAGCGGGATCATGCAGGGCCTGATGTGGCGCGCCTACGACAGCCTGGGCTTCCTCGAGTACTCCTTCGTCGAGACCGTCGAAGCCATGCATCCCTACTACATCATCCGGGCCTTGGGCGGCATGCTGTTCCTCGTCGGGGCTCTCATCATGGCCTACAACGTCTGGCAGACCATCCGGGGGCGCCTCGCCGATGAGGGCGAGTTTGCCGCGCCGGCGAAGAGCGCCGCGGGTGGCCCCGCGGTTGCGCCGGCCGAGTAAGCAGGAGCCGAGCCTATGTCATTGCTGAACAAGCACGCGATCTTCGAAAAGCACTCTATGCTCCTGTTGGTCGGCATCCTGGTGGTGGTGTCGATCGGTGGCTTGGTGCAGATCACGCCGCTCTTCTATCTCGAAAGCACCATCGAGAAGGTGGACGGCATGCGGCCCTATACGCCGCTCGAGCTGTCCGGCCGGAACATCTATGTGCGGGAGGGCTGCTATACCTGCCACAGCCAGATGGTGCGGGCGCTGCGCGACGAGGTGGAACGCTACGGCCACTACAGCCTGGCAGCGGAGAGCATGTACGACCATCCCTTCCAGTGGGGCTCGAAACGAAGCGGCCCTGACCTTGCGAGGGTGGGCGGCAAGTTCTCGGACGACTGGCATGTGGCGCACCTGATCGACCCGCGCTCGCTGGTGCCTGAGTCGATCATGCCGGGCTATCCCTTCCTCGCCGAGCGGCCGCTCGATACGCGGAACGTCGCCGCGGTGCTGGAGGCCAACCGGATTGCCGGCGTGCCCTACAGCGACGAGATGATCGAGAAGGCGCTCCAGGACCTGATGGCTCAGGCGAACCCGGACAGCGACTTCGCCGACGAGGTTGCCGAGCGCTATCCCAAGGCCCAGGTGCGAGACTTTGACGGCAACCCGGCAATGGTCTCGGAGATGGACGCCGTGGTCGCCTACCTGCAGATGCTCGGTACCTTGGTCGACTTCGCGACCTTCGATGCCCAGGAATACTCGAGGTAAGAGGGCGCGATGGACTACCAAACGGCGATCGGCTTCGCCCAGAGTTGGGGCCTGGTCTTCCTGGTCGTGCTCTTCGTCGGCGTGGTCGTCTACACCTTCTTTTGGCCGGGCAACAAGAAGAAGTTCGACGAGGCGTCCCGCATACCGTTGGACGAGGATGATGACACCGTCAAAGGCGGCAAGGGGCAGTAAACGATGGCAACGAACGTAGAGCGTGACGAGGCGACTGGCACGGAGACCACGGGTCACGAGTGGGACGGCATCAAGGAGCTCAATACGCCGCTGCCCAAGTGGTGGGTGTGGGTCTTCTATGCCTGCATCGTCTGGTCGATCGGCTATTGGATTGCCATGCCGGCTTGGCCGACGGGCGGCTCGGGTACCAATGACTACACCAAGGGCGTGCTCGGCTATTCCCAGCGCAACGTGGTCGCCGAGCAGTTGACCGAGGCGCGGACCAAGCAGGCGCAGTACATCGATGCGATCGCCGCCGCCGATCTGGATCAGATTGCCGCGGACGACGAGCTGCTGCGCTTCTCCCTGGCAGGCGGTGCGGCCGCCTTCGGCCGCAACTGCGCGGCCTGTCACGGCAGCGGTGCGCAAGGCTTCAAGGGTTATCCCAACCTGAACGACGATGCTTGGATCTGGGGCGGCACGCTGGAAGACATCCACACCACGCTGCTCTACGGCATCCGTTGGGACGAGTACGACGACACGCGCTTCAACATCATGCCGGCCTATGGCACGGACGAGATCCTCACGCCTGAGGAGATCGATCTGGTGGCCGACTATGTGCTGTCGCTCTCCGGCCAGGCCGAGCTGTCCGATGCGCAGTTCGAAGAGGCAGCCGAGATCTATGCCGTTCAGTGCGCCGCCTGCCATGGCGACGAAGGCGAAGGTGTGACGGAGCTGGGGGCTCCCAATCTTCGCGACTCCATCTGGCTCTACGGCGGCGACAAGGCCGATGTCGTGGAGACCATCACCCACAGCCGGGCCGGCGTGATGCCGGGCTGGGTCGACCGGCTCGACCCCGTAACCATCAAGCAGCTTGCCGTCTACGTCCATTCGCTGGGCGGGGGGCAGT
>JANQIA010000363.1 GCA_028282405.1 Rhodovibrionaceae bacterium
CACGACCAGGTCGAAGCCATGACCCTGGCCGACCGCCTCATCGTCATGAACGCCGGCGTGGCCGAGCAGATCGACACGCCGCTCGCCGTCTACAGCCATCCCGCCAGCCGCTTCGTCGCGGGCTTCATCGGCTCCCCGGCCATGAACTTCCTGGAGGCCACGTTGACGGAGGACGGCAGCCATCTCGGCCTTACCACCGGCGACCAATTGAGCCTCGGCCATCGCCCCGACGGCCTCGACGGCGGCCAGAACGTCACCCTGGGCCTGCGGCCCGAAGACCTCCTGCTCTGCCAGGAGCCCGAGGCGAGCCTGCACTTGCAGGTCGAGATGGTGGAGCCTCTCGGCGCTGACACCCTGGTGCATGGCCGCCTCAGCGCCGGGAACGGAGCCGCCGCAGAGGGACCGGACTCGACCCTGGTTAGCGCCACCGCCGGCCTCATGACCCTGCGCCTGCCCGGCACCGCGCACTTCGATCAGGGCGAGCGCCTGCCGCTGACCGCCGCAAGCGAGAGCCTGCACCTCTTCGATCAGCAAAGCGGAAGACGGTTGTCATAGGACAGTGTTGGCGCGTTCGCGGCGACTGCCAGGTGGCAGCCTCGCGAATGCCACAGGACAAGCGTCGCACTCGACCGCCACAACCTTAGAATTTCTACGAACGCCTTCCAAAAATCTGAGATCGTCGCACGTGAACGATGCAACGACTCCGATCGTTGCTCGCGGTGCTGAAAACACCCAAGACCCCATGAGGATTAAGCTTTCTTGAAGTGTAAAGCCACTAATCTATCGGAATGCGTGCGGAAACAACTCCTTCTGTCACCTCGGAAGTGTGTCGCCCTCAATCTGCCGTGGCCCAGGCGAAACGGCGGTTGCGTCATCGCGTTGCGTAAGAGGGGGCCGCGTGATTTCGTTCTTGAACGCCAAACTATCGCGGCTCTCCGTCCGGTCTCGGATCTTCTTTCTGAGCGGATTTCTTCTGCTGCTGATTGCCATCACTGGCGGCACCGGCTTCTGGACCATCCTGCGCAGCGGCGAGCAACTGCAGCAAGTTCAAGAACGGCAGATGCCGGCCATCTCCCGCTTCACCACGCTGATGCTGATGCAAACGAAAGAAGCCGCAGCATTCGGTGCTGCACGGCGCGCCGGGGTCACCATCAGGCAACAGTCCGGATCGGTGGAGTCTTTTGAGAGGGCCAAACTAGAATTCGACACGCTCGCAGAGATGATAAGCGACATGCTCGTCGTCTCAGGGGTGCAGTTTCGCCTCTTGGCGGACCGGAGCAACAGCGAAGAGCAGCGAAGGGTCTATGAGTTGCTGCAAAAGCGAACCGGTGAAATCCGGGTTCGCCACGATGTCTACGTCGAGCGTGCCACGGAGAAGCTCCGGGCCTTGAAGGAAGGCCGCCTGTTGGAGGCCACAGCTTTGGATGAGCAGGTCAAGGAGCTTCAGGAAGCCATCGCACAGGATGTCGCCCACACTCAGCGCGAAATGAAGATGCTTCTACAAAGCACCATTTCTTCGACGCGGGAACAGGCCGTCGATGGACTGACGGTGATGATGGCCATGGCATTGTTCGGCGTTGCGATGGGTATGGCGATGAGCTTGACGATTGCCGGCTCGGTTACAGGGCCGCTGCTCCGTGCCGTGAAGACCGTTCAAGCAATGACCGCCGGAAAGACCGACGCAGCGTTGGTACCCGAGAGCGATGATGAAATCGGCGTCCTCTGCCGGGCCGTGGCCGACTATCGCCAAAGAACGTTGGATGCCAATCACGCCGCGAACGACGCTGCGGACGTTGCCAACCGTTACCGCGTCAACGCCGAGCGTGCGCTTGAAGCCACGCGGTCCCAGGAAGCGCTTCTGTCCAGCATGGCCGAGGTCGCTCAGGTTGGCGGCTGGGAGCTGGACCTGCGCTCGATGCGGCTGCTTTGGAGCAGCCAAACCAAAGTGATTCATGAGGTCAGCGCCGACTACGAACCAACCGTTGAAAAGGCTATCAATTTCTACCGTCCGGACTCCCAGGACACGATCCGATCGGCGGTTCAGCTAGGCGCCAAGACAGGTGAGCGCTGGGACTTGGAGTTGCCCATCATCACCGCCAAAGGCCGGGAGGTTTGGATCCGGGCCGTTGGCAAGCCGCTGATGCAAGATGGCGTCCCCGCCAAGCTTGTCGGCGCGGTGCAGAACGTCACCGACCAACGTGCCGAGCGGGAAGAGCTCGCCGCGCATCGCGATCGCCTGCAGGAGCTCGTCGACGCGGCGACAGCCGACCTCAAGACCAAGGCCGAGAAGCTTCAGCAGGCTCTGGCGAAGGAGAAAGAGCTTAGCGAAATGCAACGGCAGTTCGTTGCAACGGCCTCGCACGAGTTTCGGACGCCGCTCGCGATCATCGACAGCACCGTCCAGCGACTGGTGCGCAAGAAGGGCCGACTGTCACCTGAAGAATTGGAAGCGCGCGCCCGTACCGTCCGAGAGTCGGTCGCTACCATGACGAACTTGATGGAAACGACCTTGGATGCGGCACGCATGGACGCCGGGCAAATCAAGATCGTACCAACCGATGTTGATTTGGAGGAGCTTCTG
>JANQIA010000407.1 GCA_028282405.1 Rhodovibrionaceae bacterium
CGCCTAAAAACTTCCTTTATTTACAGAAGGATGACACCACCAGGGGTTATGTTGCCTGTGCGAAGGACCGCCCGGCGACGAGTTCCTGGTCATCGAAGATGGAGTCCGTCTCCGGGCGCCGCGGCAGCGGCAGGCGTACGGGCAAGGCCTCCATGCGCGGCGCCAAGGTCGGCGCGCCGGCGATCAAGCGGGCATCGAAGGCCTCCAAGGGCTCCTCCGGCACCAGGGGCCAGGCGTCCGCCGCTGCATAGGAGAACAGCAGCAGGCGGCGCTCGCGCGCGGCACGGTTCTCGGTGGAGGCGTGCAGGGTACGCACATGATGGAGGGTAACCGCGCCGGCAGGCCCGGTCAGCGCCACCGCACGCTCCCTGTCCGCGGACAGCACGGCCGGATCGATCGCGCCGACGAAGACCCCCTCGTGATGGTGATCGTGGACGGCGCCCTTGTGGCTGCCGGGGATCACCATCAGCGGGCCGCTTTCGGGCTTCACGTCTTCCAGGAAGACGCCGACAGCCAGCAGATCGTCGTTGCTGTGGGGATAGAAGGCCCAGTCCTGGTGCCACTCGATGGCCGCCCCGCCGCCGACCGGCTTGATGTTGAGCTTGGCGTGGTCGAAGCGTACGGCCGGACCGAGCAGGTCCTGCAGGATGGCCAGGAGACGGGGGTTGCGCATGGCCTGGTCGTACGCGGCATGCCGTTGGGTCGGGTTCTTGACCCGCCGCACCTTGGGATGCTCGGCGCTGTGATCGGGGGCCAGGTCCAAGGTCGCATCGCTCGCCATCAGGCCGCGGGCGCGGTGGATGAAGCCGTCGGTCACCCGGTTGAGCTCGGCCAGCTCCTCGGCCGTGAACACCTCCTCGACCAGCAGATAGCCCTGCTCGCGATAGAATGCGATCTGCGCGTCCGTCAGCATGGCCGCCGCCTCCGTCTTTCCAGGATCATGCGGCGGTAGGCGCGCGGCGACTCTCCCGCCTGCGACCAGGATGTCGCGGTTATTTTATTGGTGGCGCGCCGGCATCTTCAAAGCTGCTGTCCGTCGTTGGGCTGAGACGACGTAGCACCACAGACTGTCACCCCGGCCCCCGAGCCGGGGTCCATGTCTCAGCCCGCGCCAGGAATCGAGACAGGGTGAGGTGTTTGACGCCCGTGCGGCACCCCTTCAGTCCACGTGAGCTTCAAGATGCCTTCGGCAACTCGCTGCGCGAGCCCGGACACGCGGGCTTCGCGCTTGGCCGGGATGACAGCCTGTGAGGCACTAGAAATCGTAGCAGATGCCCTTGCGTTCCCAGTCGCCGTAGCGGGTCGGCTCAAGGCCCTTGGGGCCGCCGACCTCGCCCGGCTGGGCCGCGGCCTCGTTCTCGGCCGCGGGCTTCGCTTCGGCCGGCAGAGGGGGCTCGGCCTTCGGCGGCGCAGGCTCGGCCGCCACCTTGCGTGGCGCATTTGCCGGCTTGGGCGTGTGGCTCTTGAAGAGATCGAACATACGCCAGATATGGCACTATGACCCCATCCCGCCAAGCTTCCCGAGGATCATGAACTACACCCGCACCTTCATGCTCATGGCCGTGATGACCGCGCTCTTCGTCGGCGTGGGCTTCATGCTGGGCGGGGAAGTGGGGATGCTGGTGGCGCTCGGCATCGCCGTCGCCATGAACCTCTTCGCCTACTGGAACTCCGACAAGCTGGTGCTGCGCATGTACGGCGCCAAGGAGGTCGGCCCCCAGCAGGCGCCCGAGTTCTACGACATGGTGCGCGATCTGGCGCAGCGCGCGAACCTGCCCATGCCCAAGGTCTACATCATCGAGCAGGACCAGCCGAACGCCTTCGCCACCGGGCGCAACCCGGACAACGCGGCGGTCGCGGCGACCACGGGCCTGCTCAGCCGGCTCAACCGGCAGGAGATCGCCGGGGTCATGGCGCACGAGCTGGCGCACGTGAAGAACCGCGACACGCTGATCATGACGATCACCGCGACCATCGCCGGCGCCATCTCCATGCTGGCCAACTTCGCGATCTTCTTCGGCAACAACCGCAACAACCCGCTGGGTCTGATCGGCGTCATCCTGGTGATGATCCTGGCGCCGCTCGCCGCCGGCCTGGTGCAGATGGCCATCTCCCGGTCCCGCGAATACGAAGCCGACCGGGTCGGCGCCGAGATCTGCGGCCAGCCCCTGTGGCTCGCCTCGGCCCTGGAGAAGATCCAGAACGCGGCCCAGCGCATCGACAACAATCCCGCCGAGGCCAATCCGGCGACGGCGCATATGTTCATCATCAATCCGCTGCACGCCCACAAGGTGGACAGCCTCTTCTCGACCCATCCCAACACCCAAAACCGGGTGGCCCGCCTGCAGCAAATGGCGCAAGACATGGGCGGGGGCATGTCCGGCGGCGGGACGACGAGCCCGCAGGCGGAGCGCGGCTCCTCGCGCATTCCCCAGAGCGGCGGCGGCAGCCGCCAGCCCGGCCCTTGGTCGTGAGACGATCTAAGCCGCCGGCTTGGGCGGCGGGATCTTGAGGGTGGGCTCCTCGTCGAAGCGCTCCGGCACCGCGAAGATACTGCGTAGCATGTCGCCCAGGGTGTCCTCGACCCGCGCATAGTCGGCCGGGTCGTCGGTCTCCGACAGCCAGAGCACCGCCTCGCTGATCGCCCCGCTGATCAAGAGCGTGACGATCTCCGGGTCGCGATGGTCCGAG
>JANQIA010000318.1 GCA_028282405.1 Rhodovibrionaceae bacterium
GCAACGGGGAAAAGCCATGCGCTCCAGCCGCATCGTTCACATCGTCGGCTGCCATGCCGAAGGCGAGGTCGGCGACGTGATCGTCGGGGGCGTGGCACCGCCGCCCGGCGAGACCCTCTGGGCGCAGTCGCGCTTCATCGCCCGCGACGATACGCTGCGCCGCTTCGTGCTGAACGAGCCGCGCGGCGGCGTCTTCCGCCACGTGAACCTGCTGGTCCCGCCCAAGCATCCCGACGCCCAAATGGGCTTCATCATCATGGAGCCGGCGGATACCCCGCCCATGTCCGGCTCCAACAGCATCTGCGTCTCCACGGTGTTGCTGGAGACCGGCATCCTGCCGATGCAGGAGCCCGAGACGGTGCTGACCCTGGAGGCGCCGGGCGGCCTGATCGAGGCGCGCGCCCGCTGCCGCGGCGGCAAGGTCGAGGCGGTCACCGTGCGCAACCTGCCCTCCTTCGCAGCACAGCTCGATGCGACGCTGGAGGTCGAGGGCCTGGGCACGCTCAAAGTCGATACCGCTTACGGCGGCGACAGCTTCGTCATCGTTTCGGCCGAGGATCTCGGTTTCGCCCTGACCGCCGACGAGGCGCGGGAGCTGGCCGAGACCGGTATCCGCATCACGGCGGCCGCCAACGAGCAGCTCGGCTTCCGCCATCCCGAGAACCCGGACTGGTCGCATATCTCCTTCTGCCAGATCGCCGCCAAGGTCCGGGAGGTCGAGGGCATCAAGACCGGCCGCAACGCGGTGACGGTGCGCCCCGGCAAGATCGACCGCAGCCCCACCGGCACCGGCTGCAGCGCCCGCATGGCCGTGCTGCACGCCCGCGGCGCGCTGGCGGTGGGCGAGCCCTTCCGCGGCGTCTCGATCATCGACTCGGTCTTCGACTGCCGCATCGAAGGGAAGACCAGCGTCGCCGGCCAGCCCGCCATCGTGCCCGCCATCACCGGCCGCGCCTGGCTGACCGGCAGCACGCAGCACTACCTCGACCCCGAGGACCCCTGGCCGGGCGGCTACCGCCTGAGCGATACCTGGCCGCATAGTGATCGGGCGTGATCGGAAGATCGCAGGGATCTTTCACCGCCCGACATGCCGCCGTCGCGAAACCGCACTACATAGCGTCGAGATGCGGCGGCCTGACGCCGCAGCGAAAAGGGAAGCTTGGGCATGCGGTACTTCGTCGAGGGCGCGCTGCGGGGCGAGCGATTGCAGGACACCCTGCGGCGCAGCACCATCATCGCCATCATCAGCTTCCTGACCCTGATCGACCTCTTCGGCAGCCAGGCGCTGCTGCCTCAACTGGTCGAAGCCTACAACGTCGATGCCTCGACCATGGGGGTGGCGGTCAATCTTTCCACCCTCGGCATGGCGGCTTCGGGGCTGGCGGTTGCCTGGTTCGCCGACCGCATCGACCGCAAGCGCGGCATCTGGCTCAGCCTGGCGCTGCTCTCCATTCCGACCTTCCTGCTCGGCATCGTCGACGACGTGGCGCTCTTCGCCATGCTGCGCATCCTGCAGGGCGTGTTCATGGCGGCGGCCTTCACCCTGACTATGACCTATCTCTCCGAGCAGTGCGACATCACCGCCGCCTCCGGCGCCATGGCCGCCTACATCACCGGCAACGTGGCCAGCAATCTCTTCGGCCGCCTGATGGCCGGCTCGCTCGCCGAGTCGGTCGGGCTCGCCGGCAGCTTCTTCGCCTTCGCCGCGCTCAACTTACTGGGTGCCATCATCGCCTTCGTGCTGATCGGCCCCTCCTCAGGCGAGCGGCCGGTCTCGGGTCAGAAGCCAGGCAAGGCCTGGGCGGCGCATCTCTCCAACCCGCGGCTGCGCGCCAGCTTCCTGATCGGCTTCGTCATCCTGTTTCTTTTCGTCGGCCTCTTCACCTACGTGAACTTCGAGCTGGTCGGCCCGCGCCTTGAGCTCGATCCGCTGCTGCTCGGCCTCGTCTATTTCGTCTTCCTGCCGGCCATCTTCACCACGCCCATCGCCGGAAAGCTGGCGCGGAAGTGGGGTGCGAGGAACAGCTTCTGGCTCAGCGCGGTGATAACCTACGCCGGCATCTTCGCCGTTTGGCTCGGCAATCTCTGGGTCGTGCTGCTCGGGCTATCGCTTATCGGCATCGGCCTCTTCTTCGCCCAGGCCGCCGTCGCCGGCTATGTCGGGCGCGCCGCCGGCCACTCCCATGCCGCCGCCAACGGTCTCTATCTCTCGAGCTATTACCTCGGCGGCCTGTTCGGCGCCTTCACCCTCGGCCTGGTCTACGAGCATCTGAATTGGACCGGCGTCACCCTCGCCGCGATCCTTGCGCTCGGCATCGCCATGCTGCTAGCCAGGGCACTGCGCGACGAGGTCGACGCGGAGGCAGTTAAAGCTCCCTAAGGCGTTTCACCAACAGGCAATCATGACGGTCATCACGGTTTGCACCACCTGCCGCCGCGGCGAAGCACGGGAGGACAGAACCCTGCCGCCTTGCGGCGAGGCCATGCTGGCACTGGTCGAGGACAGCGCCCGCGAGGCGACGAGCGTCGCGGTGCGCGGCACTGCCTGCCTGATGGGCTGCGAGCACGGCTGCAACGTAGCGATCTCGTCTCCGGGCAAGATGTCGTACGTGCTCGGCAGCTTCACCCCGGAGGCTGACAGCGCCGAGGCGCTGGTCGCCTATGCGGCGCTGCATGCGGAGAGCGAGGAAGGCGTCGTCGCCTACAAGCAGTGGCCGTCCGGCGTGAAAGGGCACTTCGTCGCCCGGATCCCGCCGCTCGATTAGAGTCGATCAGCCCTTCAGCACGAGGGGCAGGCCAGCGGCCACGAAGCGCACCTCTTCCACCTCCTGAGCCATACGCTGGTTGAGCCGCCCTTGCGCATCGCGGAAGGCGCGGCCCAAAGGCGTCTCCGGCACCAAACCGAGCCCCACTTCGTTGGACACCAGGATGACCGGCTGCCGCGCCGCCGCCAGCGCCGCCACCAAGGCCTCGGTCTCCGTATCGACGTCGCGGTCGCCCAGCATCACGTTGGTCAGCCAGAGCGTGAGGCAATCGACCAGCACCACATCGCTCTCGGCGACCGTCCCGAGCGCGTCCGGCATCTCGAGCGGCGCTTCCAAGGTCTGCCAGCCTTCGCCGCGGTCCGCCTGGTGCAGGGCGATGCGTGCCGCCATCTCCTCGTCGCGCGCCTCAGCGGTGGCGAGATAGGTCCGCCGCGGCCCGGTGGCCTCGGCCAGCACCTGCGCGTGGCGCGACTTGCCCGAACGGGCGCCACCCAAGACGAGCCGGTGTCTGACATCTGCCATCGCTGATCACCCTGTGCTTTCTGTCGGGCTCTTGATAGGCATAGAGCCTGCGACACACCAGTCTTTGGAGACACGCCGCATGAGCTGGGCGCTCGTCATGCTGCTTGCCCTGGCGATCGATGCCTTGGTCGGGTGGCCGGACCGGATCTATCGCGCGATCGGCCATCCGGTCACCTGGCTCGGCGCCCTGATCGACCGGCTGGATAAGGGCCTCAATCGGGACGCCGACAGCCCGGCCAAACGCCGCAAGCTGGGCGAAGCCGCCGCCTGTCTTGCCATCGCCGCTGCGGCCGGGGCCGCAGGCCTCGCCGCCTGGTTGCTGCCCGGCGGAACGCTCGGGCTCGTGCTGGCGGCCGTGCTGGCCTGGCCGTTGATCGCGGCCCGCAGCCTCCATGACCATGTCGCACCGGTCGCAGAGGCCCTGGCCCGCGACGATCTCGATGACGCGCGGGCGGAGGTGGCCAAGATCGTCGGCCGGGACGTGTCGCTCCTCGACGAGGCCGGCGTGTCTCGCGCCGCCATGGAAAGCCTGGCGGAGAACAGCTCCGACGGGGTGGTTGCGCCCCTCTTTTGGGGTCTGCTGCTCGGCCTGCCCGGCATCGCCGCCTACAAGGCCATCAACACCCTGGACAGCATGATCGGCCACCGCTCGCCACGGCACGAGGATTTCGGGCGCTTCGCGGCCCGCCTGGATGACTGGGTGAACTGGCTGCCGGCGCGCCTCACCGGCCTGATCTTCGCCGCCGTCTCGGGCAACCCGGGCCACGCCGTCATGATCATGCGCCGCGACGCGGGGCAGCACCGCTCGCCCAACGCCGGATGGCCGGAAGCCGCCATGGCGGCGGCGCTCGGCTGCCGCCTCTCGGGCCCGCGCGCCTATCGCGACCGGGTCGCCGAGGAGCCTTGGCTCAACCCCGAGAGCCCCGACCCCCTGGGCCCCGACCTGAAGCGGGCACTCGCTCTCTATCGCCGCGCCATGTGGCTCGTTGCGGCCCTGCTGGCGGCGATCGCCCTCCTCGTCGGCTTCTAGTGAACGCGGGCCAGCGGCTGCACCAGCAGGCCATCGGGACCGTTTTCGATGCGCGCAGTGATGCCGTAGACCTGCTGCAAGCGCTCGGCCGTCAGCACCTCCGATGGCGTGCCCTCGGCCACGATATGCCCGCCGTCCATCAGAGCCACCCTGCCGCACCAGCGCGCGGCAAGCCCAAGATCGTGCAGCGAGGCCAGGACCCCGCGCCCCTCCCGCGCCAGAGCGGCGAAGGTCTCCATCAGCTCGATCTGGTGGGAGGGGTCGAGACCGGCCGTCGGCTCGTCGGCAATCAAGAGCGGCGCCTCTTGCGCCAGGGCGCGGGCGATCAACACCCGGGCCTGTTCGCCGCCGGAGAGATCGGTCGCCGGCCGCGTGCGGAAGTCGGCCACATCCATGCGGGCGAGGGCGGCTTCGACCGCGGCACGGTCGGCGGCATCCGGTGGCGCGAAGCTCTTGCGGTAGGGTGCGCGACCTAGCGCGACCAGAGTCTCCACCGTCACCGGCCAGGCGATCTCTCGCCCCTGCGGCAGGTAGGCCACCCGCCGCGCGCGCTCGCCCGCCGGCAATCGCTCGATGGGCTCGGCGCCGATCTGGCGGTCGCCGCCGGCGGGGATGAGGCCGATGGCGGCGCGCATCAAGGTCGACTTGCCGGCGCCGTTGGGGCCGATCAGGCCGACGAACTCGCCGGCGCCCACCTCCAACGAGACGCCGCGCAGGACCTCGTTGCCGCCGAGCCGTGCGGTGATGTCCGAAAGGCCGAGAAGGCTCATGCCAGGCGTCTCCGAGTCTTGATGATCAGCCAGAGGAAGAAGGGTGCGCCGACCAGGGCGGTCAGCACGCCGAGCTTGAGGTCCTTACCGGGGGCAATCAAGCGCACGGCCAGATCGGCGGCAAGCAGCATGGCGGCCCCACCCAAGGCCGAGGCGAGCAAGAGCCGCGAGGGGCGGGCGCCGACCAAGGGCCGCAGGAGATGCGGCACCACCAGGCCGACGAAGCCGATGGCGCCGGCGACCGCCGTTGCCGCGCCGACCGAGGCCGCCGTGCCGAGCACGGCGAGGCCTCGCAGACGACTGAGCCGCACGCCCATCGAGGCGGCGGCATCCTCGCCCAACGTCAGGGCATCGAGGCCGCGGCCGAGCACCGCCAGCATGGCCCAGCCGACGATCATGAAAGGCGCGGCAAGCTGGACGTGCAGCATCGAGCGGTCGGCCAGGGAGCCGAGCATCCAGAAGACGATCTCCAGCGCCGCGAAGGGGTTCGGAGAGAGATTGAGGACCAGCGAGGTCAAGGCACCGGCGAAGCTGGACAGCGCGACACCGCCCAGGATCAAGGTGATGGCGCCGCCACGGATGCCGGCCAGAGCCTGGACGACGAGCACGGCAACCCCGGCACCGGCCAGCGCAGTCAGCGGCAGGGCCAAGGGAAAGGCAGCGGCAAGGCCGGTGAAGATGGCGATGACGGCACCGAGCGAGGCGCAGGGCGCAACGCCGATCAGACCCGGCTCCGCCAGGGGATTGCGCAGATAACCCTGCAGGGCCGCCCCCGAGAGACCGAGGGTGGCGCCGATCATCAGGCCGAGCAGCGCCCGCGGCAGGCGGATCTCCCGCATCACCAGCACCTGTGCCTCGCCCCGGCCGCTGAACAACGCCTCCAGGCTCTCACCGAGCCCGAGGCCCGCCGGGCCGACCAGCAGAGAAACGGCGAAGAGCAGCGCGACCAGCAGGCATAACCCGGCGATCAGAAGCCTGTAGCGCGCTGCCTCGTTCATTGTCGTCCAGGGGGCCGTTCAGGGTCGCTCAGAACTGGGCGCGAAAGCCGGCATAGGCCGCCAGATCGGAGGTGCCGAATCCGTCCACGCGCTGATAGTTTTCGTCCAGGATGTTATCGACCCGCACGTAGAGCGAGATGTCCTCGACCACCTCGTAGGCCGCCACGGCATTGAGCACGAAGAAGGGGCTGAGGTCTTCGCCGCTGTCCCGAACCTCGCCGAGATAGGTGGCCGTGCCGGTCAGCGTCACCCGCTCGATCGGCCGCCAGACCACGCGGGTGGTGACGTCGTGGCGGGGCGCGAACTCGAGCTGGTCGCCGTCCGGCTCCTCGGCGTTGAGGTAGGTGTAGGCGACGTTGACGTCCACGTTGTCGAAGGGCTTTGCCTGCAAACCCAGCTCGACGCCGCGCCGCTCGGTGTCGCCTGCGATCTGCACGAAGCCTTCGCCGAAGCGAAAGGCGATCAGGTCCTCGGTGCGGGACTGGAAGTAGGTGGCCGAGGCGCGGGCGCGCCCGCCGAAGAAGTCCTGATCCACGCCGATTTCCCAGGTGAAGGAGCGCTCGGGCTCCAGGTCCGGGTTGCCCACCGGGCCGAAGATCGGGTCGTCCGGTGAGAAGAGCTCCCGGTTGGAGGGGGCGCGGAAGCCGGTGGCGACGGCGCCGCGCACCACGGTGCCGTCCATCGGCTGCACGGCCGCCGTGCCGCGCCAGGTCGGCTCGCCGCCGAACTCCGAATGGCGGTCGTAGCGGCCGGCCCCGGTGAAGGTCAGGTAGCTGGTCGGCTCGAACACCATCTGCAGAAAGCCGCCGGCGATCTGGCTGTCCTCGTCCACGCCGTCGCTGGTCTTCACGTCCTCGTTGGTCCAGTCGCCGCCCAGCACGAAGTCGATGCCTTCGGTGACGTCCCAGCTGCCGAGGTATTCCAGCTTCAAGCGGTCGCCCTCGAACTTGCTGTCGGTCGCTTCCTTGAACTCCCGCGTCGAGGAGAGGAACTGCGCGGAAAACTCGTTCATAAACTGCCCTTCGAACAGGCCGACGCGGGTGAAACCCCGTGCCGCATAAAGCTCGCTTTCGGCCGTGCGCCCGTCGGCATCCACCGGGATGCCGCCCGAGATGCGATCGATCTGCGTCTCCCGGTCGACGTAGCGCAAGGCACCGCCCAAGGTCACGAACTCCGTCACGTCGGCCGAGCCGACGGCCGAGAGCGTGATGTTCTCATAGCCGTCCCGCTCCGTCGCGCCGGTCTCCTCGTCGGCGGCCGAGAAGCCGGCGGAGCGCGCGCCCTGCACCGAGGCGGACACATCCCAGTCCAGCTCGCCAAGGCCCACCGTGGCGCCGCCGACGGCCGTGTTGTAGCTGCCGCCCTCGCCGAAGAGCTTGAGCGTGCGGCCCGTGCCGCGGCCGACGCCGGAGGTGATGTCGATCACCCCGCCGATGGCCTCGCCGCCGTAGAGCGCGCTCTGCGCGCCCCTCAGCACCTCGATGCGGTTGACGTCGCCGAGCAGGATCTGCCCGAGGTCCGCCTGCACGCGCAGCTCGCCCGGGTCGGCCAGCTCGATGCCGTCGAAACGGACCAGGATGTCGGACTGGTCGAAGCCCCGCACCGATACTTCTGTGCTGGAGCCCAGGGGCCCGCGCGGCGCCACGGCGACGCCCGGCACGTTCTCGATCGCTTCGGCGACGGTGTTCTGCGGATTGTCGTTCAGGTCCTGCTGAGTGATTACCGTGATGGAGGAGCCGGTCTTGGCCGCCTCAATGGGTGTGCGGGTGGCCGAGACGACCACCGGGTCGGCCAGAAAGACCTCTTCGGACCCGGCTGGTGCCGGAAGCACCAACCAAGCGGCCGCGCCAAAGACAAGAGTGCGCTCAATCTGTTTTCGCATACGACGTCCCCTGAGCTGCCGGGCCTTGGGCCCAGCGTTGTGAGTTCAGTCGTCGCCGGCGAAATGAAGAGCTCTACGCGCGGCGCGACCATCAATGACGGACGTCACCGCAGCGGAGGACCGCCCCCTTCGCACACCCCGTACGGAGGGACAGGTGACCGCGGACGGCAGGTCTCCTGGCTTGCGGGTCTCTGCGTCGCTCCAGCCTTCCCGCGCCGATGGCACAGTGGCGTTGTGGGGCGCGCTCGCCGCTTACAGTTGCGGGGGCAGCCGCGGACTTGGTCCCCGCACCCGGGTAGACCGCACCGCGTTCCCTTTTCATCCCAGGGCCGCCTGGCCGAGGGAACCGTTCGCTGCCGCAGAGTGGGGCAGCCCGGCCTGCGTCTTGTCAATGGAGATTTTTCCGGTTGACAGTGGGGGTATCCCTGCCGCTTGCTTCCTCCTGCGATGGTTCTTCCGCCGAGCAAGCGTGAGGCGGAAGCTAAGAGGGAAGCCGGGCGCGGTCGATCCGAAACGGAGGCCGTCAGCCGGCGCCGCCCCCGCGACCGTGAGCGGAGAGTGCTTTCCGCGATTGCCACTGGAGCGACCGCTCCGGGAAGGTAAGGAGAGCGCGCCGGCCCGAAGAACAGAAGGGGCCAAATCCGCGAGCCGGGAGACCTGCCGCGCAACGCCGGACGCACCGGCGAGGAACGTGAACGGGCGGGGTGCACCAGGTCACGGATTGCCGCAGCCGGCTGTCTCCGGCGCGCCGATCCTCCCTGCGCTCCCGCGGAAGCGACTGAGGAGGACCGCGATGCGCGGCAAGATCCCTGCCACTGTGATCACCGGCTTCCTCGGGGCCGGCAAGACCACCCTCATCCGGCACCTGCTGGCCAACGCGGAGGGGCGGCGCATCGCCCTGATCATCAACGAATTCGGCGACCTCGGCGTCGACGGCGGCATCGTTCAAGGCTGCGGCTTCGAGGACTGCGCCGAGGACGACGTGGTGGAGCTGCCCAACGGCTGCATCTGCTGCACCGTGGCCGATGACTTCCTGCCGGCGCTGACCAAGCTCTTGGAGCGGGAGGTGCCGCCCGACCACATCGTCATCGAGACCTCGGGCCTGGCCCTGCCGCAGCCTTTGGTCCGCGCCTTCGCTTGGCCGGACATCCGCTCCCAGGTCACCGTCGACGGCGTGGTGACGGTGGTCGACGGCGCCGCCGTGGCAGAGGGTCACTTTGCCGCCGACGAAGACGCCGTGGCGCGCCAGCGCGCAGAGGACGAGAACCTAGACCACGACACGCCGCTCTCCCAGCTCTTCGAGGACCAGCTCGCCTGCGCCGACCTCGTCCTGCTCAACAAGGCCGACCTGCTCGGCGAGGACGCGGCAGAGCGGCTGACCGGCGACCTGCAGAACCGGGCGCGAGACGGCGTCTCGGTGGTCTCGGCTGCCCACGGCGCGGCACCGATGGACGTGCTCCTGGGCCGCAGCATGGGCGCGGAAGACGACATGGATGCGCGCGGCGAGGTCCATCATCGCCACGATCACGACCATGATCATGACGACGAAGATCACGACCACAACCACGAGCATGATCACGAGCATGATCACGAGCATGATCACGGGCATGACCATGGGCACGACGCCTTCGAAAGCTTCATCGTCGAGCTGCCGGAAGCCGCTTCGCCCGAGGCCATCGCCGAACGAGTCCAGGAGACCATCGCCGCGCACGGCCTGCTCCGGGTCAAAGGCTTCGCCGCAGTGACCGGCAAGCCCATGCGCCTGGTGGTCCAGGCGGTCGGCCCGCGGGTCTCGACTTACTTCGACCGGCCCTTCCGGCCCGAGGAAGAGCGGCGAAGCGCGCTGGTCGCGATCGGCCACGCCGGGCTCGATCGGGAGAGCATCGCCGCGGCGCTCGGCGGCTACGCGCCGCAGCAAGCCGCCGCGGAGTAGAGCCGGCCAGAGACCGATGCATCTGCTTCAGGCGCAGGCGGGCGAGATCAGCGACGGCACCGAGCCGGTCGACCCGCAGCAGTCGCCGGCCGATGTCGTCGTTCTCTCGGCCAACGATATGGAGCTGGCTGCGCTCGCCGGCGCCAAGCAGCGCCTGGGCGATGCGGTGCCGTCCCTGCGGCTGGCCAGGCTCGCCTGGCTGCAGCACCCTTTCTCCGTCGATCTTTATCTCGACAAGACCCTGACCCAATCGCGCCTGGTCATCGCCCGGCTTCTCGGCGGCGAGGCTTATTGGCCTTATGGCCTCGAGCAGTGCGCCCTGCGCCTGGCCGAGGCCGGCGTGCCCTTCGTCGCCCTGCCCGGCGACGACAAGCCGGACGAGGCCTTGGCACGTGCTTCGAGCCTTCCGGACGAGACGCAGCAGGCGCTCTGGAGCTACTTCGTCGAGGGGGGCGCCGCCAACGCCGCCAACCTGCTGCGCTTCACCGCCCATCTGCTGGACGGCGTGCCACAACCGGCCCACGCCGTGCCGCTGCTGCGCGCCGGGACCTATCTGCCGGGCGAAGGACCGGGCGATCTCGCGACGCTTCAGGAGCATTGGACGCCGGGCGCACCGACCGCCGCCCTGGTGTTCTACCGCGCGCTCTTGCAAGGCGCCGGCGCCGAGGTGATCGACCGCCTGGCCGCCGCCCTGACGGCAGAAGGGCTCAACCCCCTGCCGGTCTTCGTCGCCTCGCTGAAGGACGGACTCTCGGCCGCGACCCTGACCCAGATCTTCTCGGCTGCACCGCCCGATGTGGTCTTGAACGCCACCAGCTTTGCCGTCGGCTCGGCCCAGGCGGAAGACTGGCGCGAAGCCCGCCAGCCGACGGTGCTCGATGCGCCGGGCGTGCCGGTCTTCCAGGTGGTCTTCTCCGGCGGCAGCGAGGACGCCTGGGCGGAGGGCGACCGCGGCCTCTCGCCGCGCGACATCGCCATGAACGTGTCCCTGCCCGAGGTGGACGGGCGCATCCTGACGCGGGCTGTGGCCTTCAAGGACGAGGCCTATTTCGACGAGGCCACGCAGTTCCCTGTGGCGCGCCACCGGGCGCAGGAGGAGCGCGCCAGCTTCGCAGCCAAGCTGGCGGCCAACTGGGCGCACCTCGCCCGCACGCCGGCAGCCGAACGCCGCCTCGGTCTTATCCTCGCCAACTATCCCAACAAGGATGGGCGGCTCGCAAACGGGGTTGGCCTCGACACACCGGAAAGCTGCGCCCGTGTGCTCGCCGCCCTGAGCGAAGCCGGCTACCGGGTCGAGGATGCGCCCGCCGACGGCGCGGCGCTGATGCAGATCCTCACCGCCGGGCCGACCAACTGGCTGGCCGACCGCGCCGAGCGCGAGGGCGGCGAACGCCTAACCCTCGCGGACTATCGCGAGGCTTTCGCCCAATTGCCCGAAAGCGTGCGCGACACCATCGAAGGGCGCTGGGGCCCGCCGGAGGACGACCCCTTCCTGGACGGCCAGGCCTTCGCCCTCTCCCTGCATCGCTTCGGAAAGGTGGTCGTCGGCGTGCAGCCGGCGCGCGGCTATCAGCTCGACCCCATGCAGAGCTACCACAGCCCCGACCTGCCGCCGCCGCACCACTACCTGGCCTTCTATATCTGGCTGCGCGAGACCTTCGGCGCCCAGGCCCTGGTGCACCTAGGCAAGCACGGCAATCTCGAATGGCTTCCGGGCAAGGCGGTGGCGCTCTCGCAGGACTGTCTGCCCGAAGCCGTCTTCGGCCCGCTGCCGCACCTCTATCCCTTCATCGTCAACGACCCCGGCGAAGGCACCCAGGCCAAGCGGCGGTCGCAGGCCGCCATTGTCGACCACCTGACGCCGCCGCTGACCCGGGCCGAGACCTACGGCCCGCTGCGCGACTTGGAGGCGCTGGTCGACGAGTATTACGACGCGGCCGGCGTCGACCCGCGCCGGCTGGAACTGCTGCGCAAGGAGATCCTCAGCCTGACCGAGGTCAGCGGCCTGGACCGGGACGCCGGCATCGACAGGGAGGATGACGCGGACAGCCGGCTGCGCAAACTCGACGACTTCCTCTGCGAGCTGAAGGAAAGCCAGATCCGCGACGGCCTGCACATCTTCGGCGCCGCACCCGAGGGCCGGCTGGAGTCGGACCTGCTGGCCGCCCTCACCCGGCTGCCGCGCGGGCGCGACGAAGGCGGCGACGCCTCCCTCATCCGCGCCCTGGCCCGCGACTTCGGGCTGGTCTCCGAGGACTTCGATCCGCTCGACTGCGTCATGTCGGAACCCTGGCAGGGGCCACGCCCCGAGGCGCTACAAGTGCAGTCGGAGGACGCCTGGCGCAGCCATGGCGATTGCGTCGAGCGACTGGAATTGCTCGCCAGCCACCTGATCGCCGGAACCTGCGAGCCCGCCGAAGGCTGGCCTGCCACCCGCGCCGTGCTGGAGCGCCTGGACAGCACACTGCGTCCGGCCCTGCGGGCCTGCGGCGAACGGGAATTGGCCGGCTTGCTCGCCGGGCTCGACGGGCGCTTCATCGCCCCCGGCCCCTCGGGCGCGCCCACTCGTGGACGACCGGACGTGCTGCCGACCGGCCGCAACTTCTTCTCGGTCGACAACCGAGCGCTGCCGACCCCGACCGCATGGGCCTTGGGCTGGAAGTCGGCCAGCCGGCTGATCGAGCGTCACGTGCAGGACCACGGCGACTGGCCCAAGGCGATGGCGTTGACCGCCTGGGGCACGGCCAACATGCGGACAGGCGGCGACGATCTCGCCCAGGCCCTGGCGCTGATGGGCGTGCGGCCGAGCTGGGACGAAGGCTCGCGCCGGGTCACCGGCTTCGAGATCCTGCCGCTCTCGGTACTGGGGCGGCCGCGGGTCGACGTCACCCTGCGCATCTCCGGCTTCTTCCGCGACGCCTTCCCCGGCCAGATCGACCTGATCGACAGTGCCGCCCGTGCCGTCATGGAACTGGAAGAGCCCGAAGCCGAGAATCCCGCCGCCGCACGCTACCGCGCGGAAACGCGACGGCTGGAGGCCGAGGGCGTCGCCGATGCCGCCTTGCGCGCCGGATTCCGCGTCTTCGGCTCCAAGCCCGGCGCCTATGGGGCCGGGCTGCAGGCGCTGATCGACAACGGCGTTTGGGAACGCCGCGCCGATCTCGGCGATGCCTTCCTGGAGTGGGGCGGCTATGCCTACGGCCAGGCGGCCGAGGGCGCCGTCGCCCGCGGGCTGCTGGAAAAGCGCCTGAGCCAAGTCGAGGCCGTGGTGCAGAACCAGGACAACCGCGAGCACGACCTGCTGGACAGCGACGACTACTATCAGTTCGAGGGCGGCATGGCGGCGGCGGTGGAGAGCCTGAGCGGCCGCGCGCCGACGGTCTATCACAACGATCACTCCCGCCCGGAGCGGCCGATCATCCGCACCCTGACCGAAGAGGTGGCGCGCGTGGTGCGCTCGCGGGTGGTCAATCCCAAGTGGATCGCCGGGGTGAAGCGCCATGGCTACAAGGGCGCCTTCGAGATGGCGGCGACGGTGGACTATCTCTTCGCCTTTGCCGCCACGACACAGGCGGTGCAGGATCACCATTTCGATCTCGTCCACCAGGCCTATCTTGCAGACGAGGAGACGCGGGCCTTCTTGGAGGAGGCGAACCCCGCGGCCCTCAAGGAGATCGCCGCAAGGCTGGACGAGGCGGTGCAACGCGGCCTCTGGCAGCCGCGCTCCAACACCGCGCAGACCTTGATTGCAGAGCTGAAAGGAGACCAGGCATGAGCGAGACCGATGTCCCGACGGACGGAAGCCCGGCGGTCGACGCCGAGGAGCAGGAGCGCCACGCCACCAAGATGGCCAAGAAGGCCCGCGCCCGCGACAAGATCATGGCCGGCAAGACCGAAGAGCGCGGCCTGATCATCGTCCACACGGGCAAGGGCAAGGGCAAAAGCTCGGCCGCCTTCGGCATGATCTTCCGCTGCATCGCCCACGGCATGCCCTGCGCGGTGGTGCAGTTCATCAAGGGCGGCATGGACACGGGCGAGCGCGCCCTAATCGCCGAGCACTTCTCGGACCTCTGTGCCTTCCACACCATGGGCGAAGGCTTCACCTGGGTAACCCAGGACAAGGCCCGCGACGTGGAGATGGCCCAGGCCGGCTGGGAGAAGGCCAAGGAGCTGATCCGCGACCCGGCCATCCGCATGGTGCTGCTCGACGAGATCAACATCGCCCTGCGCTACGGCTATCTCGATCTCGATGAGGTGCTGGCCTTCCTCGAAGCCGAGAAGCCCGAGGACTGCCATGTGGTGCTGACCGGCCGCAACGCCGCCGATAAGCTGATCGAGGCGGCCGACCTGGCGACCGAGATGACCCTGCTGAAGCATCCCTTCCGCGACGGCGTGAAGGCTCAGGCGGGCGTCGAGTTCTAAGGGAAGCTCGCGGTGACCGCGGCGCTGATGATCCAGGGGGCCGGCTCGAATGTCGGCAAATCCATGCTGGTCGCCGGTCTCTGCCGGGCGGCACGGCAACGCGGCATCGCGGTTGCCCCCTTCAAGCCGCAAAACATGTCGAACAACGCCGCGGTCGCCGAGGGCGGCGAGATCGGCCGGGCGCAGGCGCTGCAGGCCCTGGCCTGCGGCAGGGCGCCGACGGTGGACATGAACCCGGTCCTGCTCAAGCCCGAGACCGACATCGGCGCCCAGGTGGTGCTGCAGGGTCAGCGCCTCACCACGGTCAAGGCGCTCGACTACGCCGACCTCAAGCCGCGCCTGATGAACGGCGTGCTGGAGAGCTTCGAGCGGCTCGGCACGCAGGCCGACCTAATCATCGTCGAAGGCGCCGGCAGCCCGGCGGAGGTGAATCTGCGGCTCGGCGATATCGCCAACATGGGCTTCGCCCGCGCCGCCGACGTGCCCGTGGTGCTTGCCGGCGATATCGACCGCGGCGGCGTGATCGCCCAGATCGTCGGCACCCAGGCGGTGATCGATCCCGAAGATGCGGCGATGATCGAGGGCTTCCTGATCAACAAGTTCCGCGGCGACATTCGGCTGTTCGACGACGGCTATCGCTTCATCGAGGAGCGCACCGGCTGGCGCAGCTTCGGTGTGCTGCCCTGGTTTGCCGACGCCGTGCGCCTGCCGGCCGAAGACTCGGTCGATCTCGTGAGCGGCAGCAAGCCGGGCAAGCGCAAGATCGTCTGCCCCATGCTCTCCCGCATCGCCAACTTCGACGATTTCGACCCGCTGAAGCTCGAGCCTGAGGTCTCGCTGGAGATGGTGCCGCCCGGAAGTCCGCTGCCCGGCGATGCCGATCTCGTCATCCTGCCCGGCAGCAAGTCGACCCGCGGCGACCTCGCCTTCCTGCGCCAGCAGGGCTGGGACATCGATCTCGCCGCGCACTATCGCCGCGGCGGCAGGGTGCTGGGAATCTGCGGCGGCTATCAGATGCTCGGGCGTACGATCGCCGATCCGGAGGGCATCGAGGGCCCGCCGGGAGAGAGCCCGGGGCTTGGCCTGCTCGCCGTCGACACGGTGATGGGCGGCGACAAGCACCTGGCTCGGGTGAGCGGGCATCACCTGGCAAGCAGCGAAGCGGTCGAAGGCTACGAGATTCACATCGGCCGAACCGAGGGACCGGACCGCGCCCGCCCCTTCCTGGAGATCGAGGGCCGGCCGGAGGGGGCCGTCTCGCCCTGCGGCCGGGTCGCGGGGGCCTACATCCACGGCCTCTTCTCGGCGGACGGCTTTCGCGCCGCTTTCCTGCGAGAGCTCGGCGCCGCCCCCTCCGACCTCAGCTACACCGCCGCGGTGGAACAGACGCTCGACGCCCTAGCCGCCCATATGGAAGCGCACCTGGACGTGGCAGGACTGCTCGCCCTGGCCAGCAGCAAGCGCGCTGCCTGAGCGACCCGCTGGGCAAGGCCGGCACTTTCTTCAGGCGTCCCACTGGAGAACTGTTGAACAGCGTACTAGGTTTCTTCTCAGAAATTCACATAAGGGAGGAGATAAACCCATGCGCGATCGGAAAATAGGCTTCGCCAGCATTGCCGCGGCGCTCTTTGTCCTGCTGGCCTCGGGGCCGGCTTGGGCAGAGGGCGATCCGGCGAAAGGCGAGAAGGTCTTTCGCAAATGCAAGGCTTGCCACGTGGTCGATCAGGAGAAGAACCGGGTCGGTCCGCACCTCGTCGGGATCGTCGGGCGCAGCGCCGCCTCGGTCGAGGGCTTCAAGTACTCCAAGGCCATGCAGGGCTCCGGCATCACCTGGACCGAAGAGAACCTGACCGCCTATCTGTCGGATCCCAGGGGCTTCGTGAAGGGCAACCGCATGGCCTTCGCGGGCCTCAAGAAAGAGGCCGACATCGTCAACGTCATCGCCTACCTGAAGCAGGCGTCCGCCCAGTAAAACCCCAGCCGCAGCGACCCGGGCAGCCGCTCGGGTCGCCTTATCGAACCGCCGCTCCTACTCGGCGGCCTCGCGCCGCATCAGCCCGAGCTGCGCCCAGACCGTGGTCAAGGCCTCCATCAGGGTGTCGATGTCCTGCTCGGAATGCAGCGGCGAAGGCGTGAAGCGCAGACGCTCCGTCCCCCGCGGCACGGTGGGATAGTTGATCGGCTGGACGTAGATGCCCCAGTCGTCCAGCAGGATGTCGCTGATCTGCTTGCAGAGCACGGGCTCGCAAACCATCACCGGCACGATGTGGCTCGGGTTGGGCATATGCGGAATGCCGGCCGCATCGAGCCGGGCGCGGAGCTGCGCCACCCGCTCGCGCTGGGTCATGCGCTCGGCCTGGCTGTTCTTGAGATGCTGGACGGAGGCGATGGCCCCGGCCGCCACCGCCGGCGGCAGCGCCGTGGTGAAGATGAAGCCGCTCGCGTAGGAGCGCACGAAGTCGCAGAGCGCGGCAGAGCCGGCGATGTAGCCGCCGACCACGCCGAAGGCCTTGCCGAGCGTGCCCTCGATCAGGGTCAAGCGGTCCATCAGGCCTTCCTGCTCGGCGACGCCGCCGCCGCGCGGCCCGTAGAGGCCGACCGCGTGGACCTCGTCGAGGTAGGTCATGGCGCCATGCTTGTCGGCCACGTCGCAGAGCTCGGCGATGGGGGCGATGTCGCCGTCCATGGAGTAGACCGACTCGAAGGCCACCAGCTTCGGCCTGTCCGGGTCGATCATCGCAAGCTTGCGATCGAGATCGGCCGGGCTGTTGTGCGCGAAGACGTGCTTTTCGGCGCGGCTGTGGCGGATGCCTTCGATCATCGAGGCGTGGTTCAGCGAGTCCGAGAACACGGCGCAGTTCGGCAGCTTGGCCGCCAAGGTGGTCAGGCTGGCCCAGTTGGAGACGTAGCCCGAGGTGAAGAGCAGCGCCGCTTCCTTGCCGTGCAGGTCGGCCAGCTCACGCTCCAGGAGCACGTGATAGTGGTTGGTGCCCGAGATGTTGCGGGTGCCGCCGGCCCCGGCGCCGCAGCGGTCCAAGGCCCCGTGCATCGCGTCGATGACCGTCCGGTTCTGCCCCATGCCGAGGTAGTCGTTTGAGCACCAGACGGTGACCTCGCTCTGTTCGCTGCGCTTATGGCGCGTGGCGCGCGGAAAGCTACCCAGCTTGCGTTCCAGATCGGCGAATACCCGATAGCGGCCCTCGGTCCTCAGATTGTCGAGCTGCTGTTCGAAGAAGGCTTGATAGTCCATGGGTCGTCTTTCCCGATTGTTCGTTATCGTTTAGCCGGCGGCATCGTCTAACTGGCAGTCGAAGCCGTCGGCCTGAGCAACGCGGTTTGCGGGCTGCCTGCCGGCATGCACTTCACTGACACCTCACTGTTTGGCGCACTCCCCTGGTGCGGCCGCGGAGCCGACGCCGGACGGCTGGTATCCGCCTTGCGCTGAGCCCAACGCCACAAGATCGCCTCGCGGACGGGCAGCACCAGGAACCAATGCTCGATGATCGCCAGCAGCAGCAGCGTGCCGGCGAGGCCGAGCGCCGCCGTCTCCCACATCGGGGTGGCGGAATCGATCATGCGCAGCACCACCAGCACCGCGACCGCCGTCGCCGCCGTCACCGCGACGGAGAAGAGCGGCGTCACCGGACGCTTGCGGAAGTAGCTGCTCATGTAGGCAAGGTGCGGCTGGAGGAACTCCTCGGCCATGTTCGGCACGCCGAAGTAGACGTTGAGCTTGGCGCTGAGCCGCATGATCCAGAGCACCAGGAAGGTCCAGGCCGCAACCTGATTGGGCGAGTCCCAAAGCAGCCAGACCAGCGCCGCGGCGGTCACCGCCAGGGCGATCTCATGGTAGATCACGGTGCGCGTGGCGGCGCGGAAGCGGCGCCAGCCGCGGGCGTCTGCCGGGCAGTGCTCGGTATTGGGACCGGTGACATAGCCCAACAGGAAGGCCATCTCGTGCCAGGCCCAGACGCCGATCGCCGCGGCAAAGCCGAGATAGGCGCCAAACATGTTGGCGTTGGCGCCGCTGGTCACCACACCCCAAACCGCCATGGGAAGCAGCAGGGTGCCGCCGACGAAGAGTGCCGGATGGTAGCGCCGCGGCATGCTGACCAGCCAGAGGATGGCGCCTGTGCTCCACCACCAGACCAGTACGGCAAAGAGTGCGGGAACGCCGTAGGTTTCCATCGGGACCGGTTGTTCCTTCCTACCAGGCGGGGACCAGGCGGCTGTCGGCCGGCGGCGTGTTGCGCTTGACCGGCAGCAGATAGAGCCGGGCCAAGGTGGTCGCCGCGACGCCGGCCAGGCCGACGCGCTTCAGGGCGCCGACAACGCCGCCGCGGCGCTTGGCCTGATCGATCTTCACCGAGGTCCGCAGCAGCAGGTCCATGAGCTGCTTGAAGCGCGGGTTGTCGATGTCGAGGGTGAGCGGGAAGACCTGCTTGGAGATCTCCGAGGTGATGCGGAACACGCGCATGTCGTAGTCGTCGATGTCGACGCCGAGCGCCTCGTGGAACTCGGGCCGCGCATGGTCGCGCACGTACATGGTGGCGAAGACCGCCAGCAGGAAGAAGCGGATCCAGAGCTTGTTGAGCCCGCGCAGGGTGTGCGGCTGCGCCCGCATCAGAAGGGCGAAGGCCTCGCCGTGGCGGAACTCGTCGTTGCACCACTGCTCGAACCACTTGAAGATCGGATGGAAGCGCTTGTCCGGATGGTTCTGCAGGTGGCGGAAGATCGTGATGTAGCGCGCGTAGCCGATCTTCTCCGACAGATAGACCGCGTAGAAGATGAACTTGGGCTGGAAGTAGGTGTACTTCTTGGTCTTGGTCAGGAAGCCGAGATCGACGCCGATACCGAAGTCCTTCAGCGTGTCGTTGAGGAAGCCCGCGTGGCGCGCCTCGTCGCGGCTCATGTACTTGAAGAGGTCGATGATGTCTTTGTTGGTGCCGCGCTTGCGCATCTCGGCATAGAGCACGCAGCCGGAGAACTCGGCGGTCAGCGAGGAGATCAGGAAGTCCATGAACTCCTTCTGCAGGCCCTCGGGCAGATCGCGGACCTGCTGGTGCCAATCGTCGTCGCGCTTGAAGTGCCGCTTGTTGCGGTCCTCGGCCAGCTCGGCCAGCAAGGCATCCCATTCGGCGCGCACCGGAGTGACGTCGATGGCGTCCAGGGCGTCGAAATCGGTGGTGTAGAAGCGCGGGCTGAGGAGCGTGTCCTCCTGCGCCGTCAGGGTCGATTCGTTCGGCCCGTTGTCGGCGGTGGCATCGATACCGTTCTTCGCCAGCTCGGCTTTCACGTACTCGTTGTCTGCCGGCGAGATGCGGCGAGCGGCTGCGGTCATAGCTTCCTCCTGTCGCTAAAGCTGATATCGAGCAGCTCCATGAACTCGAAATTGCCCACCACGCGGGTGACGGCACGCTCCAGCCAACTGGCGCGGGTCACGGTGGCGCGGCGTTCGAGGGTGAAGCTCTCGCCATAGGCTGCATGAATGTCGTCGCCGTGCACGCGCACTTCGTCGCCCGGCTGCAGGTCGTTCTCGCGGGCCAGGTCGACGTGGGCATGCAGGCTCTCGAAGGTGTTCGCCACCTCGATCCGGCAGGGCACCTCGACACTGCGTCTCGCGAAGAGAGAGAAGCTCATTGGGTCACGCTCCCTTGTTTGGCGGAGGCGGCGTCGAGGATCGCCGCGAAGCTGTCCAGTTGGGTCTTGCCGAAGGCGTTCATCTCGACCACGTGGCCGGTCTCCGGGTCTTCCAGGGTCAGGCGGCCGTCCGTCCAGCGCACCAGGCGGAAGGGCGTTTCGTTGCCCAGGCCTTCGAGCTTGCGGCCACGCGCCATGCCGCGCATGACGCCGCGGGCGAAGCCGTTCGTGCCAGGCCCCAGCTCCAGAACCACCTGGTTGGTGCCGGCATCACTGATGACCACGGCGCCGTCGGCGCGGTCGTCGAAATGGAGGCTGTGCACCACGCGCGGCTGGGCTTGCGGGTTCATCACCGTGCCGATGCCGGTGAAGCGCCCAAAGGCCACGGCTACGAGGCTGAGAAGGAGCAGAGCGCCCGCCCCCCAAAGCACCGCCTTCGGGAAGGGATTGCTGTGGTAGATTCTCTCGGTCATCCGGGGCTCTCCACTCTCTAGGCCGTGCCGCAACTACTCGGCCGCGGCCAGGGGGACGGCGCCGGGACGGGGCTCGCCCTGCCAAGGACGCTCCTTCTCGTGCGCATCCAAGATCGCGGGCTTCGCCGTGACGCTTTCGCTCTCGGCCGCAGCCTGACCCGAAGCCTGAGCCAAGGCGTCGGAGAGCAGAGCGCCGACCGCCTGCACGTCCGGCAGGCCGCGCAGCATCGGCTGGACGTCCTTGAGGTGCCATGGGCGCGCGTGCGGCCAGAGGTGGGCATAGGCAATGCGGTCGCGGCCGCTTAGCGCCAAGACGATATCGCCCGTCTTGTTGGCCTCCACCTTCATGTTGGCGGAGGCGATCCTGCTGAAGGGCACGTTGAAGGTCATGGGCAAGGCGATGCCCGTGCGAATGACGACCCGCTTGCTGGTGATGCTGTAGATCGAGTTGTGCGCCGTCAGCCACGCGAGACCGCAGACCACCGCGATGCCCAGGGCGGCGACCGGAACCACGGCCAATCCATCCAAGAGCGCCGGCCCGAAAGCGGCCCCGTCGGACAGTGCCGACACCGTCCACCAGACCGCGAAGACGGCAAAGTAGATGGCGATGGCCCGAACCTTGAAGCAGCGGCGCGCCAAGGCGTGCCACGACGGCCTGCTCTGCCAAAGCAGCCGCTCTCCCTCCGGGAGTTTGCCCGGGAGCCCGGGGATTTGCTCGACTTCGATCTCGCACATCGTTCTGTCTCTCCAAAAGCTGCGGCTGCGGCCTCGATCGCGCGCCTTAGATGATGGGCTC
>JANQIA010000482.1 GCA_028282405.1 Rhodovibrionaceae bacterium
AAAGACGCCCTGGCGCACGTACAGCAGGTGGCAAACGGCGCCGCCCGGCAGGCCACGGCCCGCTTGATCGGCGTCGAGATCGGCGAAGGCCAAGCCAGTGCCGCCGTCACCGCAGCCTTGAAAGAGCAAAGCTGATGTCCGAGCTGCTGCTTTCCGCCGAATTGTGGGTTCTGGTCGGCTTCGTCATCCTGGTCGGCGGCCTGTTCAAGAAGATCTACTCCGCGGTGACCGGCGGGCTCGATGCGCGCGCCGTACGCATCAAAGCGCAGCTCGACGAGGCGGAGAAACTGCGCGAGGACGCTCAGTCCCTCCTCGCGGAGTATCAACGCAAGCAGCGCGCCGCGGCCGAGGATGCAAGAGGCATCGTGGCCCAGGCCCAGGCCGAGGCCCAGCGCCTGCGCGAACAGGCGCAGGCGGATTTGGAGCACGCCCTGAAGCGTCGAGAGCAGCAGGCGCTGGACAAGATCGCCCAGGCCGAGGCCGAGGCGCTGGCCGAAGTGCGCGGCAAGGCGGTCGACGTCGCCGTTGCCGCCGCCGGGCGCCTGATCGCCGACAACCTCGACGCGGCCAAGTCCAACGAAGTGATGAGCCGCTCGATCGACGAAGTGAAGGCGAAGCTGAACTGATGGCGAGCGCATCGATCAGGCCCGTTACGCGTTTCTGGTGGCCGTCCTTGTAAGGGCGGACCTCCGGCTGTTTCTTTGGAGATGTGACAGCAGCAGCAGGCCGCCCCCTCGGGCGGCCTGCTTGCTTTCCGGCTTGGCGGTCGCGCAGGGGCGGCCCAACCAGCAAGGAGAGCGCGACCGATGCCGCAAGCCTTCGATTTCAAGACGGCCGTGCCCTGGGGGCGCAGCTATAGCGAATACCGCGCCTTCTTCGCGCTCGACGGGCTTGCGCCCGGCACTCGCGTGCTGGACTGCGGCGCCGGCCCCTCCTCCTTCGCCGTGGAGGCCGCCGAGCGAGGTCTCTCGGTCTGCGCGGTCGATCCCCTCTATAGCGTAGACGCCGCACGCATCGCCCGCCGTATCGACGAGGTCCGCCCGACCATGCTGGCGAGCATACGGCAAGCCCAGGCCCGCTTCGTCTGGGACCACTACGGCACGCCGGAGCGGCAAGAGGGCGTTAGGTTGGCGGCCATGCAGCGCTTCCTGGCCGACTTCGGCGGCCGCCGGCGCAGGGCGCAGTACCTGGCGGCGGCCCTGCCGTTGCTGCCGTTCCGAGACCGGGCCTTCGATCTCGCGCTCTCCTCCCACTTCCTGCTGCTCTACAGCAAGCAGTTCGATCTGGCCTTTCACCTGGAGGCCGTACGGGAGCTGCTGCGCGTGGCACGCAGCGTTCGCCTCTTCCCTCTGCTCGACCTCGACGGCCAGACATCGCAGCACCTGGAGCCGCTGCGTGCGGCCCTCGCCACCGACGGCTTCGACAGCGCGGTCGTGCGGGTCGACTACGAATTTCAGAAAGGCGGCAACGAGATGCTGCGGGTTGAGCGGCCCGGTCAGTGAAGCCCGGCGCGCAGCTTCTGCCGCAAGAGGTCGATGGGCACCAGGCTGCCCTCGACAGGGATGTGCCAGAAGGTCCAGCCGTTGCAAGAGGGGGCGCCCTGCACTGCCGCGCCCACCTGGTGGATAGAGCCGCGTGCCTTATCCGTAATCAGGGTACCGTCCGAACGCACCTTGGCGGTCCAGCGCTTGCCGGGTCCGTACAGCATGGTGCCAGGCTCCAGAAGCCCCTTTTCGACCAGCCAGCCGAAGGGAATGCGCGGCTCGTCGCGCTTGGCCATGACGGCGACGGCCTCCGGGTCCGAGGGCTGAACCTTGGCGATGCGCTCCTCGGCG
>JANQIA010000499.1 GCA_028282405.1 Rhodovibrionaceae bacterium
AGCCGAGCAACAGCCGCTCGAGCCGGCCATCGCCCAACGCCGGTTTGACCAGCATGTCGGGCAGGTTGGCGATGCCGAAGCCGGCCAGCGTGGCTTGGAAGATCGCTTCGATATTGTTCGTGGAGAGACGCCCCGATACCGGCGCGACAACGGGGCCGTCCGGACCCTCGAACCGCCAAGCGCCCAGCTGACGGGCGACGTTGGTCAGCACGCAGCTATGTTCCGACAGATCGGTCGGATGCACGGGCCGCCCATGCCGCTCGAGGTAATCGGGCGTTGCGCAGACGATCGAGCCCGCCTCCCCTAGCTTCACGCACTGCAGAGCGCTGTCCGCTTGCGGCCCGATGCGAATGGCCACGTCATAGCCCTCTTCCACCAAAGGAACGGCCAGCGACGTGAGGTTGATCTCGACGTTTACGTGGGGATAGAGCTCGAGGAATTGGGGGATCAGCCCGGCCACGTGGGTGTGCCCCAAGAGGTTCGAGCAGGCGACGCGAATGAACCCACGCACGTCGCCCTGGAGGCTCGAGACCGACTCATAGAGCTCCGACATGTCGTCCAGAATCCGCGTCGCGCGGTTGAGGTAGAGCGTGCCGGGCTCCGTCAGGCGCAGTTGTCGCGTGGTGCGATCCATCAGCCGCACGCCCAAGGCATCCTCCAGCTCCCGGATGTAGCGGCTGGCGGCGCTGGTCGAGAGCCCGAGGTCTCGGGCGCCGGCGGAGATGCTTCCCTGTGCCGCCACCCGCTCGAAGACCTTGGAGAGGAACAGAATGTTCTTCTCGGTCACGCGGTCTCGCCAAGGCGTCATGGCCTTCGGTCGACCCATGCGCATAATCCCTCGCTATCCACGACGCAGCGTGCGGCTTCTTCTGCGTCTTGGGGGCAGCCTACGTTCGCTCTCGCCGTCAGCCAACGGCTATCCAAGAGCCATGCGCACCTGTGGTTGGAGCAGTGACCGCAGGCTGACGCGGTAGGCTGGCTCGCGCGGAGCGTCGGAAGCCGTTTGGTCAATCGGCCGGCTTGGCTTACCGTGACACGTTGGTGCGTAAGGAAAACGTGCGGGCTGCAGCGAGACCGGGGAGCGATGCCATGTCGGCGATGGCCAAGGTGACCTTGATGTTCGTGGTCTTCCTCGACCTGATCGGTCAGGGGCTGGTCTTCCCGATCCTCAACACGCTGATCATGGACCCCTCGACCGGCTTTCTGCCGGCCGACACGTCGACCGGCATGCGCCACCTCAACTACGGCCTTGTGATCGGCATGTTCTTTCTGGCGTGGTTTCTTGGCGTGGTCTACGTCGCCAAGGTCTCCGACGCCATCGGCCGCAAGAATGCCTTGCTGATCTGCCTCGGCGGCGCCTTGACCGGCTATGCCATCACCCTGGTCGCGCTCTACCTGAACAGCATTTGGCTGCTCATCTTGGGGCGCATGATCACCGGCTTTACCGCCGGCAACCAGCCGATCGCCCAGGCGGCCATGATCGACGGCAGCAAGGACGAGGCCGACCGCGACCGCAACATGGGCTTCATCGTCACCGGCATCAGCTTCGGCCTGGTCGGCGGCCCGATTATCGGCGGCCTGCTGTCCGACCCCGATGTGCTTGGCAGTTGGGCAAGCCTCAAACTACCGTTCTATGCCTCCTTCGTGCTGGTGCTGATCGGCATCGGCATGGTGATCGTCTTCTTCCACGACATCCGCACCGAGCGCACGCCCTTCGTCTTCCGGCCGCGCGACATCACCGACAGCCTCTGGAAGGTCACCAAGCACCCGGTCGTCATGCAGATCATGCCAGTCTATTCGCTGTTCATGATCGCCAACCTGACCTTCTACGTCTTCGTCGACAACTACCTGACCAGCGCCTTCGGATACGGGGTGCTGGGCGGCAGCATCGCCATGCTGGTGGTCGGCGTCGCGCTGGCAACCAGCAGCAGCTTGCTGGTCAAGCCGGCGCAAGCGCGCTTCGGCAAGCAGCAGATCATCGGCGCGAGCCTGGTCACCATGGCGATCTGCGGGGCGGCTTTCGTGCTCATCCCGGTGGCCTATCTGACCTTCGTGCCGATCTTTCTGTTCTACCTTCTGTTCGGCGTCTCCTATCCGACGATGCTTGGCATCTTTTCGAGCAGCGTCAGCGCGGACGACCAGGGTTGGGTCATGGGCGTCACCACCGCCGTCTTCTGTCTTGCCGGCGGGATCATGTCGCTGGCGGGCGGCGAGCTGATGAGCATCGACATCCGCTCGCCCTACTACGTCGTGGTCGCCGCGGCGGCGCTCGGCTTCCTGCTCCTGCTCACGACCTGGGGCGTGCCTGCCATGCGCAAGCTCACGACACGGCCCGGGGCCTCGTGAGGCGACCCAGAGGGCGAAATGCTGCGCCGACGATCGGAGGCGATGTGCGGGCATCTGTAAGAGGCTGCGTGAGTCTGGAGCGACTGGCCCCTCACCTGACAAGCCACGCCACCTGGGATATACTCTTGGGTATGAGCAAAGCTGGACAGAAGATCATTGCGAAGATCGAGACCCTTCCGGAGGCCGACCGCGAAGCGGTCGAGTCGGGTGTGCTCGAGTACATCGACTGGCTCACCGATCTCAGGGCAAAGATCGCGGCAGGCGAGGCTGACATCGCCGCCGGTCGCGTGAAGCCGGCCCGCGAGGTCCTGGAGCGCCTTCTCACCAAGTATGCCTCCACATAAGGTCGTCATCACCGCGACGGCCATCCGGTTCCGCCACGGCTTGGCTCAGTGGGTAGCCTAGGCTTCGCCAGACGTTATTGCTGTTGATATTAGTTCGTTTTTCACGATGCGCTTCCGTTAACCGACCTGCCAGAATGACATGCGTGTTTTCCGGGTGAGCCATCTGGACCTTGCCCACGGACTGTTGGTCGCGCTGCGGGGCGTCCAGCACGCGCAGCGGCGACGGGCGCGGAAGCGTGTCTACGGGTTGGCGGGGTGTTGAGCGTGGACCTAGACGTCGGCCTGGACTAAGGCGCCCTAGCCCTGCTTCGCCGGCTCAAATACTGCGAAGACGGGGCGATGGTCGTGAAACCCGTGTTCGTACCTCTCGCAGTAACTAGAGCTCGGGTTCAGCACTCGGGCGGACGTTGCCCACGTCTCCGCCCCACCTGCAACGACAATGAAATCTACTATAGCGCGGAAGTGCGTAGAGCAGGTCGTCGGCACTAGCGGCTCGGGCCTCAACCACGTCCACGGGGAATCCTTGAACAGGAGGCGAAAGGCCACGTTGCCCCCATCGAGCAGGTCTCCAACGTGATCTACATCCCAGTCCAAATTGAGGGCGCCGACGCCGATTGCCGGGAGTGCGGCCAGTTCGCCTCGGCGGGCGTACTCGCGTAGCAGGGCCGCCTGCATCTGACGCAAACGCTGGTCCCTTCGCTGGAAGTGGTTGACCACAAAACTGAACTGGCGGCCGGAGGCGAGGTGGCGGAACTCGGCTACGACTGGCCGACGAGTATTGCGGGCATCGATGCGCGACAGAGCCTTTCGGCTTTCCTCGTCGTCTCCGACCAACCCAAGTCCACGAAGGTACTCCTCAGTCGCATCGAGTCCCCCCAATAGCGACGACCAGGGCGGCTCGCACCCCACGTCGCCGCAGATGGAAACCTGCCTAACCACTGTTGTGTCCCAGACGATGGCGATCCTGTCTCTGTACCCGGAACTTCCCAGCAGGCTGCCGTGAGGTCTGCCAGTCGAGTACTCCAAGTGCTCCAGTGTCAGCTCCAGGTCATCCTCACCGCCGACCTCAGTGAGGCCCCAGATGTGGATATCGGGATACAGGGCCATTTCTCTGGCGATGTATGAAGGGTCGGTGTCGTGGCCGGACGCCACGTTGAGTGTCATGACTCTAAGCTGGCCCTCTTGGGCCTCCGGCAGCGGCTCAACAAAGGACAGCATCTGGTCGAGGGTCGGCGGGCCGCTTGGGCCCTGCCCAAAGTTGGGCGTCGTTCCGGTCCCCAGGCCCTCCACTGCTTCCAACAGGCTAGGGCTCGCGGCGACGAGCTCCGCTGCAATGAGGAACCGGAAGTTGGCTTTGGTGGTCTCAAGTTCACCTGACCGCATGGCGGCGAGGATGCGGTCGTACTCCGCTTGCTGCTCCTGCGCAGCGCGCTCTGCCTTGGCGTTCAGGTAGGCCAGAAGGATGTTCCCGAACAGGCCGATTGCCGCAGCAAGGAGGCCCACGGTGACAGGGTTGACGAGTCGGCGGCGTCGCTGGAACTCATATTCCCTCTCCCGCAATCTTACATCGTCATCGTGCTTCCGCTCCTCGAGCGCTAGGCGGCGCAGCTCAAGTTCCAGCTGCTGTTGCTCGAACTCGGTCCCGGAGGCTTCTTGTTCCTGGTCGGCCATCCCCTTCGTTTCCGCTTCACGCGTCCTGTTTTGAGGCAAGCTTACAACCTTGGGAGGCTCTTGGCGAGCAGGAGGATGGAGAGAGACGTCACACCACCAAGTGATCTCGGTGTTCTGCGCCGCCAGCAAACGCCGCGAGAAGCAGTCCCAAGGCCGCGTTCAGCCGCCCCGCGCGCGCTCTGCCGGGTTGGCGCAGAAGATCGCGACCTTGTTGCCCAGGGGATCGCGGAGATATCCGACGTAGAAGTGGTCGCTGTAGTCGGCCCGGAAGCCGGGCGCGCCCTCGTCGGAGCCGCCCGCCTGAAGACCGGCGGCGTGAAGGCTGCGGACCATCTCTTGCGTCTCGGCTTGGAAGGCGATCATGGAGCCGTTGCCGACGCTCGCCTCTTTCCCGTCGTATGGCTTCGCCACGTAGACCGCGGCAGGGCCAGGCAACCGGCCGGGCACCTCCGGAAAGGTAAACTCGACGCCGTTCGGCACCTCTTTCTTCCGGTAGCCGAGCGGGGTCAGGATGGCCGTATAGAAGCGCCCCGAGCGTGGGATATCGTTGGCACCGACCCTGATGTAGCTCAGCATGCGGTCGCTCTTGTCTGGGACGGCGCTTCACTGCAGGTGCAATAGACCGAGATGCGCCGGGGGATGGCCTGCCGAGCCGAAGCAGCGACAGGTCCGCCTACCCCCGGATTAAATCCGGGGTCCGGCGCGACAGCCTTCTCGCTAACCTCGCTTCGCTCGATAAGCTGCGAAGGCTGGTGCGGGTGGAGGGACTCGAACCCCCACTTCCTTGCGGAAACCAG
>JANQIA010000132.1 GCA_028282405.1 Rhodovibrionaceae bacterium
GTAGCCGCAGCCGTAGGCCTTGGCGATGTCCGCGAAGTCCGGGTTCTTCAAGCTCGTGCCCAGCGGCGCGATCTGCTTGTGCACCATGTCGTCGCGAATCTGGCCCAAGGCGTCGTTGTTCCATAGCAGGATGATGAGCGGCAGATCATGCTCAGCCGCGACACCCAGTTCGTTGATGGTGTATTGGAAACCGTAGTCGCCGATCAGCGCAACGACGGCACGCTCCGGCTCGGCGATCTGCGCCCCGATGGCCGCCGGGAGCGCATAGCCCAGGGTGCCGAAGCCGCAGGGATGCAACCAGCAACGTGGCTCATCCATGCCGTAGACCTCGGTGGCGGAGTAGGCGATCTGCGTCATGTCGGAGACAATGATCGCGTCGTTCGGCAGGGCACTCTTCATTGCTTCGAGGACAGCGGCATGGCGGCGGCGCAGCGCGCCCCGGTTGTCGACAACACGCGCCCGCAGGTCGCTGATCTCATCGGCTTGCAAGCGACTGGCTCCCCCCTCCGCCGGCAAGGCCGCCAGCAACGCCTTGGCGAAAGCCTCGGCATCGGCGCAGATCCCCAGGCTCGCCGGGTTGCCGTCGGCCAGGCTGCGCGGGTCGATATCCACGCGAAACAGCATCTTGTCGCGCGGCACCGCATAGGGATCCCAAAAGTCGGTCTCCGCCAGCTCCGTGCCGATGGCCAGGATCACATCGGCGGTCTCCATGAAGGCCTTGGTCTCGGATGAGGTCAGGGTCGCGCCGAGAGAGAGCGGCGCGCCGTCCTCGACGATGCCCTTGCCGGCGGCCGTCGTGGCCACGGCCGCACGCAGCGTCTCGGCCAGGCGTCTGAGAGGCCCGGCCGCATCGACGGCCCCGCCGCCGAGCAGCAGCAGGGGGCGCTCCGCATTGGCCAGGGCAGTCGCCACCTCGGCGACGTCGGCCGGGTTCGGCACCGGCCGTCCGGGCAGGCGCCGGGCCGTCCAGTTGGCCGGGACCTCGCTGGCCAGCACGTCGATGGGCAGCTCGATGTAAGCAGGCCGCGGCCGACCGGTGGCAAAGCCGGTGAAGGCGCGCGCCACCAGCTCCTCGCACTCCTCGGCCGCGTAGGCGATCTCCGCAAAGCCCGAAACGCTGGCCGCGGCACTGCGCTGGTCGATCATCTCGTGCAGGCGCCCGCCGGCCTGGGCGATATCCTTGACGTCCAGAGTGCTGGCGAAGACCAGCATCGGCACCGAGTCCGAATAGGCCTGGCCGATCGGCGTCATGATGTTGGTCAGACCGGGCCCGGTGATGACGAAGCAGGCCGCGGGCCGCCCGCTGGCCCTGGCATAGCCGTCGGCCATGAAGCCTGCGCCCTGTTCGTGCCGCGGCAGGACGAGGCGCATGCCGGTCTCTTCGAAGCCGCGGAACAGCTCGACGTTGTGCACGCCGGGAATGCCGAACACCGTATCGATGCCGTAGTCTTCCAAAAGGCGGGACAGAGCGCGACCGAGCTTGGTCTGCGGGCTCAGAGTATCCATGGCGGCACCTCCCATTTGCCGGATTTTTGGCGGCTTGCTGCGAAGCCTTGCGTGCCCACGTTGTATCGGGGGCAGGCGCCCTTCGCCAAGCCTCACCGCTGCATGGGAGGCGCGCGCCGCAAGCGGCCAAACGCCTATTGTGTTCGCTGCTCGATTGTCATCGCCGGGCTGGGCTCCCGCAGGTCGCTCAAGGCCCGCTCCCGACCCAGCGAAGGCTGCTTATGCACGCCCATGACCAGCCGGAACATCGGCGGCACGAAATAGAAGGACACGACGGTGGACAGCAGCACACCGCCGGCGATGGACATGGCGAAGGGTGGCCAAAATCCACCGCCTTCCAGGATGAGCGGCAGGAAACCGCCGAAGGTGGTGATGGTGGTCGAGAGGATGTGGCGGCTGGCGGCCAGCACGACCCTGCGGATGGCGACGACATCGCCACGCAGGGCGCCCGGGTCTAGCTGAAGAGCGGTCATGATGATGATCGCCGCGTTGATCGACACACCGATGGAGCCGATGACGCCGATCACCGCCTGAATGCCGAAGGGATAGCCGAAGACCGCCAAGACCAGGACGCTGAGCCCCATGGAAAGCACCGAGACCACGCCGGCGACGGCAGCCAGACGGTAGGAATTGAAGGTCAGCACCAGCGAGACGACCATCAAGGCAACGACCAGGCCGATCGGGGACAGCAGGTTGCGGATGGTCTCCGCCCTTGCATCGGAATCGCCGCCGTACTCGATGCGGTAACCGAGCGGCAGCGCCAGAGGCTGCTCGACCAAGCTCTGTTGCAGCACCTTGAGCGCTTCTTCCGGCAGCACACCGAGCGCGACATAGGCCTGCACCGTGTTGATCCGCTCGCCGTTGCGCCGGGCGATCGGACTGTCGGAGGGAACCAGCCGCATCTCGCCGAGCGCCTGCAGGGGAATGCCGCGCCAGGTCTCGCCGTCTAGCTCGCCGCCTTGGCGCAGCACCTCCAGCGCGGCGATCTGCTCGGCACCGCTGCGCCAGGCCTCGCCGACCCGCACCCGAACCGGCAGTTCCTCGGAGCCCTCGATCAGCGAGCCGCCGGTGGCGCCCTCGGTCAGGCTCTCCATCTGGCGGGCAATCTGTCCCAGGGTGAGGCCGGTCAGGCGCACCTTCTCCTCATCGAGATCGAGCACCAGCTTGGGTGGCCCGCCGAGCAGAGTCGCGGTGGTGTGGGTGACACCCGAGATGTCGGCCAAGCGCAGACGCAGTTCCTCACCCAGGCTGCGCAGCACCGACAGCTCCGGGCCGACCAGGCGAACCTCCACCGGAGCCGCAACCGGCGGCCCCTGAACCAGATCGCGGACGATCACTTGCGCGCTCGGCAAGCCGCGGTCAAACGCAGCCTGCAGGCGCGGCAGCATGCTTTCCGCCGCCTCTTCCGAGGCCGTGGTCACCAGGGCTTCGGCGAAGCGCGGCACACCGTCCTGGTCCGTCATCATGTTGTAGTAGAAGGACGGGGCGCTCTCTCCCACGAACCAGTGGGTCCGGGTGACCTCAGGCTCGGCCCGCAGAATCGCGTCGGCCCGAATGGCCGCGGCGCTGGTCTCGGCGAGGCTGGCGCCCTCCTGCAGCTCGATCTGGACATAGAACTGATCGCGCTCGACGCCGGGGAAAAACTGAGCGGTCAGGGTGGGAAAGCTGCCGAAACCGATGATCGGCAGCACCAGGGCACCAAGGACTGCGAGGCGCGGATAGCGCAGCGCGAGATCGAGCGAGCGGGCGAAGAGCCGTCCGACCAAGCCCGGCTGCAAGCCATTGCGCCACCAGGATCTACCCTTCTCGCTGGCGGGGACCAGCATGCCGGCCAAGGCCGGCGTCACCGTCATCGCCAGCAGGAAAGAGACGCTCAGCATGACGATGACGGAGATCGCGATGGAGCCGACGAAATCTCCGGCAGGCCCGGGCAAGAGCGCCATGGGCACAAAGGCCAGCACCGTGGTCGCCGTGGAGGCCAGCAGTGGCCCGCGCAGGCGCCGTACCGCGTCGGTGACCGCTTCGACCCGGTTCTCTCCGGCTTCGAGACGGCGCCGCACCTCGTCTGTCATGACGATGGCGGCGTCGACCAGCAGTCCCAGCGCGACGATGAGACCCGTCACCGACATCTGATGAATGGGGACGCCGAGCTTCTGAAGAATGGCCAGCGAGGCCAAGCTGGTGAGCGGCAGCATCAAGGCGACGACCATTGCAGCCCGCCAGCCCAGGCTGATCACCAGCACCAGCACGACCAGACTGACGCCGATGGCCAGGTTCTCGGCCAGGCCTTGCAGGCGGAGGGCGGTATAGCCGCTCTGATCGAAGATCAGCCGATGCTCGATGCCGTCCGGCAGCTCGGCCTCGAACTGGGCAATGGCGGCGCGCACTCGCGCCATCCAGGCGTCGACCTGCAGGTCGGGCTGCATGCGCGTGGCGACGAAGGCGGCAGCCTCTCCGTCGGTGAAAGCTTGGGTGGCGACCGGCTCGCGCACGGCGCGTGCGACCGTGGCGACGTCACCCACCCGCACGGCGGCGCCGTTGCTGTCGTTGGCGACGATCACCTGGCGAATGCGCTCCAGAGAGTCGATCTCGCCGGCAACCTCGATGATGAAGTCCTCGCCACTGCCGCGCACCCGACCGGACTCTACCTTGCTGTCGGCGAGCTGGATGGCGTCGGCGACCTCATCCACCGTCAAGCCAAGGGAAATCAGGCGGCGCGGCGCCACCTCGACCAGGATTTCCTCCTCGGGCACGCCGAAGAGGCGCGATATCTCCGTGCCCTGGAGTCCGCGCATGCGGTCCTGCAGCACTTCGGCGTAGCGGCGCAAGAAAGCGCTCGGCACGCTGCGCCCGTCGCGCGCGACCAAGGCGCTGATTGCCGTGTAGGCGCCAGTGCGATCGTCGTCCATCTCGGGTTCCGGCACGCCGGACGGAAAGGCCAGCGATGCGTCCGCCAGAGCGTCGCGAATCTCCGACCAGGACTGCTCGATCTCGGTTTCGGTCAGGAACTCCGAAAGCTCGATCGTGATAACGGAAATGCCCGTGCGGGAAGTTGAGGAGATCTCCTTGATCTCCTCGATCTCGCGCAGCTCCTCCTCGATCTTCTCGGTCACCAAGGCCTCGACACGGCCGGGATCGGCGCCGGGATAGGGCGTGACCACCGTGGCGAAGAGATTGGTGATCGTCGGATCCTCTTGCCGCCCGATGGTGAGGAACGCAGTGGCCCCGATCGCCAGCACCAGGCCGACCACCAGCCACAAGAAACGCCGCTCGCGGTAGAGAAGGCTACCCATGGCGAATCACTCGGCTGCCAGCACGACCGGCTCGCCGGGCACCACCCGGTTGCTGCCTGCGATGATAATGCGCGTGCCGTCAGCCAGCGTGCCCCGCACAAAGGCGCGGCTTCCCGACACGTGGAGAATGTCGACAGCCTCCCGGCCGACCTGCAAGGCGCCACCGTCCGCTTCGATGACGGTCAGAACCTGCCAAAGCCCTTTTGGTCCTTCGGAAAGCGCGGAGAGCGGCACCCAGGCGCCGTCCGCCGGCACGTCCCGCGGAACCGAAAGCTCGACCACCTCGCCGAACGGCAGGACATTCGTACCCTCCAAAGCGAAGAGCGCCGGGACGGTACGCGTCCCACTGACCAGGTCCGGACGCAAGGCGAGCAGCCGGGCGGACTGCTGCCATTCGCCGCTTTCCAGCGTCACGTCCTCGCCAACGTTGAGGCGCGCGGCGACGTCCGGCGAGAGACCGATGCGGGCCTGCGGCCGGTCGCTTTCCAACAAACGGAAGAGCGGGCTACCGGCGCCGACCACGCGCCCTTCGTCCAGCAGGCGTTCGGCGATGCGTCCCGCGAAAGGCGCGCGCAGCAGAGACTTATCGAGATCGATATCGATGCCGCGAATGGCGGCCTCGATGCGCACGATGGCCGCCCCAACCGACTCGACCGCCAGGCGCGCTTCGTCATAGCGCTGGGCCGAGGCGTGGCCTTCCTGATGCAGGCGCTGCTGCCGCTCGGCGGTCAGCCTGGCGAGTCGCAGGTCGGCGACCCGCTCCTCCCGTTCGGCGACCATCTGCGCGCGCTCGGCTTCCAGCGGCTCCACATCGAGACGCGCGAGAAGCTGCCCGCTTTCCACGCGATCGCCTTCCTCGACCAGCATCTCCATGATCAAGCCTGCCCGCTCGAAGCCCAAGGAGGTCTCGCGCGCCGGCTCCAGCCGGCCGACGAAGCGATCGACGATGCGATAGGCGTTCTCCATGGCGACGACCTCGGTCGCCACCGGTATCGGCGGCCTGGCACCTGCTACAACCTGAATTTCGGCCCGGAGATGCAAGGCGGCGATGCCGCCGCCAGCCAGACCGAGGAAGAGCGCAGCGACAAGCAAAGGGGCGCCGAAGCCCGCCGCTCGTCTCAGCATGCCACCTTTGCCCGTCGGTGAACCGCTTTCCATTTGCATTCGGCGCCTTTTGCAATGTTAGCTCTGTTCACATATGTTAGAATCAATAACATTCAAGCGTAGCCCGAGTCCAGAACTGTTCGAAGACGCGGGAACGTGTCATAGGGAACCATTATGGATACGAGAGGCGGCGGCGAAGAGACCGCCAAAAAGAGCGGCTATCATCACGGCCACTTGCGGGAAGCGCTGCTCGACGCCGCGCACCGCCTGATTGCCGAGAGCGGCCCGGAGAGCTTTACCCTGGCGGAAGCCTGCCGGCAGGCCGGCGTATCGACGGCCGCGCCCTATCGCCACTTCGCCGACCGCAACGCGCTGATCGACGCCGTGGCGGCGCGTGGCTTCGCGCAGCTCACCGAACGGCTCAAGGCGGCCCGCGACCGTCACGAGCAGGGCTCGGTTGAGAGCATCGTGTCCATGGGCCAGGCCTACGTGGCCTTCGCCGCCGCGGAACCGGCGCTCTTCCGTCTCATGTTTGGCCGCCACCGGCTTCCACCGCCGACCGAGCAGGCCATGGCCGAAGGCGCCGGCTGCTTCAAGGTGCTGCTGGAGGCCGTCGTCGCTTGGTTGGGCAGAACCGGCGGCACACCGGCCGAGCAGCTCGACATCGCCATGCCGCTCTGGACCATCGTCCACGGCACCTCGCACCTGCTGATCGACCATGATTTCGACAACGTGGCGCCGGGTACGGACGTCGACCAGCTCGTTGCCCGCGCCACCGAGGCCTTCCTGGCCGGCGCCTCGGCCCAAGACAGGAATTAACACCCTCCTACAGTTGTAACGCAGCAACGGGCGGACCGCGGCGCGGATCGACAAAGACCTGACGCTGAAGGGGATTGACGCGCGCTGCGGCCGGCCGCAGCCTGCGCGACCGTGCGCGGCGAAGACCGCGCAGCGGACTCAGTCGAAACCGGAGGCAGGCGGACTATGGGCGAGCGCTACGACGCGATCATCATCGGGGCAGGCATCATCGGCGCGGCGACCGCCTTCGAGCTCTGCAAGCGCGGCTGGAAGACCCTCAACATCGACTTCCTGCCGGCGGCCGGCTACGGCTCGACCAGCAATTCCTGCGCCATCATCCGGGTGCACTACTCCACCTTGGAAGGCACCGCCTTCGCCTACGAAGGCTATCACTACTGGCGCGACTGGGCCGACTACCTCGAGGTGGAAGACGAGCGCGGCTATTCCGTTTTCCACGAGACCGGCGCGCTGGTGATGAAGACGGAGGCCAACGACTACCTGCGCAAGCATGCCGAGCTTGCCGCGCAGCTCGACATTCCGCACGAGCACTGGGGCCCGAAAGAAATTCTCGCCAAGCTGCCGATCTACAACCTCAAGCGCTACGGCCCGCCCAAGCCCCTGAACGCCGAAGGCTTTGGCGAGAGCGTCGGCGGCAAGGTCGAGGGCGGGCTCTATTTCCCCACCGCCGGCTACATCAACGACCCGCAGCTCGCGACCCACAACCTGCAGCGCGCCACCGAGGCCAAGGGCGGCACCTTCCTCTTCAACAGGCGGGTGGTGGAGATCCCGCGCGAGAACGGCCGCGCGGCCGGCGTTATCCTGGACGACGGCCGCCGCATCGACGCACCTGTCGTGGTCAACGTGGCCGGCCCCCACTCCTACAAGGTCAACGAGCTGGCCGACGTGCTGGACGACATGACCATCACCACCAAGGCCCTGCGGCAAGAGGTGGTGCATGTCCCCGCCCCAAAAGACTTCGACTTCGAGCACGACGGCCTGGTCGTCTCCGACAGCGATATCGGCTGCTACAACCGCCCGGAGCAGGGCAACCACATTCTGGTCGGCAGCGAGGATCCTGAGTGCGACCCGAGGGAGTTCGTCGACCCGGACGAGTTCTACCGCGACTTCACCAACCAGTGGACGGTGCAGGCCTACCGCATGGGCCAACGGATTTCCGAGCTCGGCATCCCCAATCAGCGGCGCGGTGTCGTCGATCTCTACGACGTCACGGAGGATTGGATTCCGATCTACGACCGCTCCAGCCTGCCGGGCTACTACATGGCCATCGGCTCGAGCGGCAATCAGTTCAAGAACGCGCCGATTGCCGGTGCCATGATGGCGGAGTTGATCATCGCCTGCGAAAACGGCCAGGATCACGACAAGGAGCCGCTGCAGTTCGCGCTGCCCTACCTCAAGCGCAGCATCGACGTCGGATTCTACTCGCGCAAGCGGGAGATCAATCCGGAAAGCAGCTTTTCCGTTTTGGGATAAGCGCTTAGCGCTTTTGGGCGTTCAGCGCCCCTCGCCGGCGGCCAGCGCGGAGAGACGCGCCATGTCGAGCACGACGATGATGCGCGGCGTGGCGTTGCGCACGATCTGCTGACGCACGAAGCCGGAGAGCGTGCGGCTCACCGTCTCCAAGGTCAGGCCAAGATAGTCGGCGATGTCGCCCCGCGTCATGGGCAGGTCGATCTCATCGACGCGCTCTTCCTGCCGCGGCAGGCTGAGCAAGAAGGACGCCACCTTCTCCGCCGCCGACTTGCGGCCCAGCAGCAGCATACGCTCGTGGGCCAGAGCCAGCTCGTTGTTGGCCATGCTGAGCAGCCGATGCTCCAGATCGGGATGATCCCGCATGATGCGGTTGAGCTCTGCCTTGCGGAAGCGGCAAACCTTCACGGTGGTCACCGCCTCGGCACTATAAGCATAGCAATCCTGGTAGCTTAGGCCGAGAAAGTCACCCGGATGCAGAAACCCGGTGATCTGCCGACGCCCGTCCGGCAGCATCTTGGACACCCGCGCCACGCCTTCGGTGATGTTGAAGGCGAAGTCCGCCGGGTCGCTCTCGAACAGGATGGTCTCGTCGGGCTCGAACCCCAGGCGAATCGCCGCCGCATCGAGCACTTCCAGCCGGGTGTCGCTCAGGGCCGCACACATACTGGTTTCACGCACTGGGCAGGCTTCACATCCGCTCCCGTCACGCTCTTTGCGCCCGGCTTCCGGGAGAGTGTGTATATTCGACGAGCCCAACTGCGTTTTCATTTCGACAACCCTCTGGACGCGAAGACTTTAGCAAGCCGCTTTTCCAGCGACGAGTCAATTGTGACTAGAGCTTTTCGCTTCACAGCTCCTGCCTCACCGCCTTGATTCACATCAAGGCTCTGTAGACCTGACTAGCTAGGCTGGCGTGAAGACGGAATGCGACTGTGTGCCACAATGGCCTATCCTTATAGCTGTACGACACTCGAACCTAACGCGGCGGCGAGCGCCTATTCCTTGGTGGAAGCGGCCGGATTGAACGTCGCCTACCAGGATTGGCTGAACGCTGTACAGACCTCGATCGCCTCGCCGACAGCGGGCGTCATGGGGGTGCAGACGGACCGCGGCCGAATCCACGGCGTCTATCTTTACGACGTTAAGGAAGAGGCGAACGGCGGCACGCTTTTCCATGTGCCCTTTTTCATCGCCTTCGAAATACACGGGCCGAGCGTGACCGAGATCATGATCACCTCGGCAGAGCAGTTGGCGGCGCGGCAGAGCTGCGACTTCGTCGAGATCTGCCTTGACCATGTTTCTGGAACGCGCTTGCTTGGACGCGCGACCGGTGGTGCAGCCTTGTTTACCAACAGCGGCTACAATGTCAGCGGTCTTCGCCTGCGCAAGCCGCTGCGCGAGCTGCGGGCGCGAGGCACCGTTAGGGAGGGAAGCTTTTGAGCGAGACGCAAGCCACGGCGCAAGGGTGGCCGATTAAGACCGAGACAGTCGGTATGGACGCCCCGTGGGGCTGGCTGGCTGCGGGTTGGCGCGATCTTTGGAATCAGCCTGCGATCAGCTTGGCCTATGGCGCGGTAATCGCCGTCGCTTCCTTTGTCATCGTGTTCGGTTTGATGCGCCTCGAGGTTGCTTCGCTGATGCTCGTGCTGCTCGGCGGCTTCCTGCTGATGGGACCGCTGCTGGCCGTCGGCCTCTACGAGAAAAGCCGGCGTCTGGAAGCCGGCGAGCCGCTGAACATCAAGGACATCGCGCTGGTCGCCACGCGCTCCCCCATCGGCTTGGCCTTCATGGGCGCGCTGCTGCTGGTCATCTACATGTTCTGGTTCCGGCTGGCCTATCTGCTCTTCGCGCTGTTCTTCGGCCATACGGGCATTCCGCCACTTGCGGAATTCGTTCCGGCCCTGCTGTTCACGACCAATGGTCTTGGGTTGCTGATCGTGGGAACGGCGTTCGGCGCCGTTCTCGCCGGCTTCGTTTTCGCCATCACGGCCGTTTCCGTGCCCATGATGATGGCACGACCGGTCGACACCTTCACCGCCATCGTCACCAGCCTCAAGGCCTGCGCCCAGAACCCGCGCCCCATGCTGCTCTGGGCCGTGCTCATCGCCGGCATCAGCGTGTGCGGTCTGGTTACGCTGTTCGTCGGCCTGATCGTCACCTTCCCGTTGCTCGGGCACGCCACCTGGCATGCCTATCGCGAGCTGGTCGAAGGCCAGAAGCCGCAGCAGCCGGTCTAGGCGGTCCTATCTTCTTCAATACTTGGCTTAGGCCCTGCCCTCAGGGCTTGGGGCTGTCGTCGTCCTTGCGTTTGGGCGCCGGCTCTTCGTCCTCGTCGTCATAGAGGATCCGCTCGGCTGCGCCTTGCAGGTCTTCGAACTGGCCCGACTTGAGCGCCCAGAGGAAAGCCCCGAGGCCGAGCAGGCCCAGGAACAGCGCTGCCGGTATCAGGTAGATCAGCGCTTCCATGATTGGGCTCTTTGGCTTTGGTCAGCCCGGGTCGCGGGACGAACGCAGACGCAGGGCGTTCAGCGTCACCACGATAGAGGAACTGGACATGGCCAGCGCCGCAATCAGCGGCGTGACATATCCGGCCATCGCCAAAGGGATGGCGATCACGTTGTAGGCGCCGGCCAGGACGAAGTTCTGCACCGCCAGCGCGCGGCTGCGGCGCGCCACGTCGAGCGTCTCAAGAACGGGGTTCAAGTGGCTGCCCTGAAAGATGAAGTCTGCCGCCGTCTGGCTGATGTCCGACGCACTGGAGGGCGACATGGAGGCGTGCGCGGCAGCCAGCGCGGGCGCATCGTTCAAGCCGTCGCCCACCATCAGGGGCGCGCGCCCCTCCTTCTCCAAGCGTTCGAGCCGGACGATCTTGGCCGCCGGCCCCTGCTCAGCCGCAAAGCGTTCCACATGCAGGTCGGCGGCGGCTCTGCGCACGGCGGCAAAGCGGTCACCGCTCAAGATCTCCGCCGAGACGCCCCGCTCAGCGAGACCTTCGAGCACCTGTCCGGCGTCGTCGCGCAGCGCATCCTCGAAGGCGAATCGAGTCGGCTCGCATCCGGGCCGGGCGAACCAAAGCTCCGGAGTGTCGCCTTCCCTTCCCTGGTCCAGGCCAAGCCACGCCGCGGAGCCCAGCCGCGCCTCGCCCTCGGGCAGGGAGCGCGACAAGCCTCGGCCCGGCAGCTCGACCACATCGCTGGCAGCGGCCACGCTGCCTTGGCGTTGCTGCGCCGCCCGAACCAGCGCGCGAGCCAGCGGATGCTTGCTGTTGGCGGCCATGGCCGCGGCCTCGGCCAGGGTGTTCTCGTCCAAGCCCGCATCGTCGATCAGCCGCAGCTCGCCGCGGGTCAAGGTGCCTGTCTTGTCGAAGATGGCGCAGTCGATCTCGGCCAAGCGCTCCAACGCATCGGCTGACTTCATCAGGATGCCCTGGCGCAGCAAACGGCTGGCCGCCACGACCTGCACGACCGGGACTGCCAGCGCCAAGGCGCAGGGACAGGTGATGATCAGCACGGCGGCGGCGATCATCAGAGCGTCTTGCCAGGCGGCGCCGGCGACGAGCCAGCCGACGAAGGCGATCAGCGCCAAGAGATGCACGCCCGGCGCGTAGTAGCGCGCGGCCCGGTCGGCCATGCGCACGTAGCGGGAGCGGTTCTGCTCAGCCGCCTCCATGATACGAGCGATCTCTGCCAGCAGCGTCCCTTCGCCGACCTGGGTCACCCGGATACGCAGGGGCTCAGCCAGATTGACCGTGCCGGCGAAAACCTTGTCGCCGGGCGCCACGGTGGCCGGCAGGCTTTCGCCGGTGATCAGCGCCGTGTCCATGCTGGACTGACCCTCGGCGACCACGCCGTCGACCGGCAACTGCTCGCCGGCGGCGACCAACACCGTCATGCCGGCGGCGATCTGCTCGACAGGCAGGAACTGCAAGCTGCCGTCCCCATCCACCACGGTGGCGCCGGTCGCCCGCAAGAGCAGAAGGTTCTGCGCGGCATCCCGCGCCTTGGCGCGGACCAGGTGGTCGAGGTAGCGGCCGATCAGCAGGAAGAACAGAAGCGTCACGCTGGCGTCGAAATAGACGTCGTCGGCACCGCGGACGGTCTGATAGAGGCTGACGCCGGCCGCCAAGATGACGGCGAGCGAGATCGGCACGTCCATGTTGAGGCGCCGGTGTCGGATCCCCTGGAGCGCCGAGGTGAAGAAGGGCTGACCGGCATAGGCCACGGCCGGCATGGCGATGAGCGCGGAAATCCAGTGGAACAGGCCGCGAGTGGCGTAGTCCATGTCCGAGGCCAGACCGGCCCAGACCGCCACCGAGAGCAGCATCACGTTGGCCGCGGCGAAACCCGACACGCCAAGCGCGCGCAGCAGGCGCCGGCCTTCCTCGTCCGTCTCGATCAGCCGGGTGTCGAAAGGCCGCGCCGTATAGCCCGCCTTGGCCAGGGCCTCCACCAGCGTCTCGGTGGCCGGCGCACCGACCTTCCCGGTCACCCGCACGCGCTTGGTGGTCAGGTTGGCCCGCGCCGTAGCAACCGACGGCAGGGCATTGAGCGCCCGCTCTATGCCGCGCAGGCAGCCGCCACACCTCATGTTTTCGACAAAGAGGACAACCTCATTGCCCTCAGCCGCCGCAGCCGGGGTTTCTTTGCGCCGCTCTATGGTCGCACCGCCGCCGGCGAGCAGTTTAGCCTCTGCGGTGGTTACTTCACCCATAGCCTGCGCTCGATGATGTAGGGGAACGTTCCGGAATCCTGATAGGCAGAGAGGCGCGCCGACCACTGACCACCCGATAGCAGGCCCACGGTCGCTTCGTAGACGCCCGGCCCGGTCTGTACGAAGGCGATCGCGCGGTCTTCCTGGGCCGAGGCCGGGCGGCCGAGCACGCCCTCGACGCGCAGGTTACGCAGCGGCAGCTCCGCCTTGTCGACAAGAGTCAGACTCAGAATGCCAGAACCGTCCCGGTAGATCAGCTCGCCTTGCCAGCCCTTGGCCGTCTGGGCATCCGCAGCGGCAATCTGCTGATTGTACCTGAGGCCCTTGCGATAGGCGTCGTCGACAGCAAGACCGCTGAAGGTGCTGAGCGCGAAGTAGGTCATCACGCCGTTCACCGCGAAAATCACGCCGAAGAACGTCAGGATACCGATCAGCACGTGACGGCCAGTCAGAGGGCCCTTGATGATCATGGTCGCTTGCCTCGCCATCTGCTCTTCGTCACTCACCCGGGGCGCGGAACACAGCATCATGCGTCACCACATCTCCCGAGTTGTCATCCGTCATGGTGAAACGGATATCGTATGACTCGCGTGTAAGGGATTGAGCAATCTGGGGCGGAACGGTGACGTAGACCCGCAGGCTGACAACGTTGTCGGCCTGGGCCGTGAAACGGGGCAGCCCCTCTTCGCCCAGAATGCGCACCTCGGCATTCTCTAAGCCGCTCACGCCCAAAGTCATCTCGCGCTCGCCGTGACGCTTGTTGACCACCTTGATGGTGTAGCCATTGCGCAGACCGCCGTCCGACAGCTGAACGTAGAGCGGATTGCGGTCGTGCAGGACGTTGACCTCGAGGTTGTCGCGGGCGAACAGCCCGACGAGGATGAGCAAGCCGACGATGGCCAGCGCAACGCTGTAGTAGATCGTCCGGGGCCGAATGAGACGCAGCTTGGACGTGCCGCCCTGCGCCTCCGCAGCCATGTTGTTGAAGGTGTCATAGGCGATCAGGCCGCGCGGTCGGTCGATCTTGTCCATGATCTCGTCGCAGGCATCGATGCAGAGCGCACATTGGATGCACTCGAGCTGCGGCCCGTCGCGGATGTCGATGCCCATGGGGCAAACGGCGACGCACTGCTTGCAGTCGATGCAATCGCCCCGCCCTTCCCAGGTCTGGCCGTGGCGATGCGGTCCGCGCGGCTCGCCGCGCCAGTCCCGGTAGGTCACCAGGAGGCTGTCGGAGTCGAACATGGCGCCCTGAATGCGCGGCCAGGGGCACATGTAGATGCAGACCTGATCCCGCGCCAAGCCGCCGAGCAGATAGGTGGTGCCAGCGAAGATGCCGACGAAGACGTAGGCGATTGTCGGCGCGTCGAAGGTCAGCAGCTCCCACGCCAAGGTCGGCGCATCGCGGAAGTAGAAGACGAAGGCGCCACCGGTCGCCACGGCGATCACCACCCAAGTCACATGCTTGGCCAGCTTCTTTCCGATCTTGCGTGCGGTCCAGGGCTGCCGGTCGAGGCGGATGCGAGCGTTGCGGTCGCCTTCGAAGAAGCGCTCCACGGCGATGAAGAGATCGGTCCACACCGTCTGCGGACAGGTGTAGCCGCACCAGACGCGGCCGGCGACGGCGGTCACCAGGAACAACGCCAAGCAGGAGAAGACCAGCACGCCGGTCAGCAGGTAGATCTCCTGCGGCCAGATCTCGAGGAAGAAGATGTAGAAGCGGCGCTCAGCGAAATCGAACAGCACCGCCTGGTCCGGCAGTCCCGCGCCCCGGTCCCAGCGTAGCCAGGGCAGCAGATAGTAGATGCCGAGCGTCACCGCCATGATGGCCCACTTGGCGCGGCGAAAGACGCCATGGGCCAGCTTCGGATGGATGGGAGGGCGCGACTCGTAGAGCGGCCGGTCTTCGGCCTTGTTGACCGGCTTTACGTCGACAGTTTCGATGCCGGGGGCGGCCTCGTCTGCGCCGATGCGCCCCGGCGCTTGTACGTTCATTCCTTGGTCGGGTCCTCTCTCAAGCCGCTACTGCCCCCCGCCCAGCGAATGGACGTAGACGGCAAGCTGCTTGATGGTTACGGGGTCGAGCCGGTCGACCCAGCCCGGCATCACGCCGGCCCGGCTGT
>JANQIA010000523.1 GCA_028282405.1 Rhodovibrionaceae bacterium
ATCGAGGTTTAGTAGGTAGCAAGCGCAGATCTTTCCTTGGGTACTTTGCATTGGTGGCGTCGGAGCGGTCGCCTGGTCAGTGGCTCTCTCCAAGACGGCGCAAGTCTCGAACAGAAGCGGTGGTGACGAAAAGTCGCCGCCGTTTCTGCTTTTGGCGGCCCTTTGCAACGGACAAGCCTCGCCTTTCTCTTTGGAATTGGTCGACACAGGACCCACGTCCTTGGAAGCCCTGCGGCGCGTATCCCCGGCCGAGGGCCAACTTGACCCTGTCAACGGCGCCTCCTAATCAGTGGACTCATGTTCGGTTTCTCGTTCACCAAGATTCTGGTTCTCGTCGCTGTCTTGGCGGCCGTTTGGTACGGCTTCAAGCTGGTCGGGCGGCTCGACAAGCAGCGCAAGGAAGAAAGTCGGCTCCCGCGAGCGGCTCAGCCCCCGAAATCTGCCGGTGCGGCGGCGCGAGAGCCTGTGAAGGCCGAGGCGAATTCGGAGGACATGGAGCCCTGTCGCGTTTGCGGTGCCTATGTGGCCAGGCATGGTGCCGCCAATTGCGGGCGAGCCGAGTGCCCTTACTAACCGCTTGAAGCGTCCAACGCTGCGCGGAGGACGATAGCCATGACCAGCGAAACCCACGATCTGCGGCTGACCCAACTCGGCGCGGACCGTCCATTGCCGGCATCCCCGGAAGACGCCATCCTGGATGCGGTGCCCAACCCGCATCCGGGCACGCTCTATCTCGTGCGCTTTACCTGCCCGGAGTTCACCTCCATCTGCCCGGTGACCGGTCAGCCGGATTTCGCCCACCTGGTGATCGATTTCGTGCCCGATGGGGCGCTGGTGGAGAGCAAGTCGCTGAAGCTCTTTCTCGGCTCCTTTCGCAACCACGGTGCCTTCCACGAGGACTGTACGGTCACCGTTGCGAAACGGGTGATCGACGCCATCGAGCCGATCTGGCTGCGTATCGCAGGCTGCTGGTATCCGAGGGGCGGCATTCCCATCGACGTCTTCTACCAGTCCGGCCCGCCGCCCGAGGGCCTGTGGCTGCCTGACATCGGCGTGGCACCCTACCGGGGCCGTGGCTGATCCCCTGATGCAGGGAGGCCCGGCGGAGGCGCGGGCCCGTATCCGGGATAAGGCGCTGGCGCTCGGCTTCGATGCCGCCGGCTTCGCCTCGGCGGAGGCCAGCGAGGCGGCGAAGGACGGTCTCGTGCAGTTCCTGGCCGCCGGCTACCAGGGGGATATGGGGTGGCTGGCCGACACCGCCGAACGCCGCATTGCGCCCCGGGCGCTTTGGCCCGATTGCCGCAGCGTCATTGCGCTTGGCCTCAACTACGGCCCCGCACGCGATCCCATGGCGCTGCTCGAGGAGCGGGACCGTGGCATCGTGTCCTGCTACGCCCAGGGGCGCGACTACCACGACGTGATCAAATCGCGGCTCAAGGCCTTGGCGCGCTGGCTGGTCGAGCAGTTTGCCTGTGAGGTTAAGGTCTTCGTCGATACAGCCCCGGTGATGGAAAAGCCGCTGGCCCAGGCGGCCGGGCTCGGCTGGCAGGGCAAGCACACCAACCTGGTGTCCCGGGAGCTCGGTTCCTGGCTGTTCCTGGGAGAGGTCTTCACCACACTGGATCTGGCGCCCGACGCGCCTGAGGCTGACCATTGCGGCTCCTGCCGCGCCTGTTTGGATGTTTGCCCAACCGCGGCCTTTCCCGGGCCTTACCGCCTCGACGCCCGGCGCTGCATTTCTTATCTCACGATCGAGCACAAGGGGCATATCGCGCGGGAGTTCCGCCGGCCTATGGGCAATCGCATCTACGGCTGCGACGATTGCCTGGCTGTTTGCCCTTGGAACAAGTTCGCCGAAGCCTCCCGGGAGACCGCCTTTCTGCCGCGGGCCGAGTTGACCGCGCCGCGGCTCGCCGACCTTGCAGCGCTCGACGACACCGGATTCCGCCAGGTGTTTTCCGGCAGCCCGATCAAGCGCATCGGGCGCGACCGCTTCGTCCGTAACGTGCTGATCGCCATAGGCAATAGCGGGGACGTTGGATATGCCCCGCTGCTTGAGCGCTTGGTGGACGACGCTTCGCCTCTGGTCCGGGCCATGGCGGTCTGGGCGTTGGCCCAGCTACTTTCGCCAAGCGAGTTTACTGCCTTACGTACCGCCAAACTGCCTGAGGAACCCGACCCCGACGTTCGCGCCGAATGGGAGGCCTCGGATCCCCTAGCGAAGGAAGGCTCTAAGCCGTCGCCAGTGCCGGGTCCTCTTCCGAGCTAGCGGTCGAGTCCCTCGCCGAGGCTTGGGCGGCGGCGAGGCGGGCGATCGGCACCCTGAAGGGCGAGCAAGACACGTAGTCCAGCCCGATATCCTCGCAGAAGTGAATCGTCGCCGGGTCGCCGCCGTGCTCGCCGCAGATGCCGAGCTTGATGTCGCTGCGGCTCATACGCCCCCGCTCGGCGGCGATGTCGATCAATTCGCCAACGCCCGAGGTGTCGAGCGTGACAAAAGGGTCGTGCTCAACGATGCCGTGCGCCTCGTAAGCCGGCAGGAAGTTGCCGGCGTCGTCGCGGCTGAGGCCGAAGGTGGTCTGGGTCAGATCGTTGGTGCCGAAGGAGAAGAACTCGGCCGCTTCGGCGATTTCCTTAGCCTGCAAGGCGGCGCGCGGCAGCTCGATCATGGTACCGATCGTGTACTCGATGGTGATGCCGGCCTCGGCGGAGATCTCATTGGCCACCCGTTCGACCATCTCCCGCAAGATCTCCAGCTCACGCTTCCAGGCGACCAGTGGGATCATGACCTCCGGGTGCACGGTCTCGCCCTTCTCCTGTTGTACCTTGACCGCTGCCTCGAAGATGGCGCGGGCCTGCATCTCGTAGATCTCCGGGTAGGTGATGCCGAGACGGCAGCCCCGGTGGCCCAGCATGGGATTGGTCTCTTCCAGCTTGAGCACGCGGGTACGCACCTGCTCCAGGTCAAGGCCGGCGGCGGCGGCGACCTCCTCCATCTCCTGTTCCTCGCGCGGCAAAAACTCGTGCAGCGGCGGGTCGAGCAGGCGGATGGTCACCGGCAAGCCGGCCATGATGTGGAAGATCTCCACGAAGTCCTGCCGCTGCATGGGGAGGATCTTCTCCAGGGCGTGGCGCCGGCCAGCCTCGTTGTTGGCCAAGATCATCTCGCGTACCGCGACGATGCGGTCGGCATCGAAGAACATGTGCTCCGTGCGGCAGAGGCCGATGCCCTCGGCACCGAAGCGCCTGGCCGTACGGCAATCCTCCGGCGTTTCCGCGTTGGTGCGCACCCTCATGCGACGCTCGCCGTCGGCCCAGGCCATGATGCGGCCGAAGTCGCCGGTCAGCTCGGCTTCGATGGTCGGCACCTCGCCAAGCATCACCTCGCCGGTGGTGCCGTCGATGGTGATGACGTCGCCTGCCGTCAGCTCCATCTCGCGGACCCGCATGACGCCGGTCTTGTGATCGATGCGCAGCTCGGCGGCACCGGCGACGCAGGGTCGGCCCATGCCGCGGGCAACCACCGCGGCGTGGCTGGTCATGCCGCCACGGGTGGTCAGGATGCCTTGGGCGGCATGCATGCCGTGAATGTCTTCCGGCGAGGTCTCGACGCGGCAGAGCAGCACCTTCTCGCCGTTCTGGGCCAGCGTCTCGGCCTCGTCGGCGCTGAAGACGATCTTGCCGGAGGCGGCGCCGGGAGAGGCGGGCAGGCCGCGGGCGATGGTCTTGCGTTCGGCGTCAGGGTCCAGGGTCGGGTGCAGCAATTGGTCGAGCGAAGCCGGGTCGACGCGCTTCACTGCCTCGCGCGGCTCGATCAGCCCTTCGTCCACCATGTCGACGGCGACCTTGAGTGCCGCTTTTGCGGTGCGCTTGCCGTTGCGCGTCTGCAGCATGTAGAGCGTGCCGGCCTCGACCGTGAACTCGATGTCCTGCATGTCGCGGTAGTGGCGCTCCAGGGTCTGGCGCACTTCCATCAACTGGCCGAAGACCTCCGGCATAACCTCTTCCATCGCCGGCAGGTCGGAGTTGTTGTCCTGCTTGCCCTTGATGGTGATGTTCTGCGGCGTGCGGATGCCCGCCACCACGTCTTCGCCTTGGGCATTGACCAGGTACTCGCCATAGAAGGCGTTCTCGCCGGACGAGGGGTTGCGGGTGAAGGCCACTCCGGTGGCGCAGTCCTCGCCCATGTTGCCGAAGACCATGGCCTGGATGTTGACCGCCGTGCCCCAGGATTCCGGGATGTGGTGCAGCTTGCGATAGGTCTTGGCCCGCTGGTTGGTCCAGGACTTGAAGACGGCATCCATCGCCGCCCAGAGCTGCGCACGCGGCTCCTGCGGAAAGGGCTGGCCGGTGGCTTCCTCCACTTTGGCCTTGTAGCGGGCAATGACCTCCAGCCAATGCTCGGCCGTCAGATCGGTGTCGAGGGTTAGGCCGCGCTCCTCCTTCTCCAGCTCCAGGATCTCCTCGAAGCTGTAGTGCTCGACGCCCAGCACCACGTCGCCGAACATCTGGATGAAGCGGCGATAGCTGTCGTAGGCGAAGCGAGGGTCGCCGCTTTTCTTCGCCAAGCCCTCGACCGTCTCGTCGTTGAGCCCGAGGTTCAGCACCGTGTCCATCATGCCAGGCATGGAGACCCGTGCACCGGAGCGCACGGAGACGAGCAGCGGGTCCGTCGGATTGCCAAAGCCGTGGCCCGTGACCTGCTCGATGTGGGCTAGCCCTTGCGTGATCTGCGCGTCCAGATCTTCGGGGTAGGCGCCCATCTGAGTGAAGCGGGTGCAGGCTTCGGTGGTGACGGTGAAGCCTGGCGGGACCGGCAGGCCGATGGCTGCCATCTCGGCCAGATTGGCGCCCTTGCCGCCGAGCAGGTTGCGCATATCGGCACGGCCCTCACGGGCGCCGCCGCCAAAAGTGTAGACCCACTTGCTCATGATCGCCTATCCGTTCCGTGCCGAGCCGTCGCCCGCGAGTGGTTCAGGGCGAGCAGAATACATCAAAGAAAGCGACTTCCAACCGCACCATCGTCGCGAAGCGCTTGGCCATCGCCTGTCGCCCGGCTGCATCGCTATTGGTAGCCGCCCTGTCCGTTTCGTCCTTGAGCCACATCACGAAGGCGCGGAAGTCAGGGTTGGCATGCAAGGTAACCCACTCGCCGAAGTAGAAGGGCTCAGGCGCCTTGGCCGCCTGTGCTTCGCCCCAAGTCAGATAAACCCATTCCGCCGGCAGCAGGGTGGCCAGGATCTCGCCATAGCTGCCGTTGCGCCCCGCATCCGCCATCGCCTCGAGGAAATCCCGTGTGACGGGATGCAGGGGCGGTGCTGAGTAGTCCGCCGGCGCGACGCCGAGCGCCTCGAAGCTGCGTTGAAAATAGGTGTTCTCGTCCGAGGTGACGGCAGCCAGGAAGGTCGAGAGGCGTGCCATCGCCGGCATGCTGGGCGCTTTGCCGACGGCATAGCCGACCATGGACACCAAGGTTTCGACGAAAGCGTAGTCCTGCACCAGATAGGCGGCCATCGCTTCCTTCGGCAGGGCGGCATCGCCCAGAGCGACGGTGAAGGGGTGATTGCAAGCCGCGTCCCATTCGCTGCCGGCAGCCTGACGGGCACTCTCGGAAAAGCTGAGACCCTTGGTCTCGGGCGCTTCGTGGCTCATCTCAAGCGCCTTCGATCCGAGAGAAGTCGGCAACCTGGTCCAAGGTGCCGACGATCTGGGAGAGCAGCTTCAGTCGGTTTTCGCGGACGGCCGCTTCTTCGACATTGACCAGCACCTCGTCGAAGAAGGCGTCGACCGGTCGGCGCAGGCCTGACAGGCCGTGCATGGCGGCCGTGTAGTCCTCCCGCGCCAGAGTTTCCTCTGCGGCGTGGCTGGCATGGGTCAGGGCAGCGTGCAGGGCGGACTCCTCACCGGCCTTGAGCAGCGTCTCCTCGGCTTTGCCGCCGTGGCTGCGGCCGTCTTTCTTCTCTTCGATGCGCACGATGTTCGCCGCCCGGCGATAAGCGGTCAGCAAGTTGGCGCCATCCTCGCTGGCCAGGAAGCCATCCAATGCCTCGACGCGAGCCAGGAGGCGGACCAGATCGTCTTCTCCACCCAAGGCGAAGACGGCAGTGATCAGGTCGTGGCGCACACCCTGCTCACGGAGGGTGACCTTGAGGCGGTCGGCGAAGAAAGCCATGAGGTCGGCTAAGGCCTCCTCGCGCCGGCTGTCCGCCCCGATGCCCTCGAAGCTGTCCCAGCTACTGCGGAAGAGGGCGAGAAGCGGCAGGCGCAGCTTGTTTTCGACGATCAGCCGAATGACCCCAAGGGCCGCGCGGCGCAGGGCAAAGGGGTCTTTCGAGCCGGTCGGTTTCTCGTCGATGGCCCAGAAGCCCACCAGGGTGTCGATCTTGTCGGCGAGCGCGACGCAGACGCTCGCCGGCGCGGAGGGGCAGACGTCGCTGGGGCCGAGCGGCTTGTAGTGGTCGCGGATGGCGTCGGCGACATCTTCGTGTTCGCCGTCGTTGAGTGCGTAGTAGCGGCCCATAAGGCCTTGCAGTTCCGGGAACTCGCCGACCATGCCGGTCACCAGATCGGCTTTGGAGAGGCGCGCCGCAGAGCGCACCCGGTCCAGATCTGCCTCCTCTATACGGCGTGCAATGGCGACAGCGAGCGCCTGCACCCGATCGATCTTGTCGTCCAGGCTGCCGAGCTTGGCATGGAAGACGATGTCCTTGAGTTCGGTCGTGTGGCTCGACAGCGGCTGCTTTCTGTCCTGTTCCCAGAAGAACTGGGCATCGGCCAGACGCGCACGCAGCACCCGCTCGTTGCCGGCGACGATCGTTGCGGCAAGCTCTGAATCGGCCGGTGCGTCCATGTTGGAGGCCAGCAGGAAGCGGTCGCCGAAACGGCCGTCCGGCGCGCGGGTGGAAAAGTACTTCTGATGGCTGCGCATGGAGGTGGCGAGCACCTCCGGAGGCAGCGTCATGTAGACCTCGTCAATGCGGCCCATCAGGACGCAGGGCCATTCGACCAGGCCGGCGACTTCGGCCAGCAGCGCGTCGTCGGGCAGCAGCTCCAAGCCTGCTTCGGCGCAGAGCGTCGAAGCTTGCTCCAGAATGCGTCGCCGCCGTTCTGCCGGGTCGAGGATGACATAGCTGGCCGCCAGCTTCGCCTGGTAGTCCGCAAAGCCGTCCACGTGCAGCATCTTGTCCGACAGGAAGCGATGTCCCTGCGTGAAGTGCTCGAAGTGCAGATAGCCGCCGTTGCCCTGAGGGCCGCCGAGATCGAGGCCACCGGGCAGGGCTTCGCCATCGAACACCGCAATGATGCTGTGCAGCGGGCGCACCCAGCGAAAGCTGTGCTCACCCCAGCGCATGGAGTTGGGCCAGCTCAAGCTTCGCACGGCCTCTTCGATGACCTCCGGCAGCACCTCCTTGCTCGGGCGCCCGGCCACATGGCGCACGAGGAAATAGAAGCTACCCTTGTCACTGTCTCGCGTTTCGGCTTCGGAGATGTCGCTCAGGCCATTGGCCTTAATGAAGCCTTGGAGAGCCTTTTCAGGCGCACCCACCTTGGGCCCCTTTTTCTCCTCAGTGACATCCGGCTGCTTCTCCGGAAGGTCCTCCACCACCAGAGCTAGGCGGCGCGGGGTGGCATAGGCGCGCGCTTCGCCGCAGGCGAGGCCGGCTTTGTCGAGACCGGCTGTTACAAGCCGCTTGAGATCCTCGGCGGCACGCGCCTGCATGCGCGCGGGAATCTCCTCCGAGAAGAGCTCGATCAACAGCTCAGGCATCGGCATTTGCCTCGAAGCTAGCGACCCAGGCCTCGCACGAGCCTTTGGCGAGGGTCCTTACGCGAGCGATGTAGGCTTGCCGCTCGGTCACCGAGATGACGCCGCGTGCGTCCAGGAGATTGAAGATATGGCTGGCCTTCATGCACTGGTCATAGGCCGGCAGAGGCAGGCGGGCTTCCAGGAGCTGCTGGCCCTGTGACTCGGCGTCCTCAAACTGGCGAAACAGTCGCTCGGTCTCCGCATGCTCGAAATTGAAGGCGGAGAATTCGCGCTCGGCCTGCAGGAAGACGTCGCCGTAGCTCTTGCCGCCCTGCTCGGTTGGGACACCGTCCCAATCCAGGTCGTAGACGTTGTCCACGCCCTGCACGTACATGATCAGACGTTCGAGCCCGTACGTCAGCTCGACCGGAACAGGGTCGCAGTCGATGCCGCCGACCTGCTGGAAATAGGTGTACTGGGTGACCTCCATGCCGTCGCACCAGACTTCCCAGCCCAGACCCCAGGCCCCCAGCGTCGGACTCTCCCAATCATCCTCCACGAAGCGGATGTCATGGGTCATGGGGTCGATGCCGATGGCCTGCAAAGAGCCGAGGTAGAGATCTTGGGCGTCCGGCGGGCTCGGCTTCAGCAGCACCTGGTACTGGTAGTAGTGCTGCAGGCGATTGGGGTTCTCGCCGTAGCGTCCGTCGGTCGGGCGTCGGGAAGGCTGTACGTACGCACAGCGCCAGATGCGGTCTGGGCCGAGCGCGCGCAAGGTGGTGGCCGGGTGAAAAGTGCCGGCGCCGACCTCCATGTCGTAGGGCTGAAGGATGACGCAGCCCTTCCGCGCCCAGTAGTCCTGAAGCTTCAGGATCAGGCCTTGGAAACAGGTTTCGGGGTTGGCGGCCTTCTTGCGGCCGACGCGCTGGGACATGACGGGCTTTATGTTGCGTCTGCGAAGAGCGCCGTGAAGGTATCCATGGCCTGCCGCCGGATCAAGCGGTGCTGCCTAGTCGGGCAACTGATCCGTGGTCTCTGCCAGAATGGCGAAGCGGTCGGCCAGGGCGGCCAGGGAGGCCTGCTGCAGGGCTGACGCCTCCACGGTCGTACCGTCAGGACCGGGCAGATCGCGGGTTGCCGTCGCTGCCGTGACGATGGTGGTGCGGTAGCCCAGGTCCAAGGCCGCCCGCGCCGTCGAGCTGACGCACATATGGGTCATGAAGCCGGCCAGGATGACTTCCTGCTTGCCGATCGTCTCCAGGGTTTCCTGCAGGGTGGTGCTGGAGAAGGCGTTCGGCCGCGGCTTCTCGATCACGGTCTCTCCTTCGAGCGGTGCCACGACGCCGATGATCTGGCCGCGGTCCTGGCTACGGTCGAAGGCACCGCCGGGCTGGCCGGCGTGGGCGATGTGGATGACCGGTGTGCCCTCGCGACGCGCCCGTGCCAAAAGGCGGGCGGCTTCGGCAACTGCGTCCTCTACGCCGCTCAACGGCAGAGCCCCGGTCAGGTACTCGTTTTGCAGATCGATCATCACCAGCGCGGACGTTGACAGCTTGGCCGGCGTGAGGTCGGCGCCGCTCATCTGCAGCAGGGATTGGGGCGCGGTCATCGGGGACCTCCAGGCTCTGTTTCGTACTTTGGAAGATGGCTAGCCGTGCGGCGCCCATGTCGCAACCGCGCAGCAGCCGCTATCGCCGTTTGGTGCGGGCGAGCAAGGGGGCTATGAAGGCATGGTTCGGTTCGGACCAAGCAAGAAACCCCGTGTCGACCAGAGAACCCTCCATGCCGCCGCCCCTGCGGCTGAGCTTGCGCGATCTGCGCTCGCCCGTCGTCACGGCGCCGGCGATGGACGTGGCAGCGGGCGAGTGCGTCGCCCTGATGGGCGCCTCAGGGTCCGGCAAGTCTCGACTGCTCCGTGCCATCGTCGATCTTGACCCGAACGAAGGGCAAGTGAGCTTGGACGGCCGCACGCGCAAGACGGTCGCCGCTCCGGATTGGCGGCGCGCCATCGCCTACGTGCCGGCGGAAAGCGGCTGGTGGGACGAGCAGGTGGCGCCGCATTTCCCAGACGATGGCCCGTCGCCGTCCGGACTGGTTGCGCTTGGCTTGCCGGAGACGGCCGGGCAGTGGCTTGTGGCGCGCCTCTCCACAGGCGAGCGTCAGCGCCTCGCTCTACTGCGGGCCCTTGCCAACGAGCCCAAGGTGCTGCTGCTCGATGAGCCGACCTCCGGCCTGGATAGCGAGGCCACAGCGAAGGTCGAGCTGCTGCTGCGGGAAGAGCTGGCACGCGGTGTTTCCATCCTTTTCGTGACGCACGATCCGGCACAGGCAGACCGTCTGGCACAGCGTCGCCTCCGCATGGCCGATGGCGTGCTGCAGGAGGAGACGGCGAACGAGGCGGCTGCCTCATGACTGGCTACATCCAGCTTACGGTCCTGGATCTGGTGCTGGCCTCAGGCCTGCTTTTGGCCGCGGCGCTCGCCTCGTTGCTGCTGCAACTGGGCTTGAGCCGGCAGATTCTCTGGGCTGCCGTGCGCATGACGGCGCAGCTCCTGCTGATCGGCCTCTTGCTCAAGTTGATCTTCGCCATCACCGCGCCCTGGCTCACGGCTCTGGTCGTGGTGGCCATGGCGCTCTTGGCTGGCTACGAGGTGCGGCAGCGGCAGGCTAACCGCTTGGCCGGCTGGTGGTCCTACGGCCTCGGCGCCTCGACCATGTTGCTTGTCGGCCCGCTGATGACAGTGCTGGCCGTGACCGCCTTCGTGCAGCCCGAGCCCTGGTACGATCCCCGCTATGCCATTCCCATGGTCGGTATGATCCTGGGCAACGCCATGACCGGCGTCAGCCTGGGGCTCGACACCTTGACCAGTGCCATGAAGCGCGACGTAGCGGCCGTGGAGGCACGGCTGCTGCTTGGCGGCACCCGCTGGGAAGCCTGCCGGCCCATTGCCCGCAAGGCCATGCGCAGCGGCATGATGCCGATCATCAATGCCATGATGGCGACCGGGGTCATCGCGCTGCCGGGCATGATGACGGGTCAGATCCTGGCTGGCGTCGACCCTGAAGAGGCGGTGCGCTACCAGCTCCTGATCATGTTCATGATCGCTGGCGCGACCAGCCTGGGCGTGGTGCTCGCCGTGGTTGGTGGAACCTGGCGCCTGACCGATGAGCGCGATCGGCTCCGCCTGGATCGCCTGACAGAGGCCAAGGCAGACTAGCCGAGGGGCGGAATATCGCCGCGCTCCTGCTCGGCGAAGAAGGCCTTGGCCGTCTGGTCCGCACTCTGCTCTGCCACGGCCTGGCGCAAGCGCGCCATCAGCCGCTGATAGAAGCAGAGATTGTGCAGGGTCAGCAGGATCGGCCCCAGCATCTCGCTCGCCCGGAAGAGATGGTGCAGATAGGCCCGGCTGTATTCGGAAGCTGGGCTTGGGGTTTCTTCATCGAGCGGGCGCGGGTCGTCCTGGTGGCGGGCATTGCGGATGTTGACCGCTCCCCGGCTCGTGAAGGCCTGCCCGGTACGGCCCGAACGGGTCGGCAGCACGCAGTCGAACATGTCGACACCGCGTAGCACCGACCTCACCAGGTCGTCGGGCTTGCCGACACCCATGAGGTAGCGCGGCTTGTCCTTGGGCAGGAGCGGCGCCGTCGCTTCCAGGGTCTCCAACATCTGCTCCTGCCCCTCGCCGACGGCGAGACCGCCGATGGCATAGCCGGGAAAGCCGATCTCGGTCAGCGCCGCCACCGAGCGTGCGCGCAGGTCGGGATAGACGCTTCCCTGGACGATGCCAAAGAGGGCATAGCCTGGCCGCTCGACGAAGGCGGCCTTGCAGCGCTTGGCCCAGCGCATGGAAAGCTCCATGGAGATCTCGGCAGTCGCATGGTCGGCCGGATAGGGGGTGCACTCGTCGAGCGCCATGGTGATGTCGCTGTCCAGCAGATGCTGAATCTCCATGGCCCGCTCCGGCGTCAGCTTGTGATAGCTGCCGTCGATGTGGGAGCGAAAGGTGACGCCTTCCTCCTCCAAGCGACGGAGCTCCGACAGCGACATGATCTGGAAGCCGCCGCTGTCGGTTATGATTGGGCCCGGCCAGCGCATGAAGTCGTGTAGGCCACCCAGGCGGGCTATGCGCTCGGCGCCCGGGCGCAGCATCAGATGATAGGTGTTGCTGAGGACGATCTCAGCGCCGGTCGCTGCAACTTCCTGCGGCTGCAAGCCCTTTACCGTGCCGGCGGTGCCCACGGTCATGAAAGCCGGCGTCTCGATCGTGCCGTGGGCCGTGGTGATACGACCGTGCCGGGCCTCGCCATCCTCTGCCAGCAGTTCGAAGCCGAAGTCCGTCATGGTGCCGACTCTGACCGCTCCAGGAGGCAGGCATCGCCGTAGGAGAAGAAGCGGTAGCGTTCTTCGATGGCATGGGCGTAGGCGGTTTTCATGCGGTCGAGGCCAGAGAAGGCGCTGACCAGCATGAAGAGCGTGGACTTCGGCAGGTGGAAGTTGGTCACGAGGAGGTCAATCGCCTTGAAGCGGTAGCCGGGCAAGATGAAGAGGTCGGTCTCGCCGTGGAAAGGCTTAACTTGGCCGTCGTCCTCGGCGGCGCTCTCCAAGAGCCTCAACGGCGTGGTGCCGACCGCGACGATGCGGCCACCGGCTGCGCGTGCCTGATTGATGCGGTTGGCCGTCTCCTCTTCGATGATGCCGATCTCGCTGTGCATGCGATGCCGGCTCACGTCCTCTGTCTTCACCGGCAGAAAGGTGCCGGCGCCGACGTGAAGCGTGAGGCGAGCGAGACCGATGCCGGCCTCCTCCAGCGCGGCCAGCAGCGCCGGCGTGAAGTGGAGCCCGGCTGTCGGGGCTGCCACAGCCCCCTCCTTGTCGGCGAAGACCGTTTGATAGTCGTGATGGTCGCTCGCCTCGGCCGCTTTGCGCTTGATGTAGGGGGGCAGTGGCATGCTGCCCTGCTCCGCAAGCGCACGAGCAAAGGCCTCGTCGGACATGGGAAAGGCCAAGGTGACCTCGCCGGCCTCGTGCTTGGCTTCGACTCGACAAAGAAACCCGGCTTTGAAGGCGATGTCGCTGCCCGCCTCAAGCTTCTTCGCAGGGCGCGCAAAGGCGCGCCAGCGGCAGGCGCCATCCGCGCTGTCGAGACGCATGTGCAGGGTCAACTCGATCTTGGCGCCTTCTTCCGGTGCCGAGCCGGGGCGCCGCAAGCGACCGGTCAGGCGTGCCGGAATCACCTTGGTGTCGTTGACCACCATCAGATCGCCCGGGCGCAGGAGCTTCGGCACGTCGCGCACGCCGCGGTCGTGCAACGCCTCCGCCGTCACGTGGAGGAGGCGCGCGGCATCGCGCGGCTCGATGGGGTGCTGGGCGATGCGTTCGGGCGGGAGGGGAAAATCGAAATCGGACAGCTGCATGGCGGGCTGGCTAGCCGAAGCCGTGCCCTAGAACAAGAAGCCGTAGCGAATGCCCAGGCCGTCGAGCGATTGGAAGCCGTCACAGATCCCGAGGTTGTTGGCACTGTCGAAGGCAACGAGAACCCGGTGTCGCTCGGCAAACTGTGCGCCGACCGCAACCGCGCCGCGGAACAGGACGCGGCAGCCCAGGTCCTTGTCGGTATCATCGTCGTCCAACTCACCACTGTGAATGGCACCGCCGAGGGCAGCCTCGACGATGAACCAACCTTGCGCCAACCAATCCCAGGTCAAGCCGAAGTAACCGAGGCTGGTGTCGCCGGCCGTGTTGATCTTGCCGCCGACATGCGGCCTTGGCTGGCCGATGTAGGACAGGAGAGAGGGGCTGCCGAAGAGGAGCTCCAGGTCGATGTCGATACCGCCTTCGTCGGTCCCGCTGAAGGCGCCGATATCGTGCAGCGAGGCGCCGATACGGGCCTCCGAGAGAATGCCCTGGCCATAGCCGCCGTCGGTGCTCCGCGGCGTGCCGCCCGCGGGCTCGGTCTCGGCGGGCGATGGCGCGGCAGGCGTCGGTGCGGGTGACCGGACGGGTGCGAGCGTTCCAGCCGACGGCAGGGGCGAGCGGGGCAGGGACGGCGGAGGCGGCAGAGCCGCAGGTGCGACGCCGATATCGTAGACGCCGTGTGAGGTGATAATGGTGGTGCCGTCGTCGGGGATTGCGGGTGCCGCGGTGTAGGCCGTCGTCTGCGAACTCCTAGTGGGCGGAGTCGCGAAGGTGATGCCGCCGCCGCCGTAGCCGCGGGTCGGCACGGCCTGCGCGCCGGTTGCGAGTAAGCCTTGGCCTTGCGCCTGGGCATCGCTCGTCACCGGCCCGAGCAAGCCAGCGACGATCAACACCGCGCCAGACAGGCCACAGCCGGCTCGCACCAAGCCCCTCATTGCCGCATGGCCTTGTGGCCCCCCTCGTGTCCCTGCGATACCAGCAATCGACAAGTGTTAGTCGGCTCGGTGAGTCTTGGCTAGATGGCAGTTGCGCGAAGGGGGCAGGGAGGAGCGACAGGGATGCGGCTTTGGTTGGGAATAGCAGCGCTTTCGGGTTTGGCTGCCGTGGGGCTTGGCGCCTATGCCGCGCACGGCGTGCCAATGGATGGGCCTGGAGCCGCCCAAGCTGCCGAATGGGTCGACGTGGCTTGGCGCTATCACATGGCCCACAGCCTGCTGTTGCTGTTCCTCGCGCTTTGGATGGAAGGTCACCCGCAGAGCCAGCTGCCGCAGGTTGCCGCCGGCTTCACCGTCCTGGGTCTTTTGTTGTTCAGCGGCTCCCTCTATCTGATGGGCCTGGCAGGAACGCTCGCGCTGCGGCCCGTGGTGCCGTTCGGTGGTGTGGCGTTCCTGGTCGCCTGGGCCTGCCTGCTGGGCGAGGCCTTTCGAAGGAGATAGCCTTGGTCGATCAGTTGCTCGATACCTCGGGGCTTAAGTGCCCCCTTCCCGTGCTCAAGGCGCGTAAGGCGCTGAAGCCGATGCCGGCCGGCGCGGTGCTGGAGGTGCACGCGACCGACCCGAGCTCGGTCGAGGACTTTCGCAGCTTCTGTGAGACGACCGGGCACGAGCTGCTGGAGTCGCGCCAGGAGGGCGAGACCTTTATCTACCAGCTACGCAAAGCGGGCTAGAAGGCTGCTCCGTTACTCGCCGGGCACCGGCATTGGGCGGCCGCCTTTGGCGGATTGCGGCGCCTTGCTGCGCTCCATCAGGCCCACGGTGAGCGCCAGCATCGGCGGGATGAGCAGCAGGGTCAGAACCGCCGACATCGAGAGGCCGCCGACCACCACGGAGCCGAGTCCGCGGTAAAGCTCGGACCCCGCACCGGGGAAGAGGACCAACGGCATCATTCCGAAGACCGAGGTCAGCGTCGACATGAAGATCGGCCGGATGCGATTGCGCGTGGCTTCCAGGATGGCGTCGTTCGGCGCCATGCCTTCGGCCCGGATATGATGCAGAGTCTGATGCACCAGCAGGATGGCGTTGTTGACCACGATGCCGACGAGGATCACGAAGCCCAGCAGGGTCAGCATGTCGAGAGGCTGAGGCACGTAGAGATTGAGGGCCGCTAGGCCTGCCACGCCGCCTGCGCCGGCGATCGGCACCGCCAGCATGATGATCAGGGGGTAGACGAAGCTCTCGAACAACACCGCCATCACCAGGTAGACGATGACCAGCGCCAGCAAGAGATCCCAGACCATGGCGTCCCAGGTTTGCGCGAGCTTGTCGGCGGTGCCGGAGATGCCGAGGCGTATGCCTGGCGGAAGGCCTTCCTCCTGCATCGGCTGGATGACCTCCGCCTGAAGCTTCTCTACGGCTGCTTCCAGCGGAAAGTCCGCGGATGGGGTCAGTTCGATCGTGATCGCCCGCAGTTGGGAGCGGTGGCGGATAGAGACGGGTCCCGCTTCGAGGCGAATGTCGCTGAGGGAGCTCGCCGGCAGAATTTGACCCTCGCCGGTGACGACGGGGATTTGCCCGATGTCTTGGGTTTGTCCGCGTCCCTGTTCTGGGCCCTTGAGCACCAAGTCGATCTGTTGGGTGCTTTCGGTAACCTCGGCAACGCGAAGGCCGTCGTTGAAGACGTCGATTGTTTCGCCAAGCTCGCGCGCCGAGACGTTGTTGTCCGCCAGCTTTAGCCGGTCTGGAAAGACGCGGAGTTCCGGCACGCCGAGTTCGAGCCCCGGCACGGGAATGACGCTGCTCCGTTCACTTGGGGGGAAGGCCTGCATGATGCGGAAGAAGACTTGCTGAGCGACCGGGACGATTTCCTCCAGATCGCGGCCGAGAACATCAAGATCGACACGACGGCTGCCCGAGATATCGCGCGAGAAGATCGACGCCTGATTGGCAAAGCTGAACGAGCCGGGCTCACCCCGCAAAGCCTCCTCTAGCACTGGCACCAGTTCATTCGCGCTTTCGGGCTCTTGAGAGATGACGCCTGTTAGCGTGCGGCCGCGGAAGGCGACGAAGAACGTCCGCTGGATCTTCGGTGGGCCGCCTTCCACGCGCTCCGGTCCGGTCACGAAGGCAAAGTTGTCGTTCAAGCGCGCCTCGAGACCATCGGCGACCTCCGAGGTGGTGTCGAGGTTGTAGCCGGGCGGAAGAATGATGAAGCCAAAGACCAAGTTCTTGTTGCCTTCGGGCAGGTATTCGAGCTTCGGTAGGAAGAGGTAGGTGCCGGCTGCCGCCGTTGCTGTCACGACCAGCACGACGGCCAGCCCGACCACTTTGCGGCGCACGACAAAGCGGCTCCAGCCCATGGCTGCAGCAACGAAGCCGCGGGCGAAGCCGTCGATCACCGGCAGGCGCACGCGCTTGGCCGCTTCGCTACCCTCGTTGCGCCCGGCGTCCCCCAAGAGACGGCTGGAGAGCGCGGGAATGACCGTGATCGACACCACGAGGGACAGCATGACGGCGGTCGAGATCGCGACGGCGATGTCGCGGAAAAGCTGCCCGACCTCCAGCTGCATGATCAGGATGGGGATGAAGACCATGACCGTGGTCAGGGCCGAAACGAACACAGCGCCCCATACCTCGGACGCGCCTCGATAGGCGGCCTCGCGCCGGCTCAAGCCCTGTTCGCGGAGCCGGTAGATGTTCTCCAGCACCACGATGGCCGCGTCGACCACCATGCCGATGGCGAAGGCAAGGCCTGCCAGGGAGATGACGTTGATCGAGCGGCCCAATGCCGCCATGGCGACGAAGGCGCCGATCACCGAGACCGGGATGGCGATGGAGATCACCAAGGTGGCGCGGAACGAGCGCAGGAAGACGATCAGGACGGTCGCGGCAAGCAGGCCGCCGATCCAGATGTTCTGCTGCACCAAGTCCACAGAGGACGTGATGTAGACCGTCTCGTCATAGACCTGAACCAGCCGCAAGCCTTCGTTCGGCATGGCGAAGTCGTTGAGCTCGGCGACCGCCTCGCGAATGCTGTCCATGGTGGCAATGACGTTGGCGCCGGTCTCGCGAATGGCGTTCATGGCCAAAGCCGGTTCGCCGTTGATGCGAATGCGCGCTGTCGGCTCGGTGTAGCCGTATTGAACTCTGGCGATGTCGCCGACGATGACGCGGCCGAATCGACCCGAAGCCTCATCCTGAGAGGAACGGAGGACGACCTCGCGAATCGACTCCAGCGAGTCCAACTCGCCCTCGGTCCGCACCACATAGCGGCGCTTGCCTTCTTCGACGTCGCCGGCTGAGAAACTAGCGTTGGCAGCGCGTAGGGTCGCGAGGACCTCGCTCACGGTGAGTCCGAAGCGCGCCATTAGCTCCGCTTCGACGACAACCTCGATACGCCGCTCGCTTCCGCCGAAGACGTTGACCTTGGCGACGCCTGCCACCCGCTCCATGCGCTCCTTGACGACGTCGTCCATGAAGTCGCCGTACTCATGAATCGGTCGCTCGTTCCCCTCGGCATGGTAGATCCGGAACCAGGCGATCGGCTGATCGTCGCTACCCGACGTATCGATTGTCGGCTCGTCAGCCTCTTCGGGATAGCCGGTGACCTGGTCGAGGCGGTTGGACACCTGCAGCAGCGCCCGGTCCATGTTCGTTCCGACTTGGAACTCCAAGGTAATGCGGGCCCGTCCCGTTTCCGAGACCGAGGTCATTTCTTCGAGGCTCTCCAATCCCCGAAGCTTGTCCTCTTGGAGATTGGTGATCTCTCTTTCGATCTCGGCAGGGGCGGCCCCTGGCCAGACCGTTGTGACGCTGATGACCGGCCGGTTGACGTCGGGCGTTAGCTGGATGGGAATGTTCTGCAGCGCGACCAGCCCGAAGAGCACCACCATGATCATCGCGGCAATGACCGCGATCGGTCTTTCGATGCAGGCGCGTATCAGGTTCATCCGGCTTGCCCGCCGCCTTCCTTGGCGGCGCTGCCTTCCTGTTCGGAGTCGTCTTCGAGGATCCGCACAGCCTGACCCGGGCGCAAGCGCTCGTTGCCGCGGGTCACAACGAGGTCACCTGCCTTCAGCCCGCGAACGACTTCAATGCGGTTCCCAACGGCTTCTCCCGTGACGACCATGCGCGGGCTCACTGCGCCCTCCTCAACGACGTAGACCTCAGAGCCGCCGGGCCGCAAGACAATCGCATCTTTGTGGATGGTCAAGATCTCCCGCCGTGCGCCGACCGGGACCAGGACGGTGACGCTCTGGCCGGCGGCGAGCGGACGCTCGACGTCGTTGAAGAGGGGGATAAGCCGGACCGGTCGTGTCTCTGTGCGCGGGTTCTGATCGGGAATGACGGCACGTACCGAGGCGGTATGGCGTGTTCTGTCGCCGAGCAGAAACTCGATCTCGTTGCCTGGAATCATCCCGACAATGCGCTGATACGGGACGTCGACCTCGATCTCCAGCTTGCTGTCAGACAGCATCTCCACGATGGCCTGCCCAGCCGACACAAAGGCACCGGCTTCGCTCATCCGCTGGGTGATCACACCCTCGTAGGGTGCGACGATATCGGTATAGGCCAGGTTGGTCTCGGCGAGCTGCAGGTCCGCCTTGGCAACGGCAATACGCCCCTCGGATTCGGCCAGTTTGCTGGTCGAGATCGCGACTTGGCGGACTTGATCATCATAGCGCGCTTGGCTGAAGGCCGCGGACTGCCGCAGCCGCTGCAGGCGCCGCAGCTCCTGCTCGGCCAAGGCCAACTCCTCACGCTGGGTCGCCAGAATGGCCTCGGCTTCCAGCAAGCTGGCGTAGGCGGCGTCGCGCTGTGCCTGCAGCAGCGCTTGGTCGAGCCTGGCTATGGCTTGGCCGGCGCTTACGTGATCGCCCACTTGAACCATATACTCTTGGATAGGACCGTCGACCCGGGCCGAGACCATACCCGATTGTTCCGGGACGAGGCGGCCGATGGTTGGCGCGGTCTGCAGCAACGGCTCGGTGCGCGCCGAATCGACGCGCACGACCGCCGGTTCCTGCGCCGCTGCGCCGACTGCGGCCAGCAACAGCAAGATGCCCGGCAGGATCCTCATCCAGCGCGCCTTGAGCTGCACTTTGTCCGAACTCCTCGTCACCTGGCCGCAAGGTCGCCCTAGACCTCTGCGGCACCTGTCGGATGTGGCTCCCTCCAACAGGCAAGTCAATGCTGCCGGCCGGTGCCCCACGCGACTGTGAAAACCGTCACCTCCCTGGATTTCCTAGCACTTTTCAGCCGCCCCAGGGGCGAAAATGCTTGCTCAGTGTAAGGCTTTGGCCGTGATAGGACGAGCCGATGCCGCTGCCATAGAGCTGATTCGGAACGGCCGCCAAGCGGTCATAAACCAGCCGGCCGACCGCTTGGCCATGTTCCAGCAGGAACGGCACCTCGTGAGAGCGAACTTCCAGAACCGCTTTGGTGCCCGGACCGCCCTGTTGGTTCCAGCCGAATCCGGGGTCGAAGAAGCCGGCGTAGTGGACCCGGAACTCCCCGACCTGGACGTCGTAGGGCACCATCTCGGCCGCGCAATCCGGCGGAATGCGCACGAATTCTCTGGAGGCCAGAATGTAGAACTCGTTGGGGTCGAGAATGAGGTCGCGCCGCCGCGTCGGGGGAAGTGGATCCCAAAACTCCTGCGGATCGTAAGCGCCGATGCGGGCGACGTCGATCACGCCGGCGTGGCGCTTGGCGCGAAAGCCAGCAAGGCCCGCCGCATTGTCGCCGGATAGATCGACCGTAAAGATCAGCCCCTCGCGCACTTCGGCTTCACCGCCTTCCGGGGTCGTGAAAACCTGATGTTTCTGGTCTAGCTGCCGGTGGGCCCTGTCCGAGAGCACCCGGGAGCCCCGCTTGAAGCGGAGCTGGTTGAGGCGGTCTCCCTGACGCACCTTGATGCTGAAGGCATTGGGCGCGATCTCGGCATAGAGGGGGCCATCGTAGCCTGCTGGGACCCGGTCGAAGACCGTGGCTCCGTCCGCGATCAGCCGGGTAAAGACATTGAGCCGTCCGGTCGAGCTCTTCGGGTTGGCCAGGCCCCATACCTTGCTCGGCAGCGCAAGGCTCTCTTGCAAAGGCACGATGTAGACGCAGCCGACCTCGAGCACCGCTTCTCCTGTCAGATCGAGGCGGTGCATATTGAGCGCCTCGACCCGCTCAGCCATGGTCGTGTCCCGGCCGGGCAGAAAGCTGGCCCGCACACGGTAGGCGACAGGACCGAGCGTCAGATCGAGACTGGCAGGCTGAACTTGCGCATCGAGTTCGTCGGTGGACGAGCGGATGCGGCCCTCATCGATCAGCTTTTGGATGTCCTGGGCCGGCAGGATGCCGCTGTCTTCCATTACAGCTCTGGGTTCCATAGCGCGGTCCGTATGGCGGGGTGGCTTGGCACGCATTCTCACCAAATCGTCTGCGCGCACGACGCCGCGCTGTCAAACGGCCTCTTGCCCGAAGGCGGCTGCCGACGCAGACTCCGCAGCCGCAACAGGGGGCGGGGCCTTTCGGTAAGGGTGGATGAAGACTCTTCTCTATACGCACAAGGATTGCTTCGCCCATGACACGGGCTCGCTGCATCCCGAGCGGGCGCAGCGCTTAGCGGCCATCCTGCACGCCCTGAAGGAGATCGAGCTGCCGGGCGCGGAGTGGCGCGAGGCACCTCTGGCCAGCATCGAGCAGATCGCCCGCGTGCATCCGGAGGACTACATCGAGGCAATCCATAAGGCGATTCCGACCGAAGGACACGCCTACCTGGACGGTGACACGCCGGTCTCTCCCGGCTCGTGGAATGCCGCCCTAAGGGCGGCAGGCGCCGCCTGCGCGGGTGTAACGGCCGTGGCGACCGGCGAGGCCAAGCGGGCCTTCTGTGCCGTCAGGCCGCCGGGCCACCACGCCGAGCCGGCGCAATCCATGGGCTTTTGCCTCTTCAACAACGTCGCCATCGCCGCGGAAGAGGCGCGCAGCGTTCATGGGATGGAGCGGGTCGCAGTGGTCGACTTCGACGTGCATCATGGCAACGGCACACAAGCCGCTTTTTGGAATGACGGGGGGCTCTTCTTCGCCTCCACCCACCAGTATCCTCTCTATCCCGGCACCGGACAGCCGAGTGAGCGGGGCCGCGCCGGCAACATCCTCAACGCCACCTTGCCACCGGGCGCCGAGAGCACCGCCTTTCGTAAGACCTTCGCCGAGCAGGTGCTGCCGGCACTCAGCGACTTCGCGCCGCAGCTCGTCTTGATTTCCGCCGGTTTCGATGCGCACCGTGCCGATCCTCTTGCCAACCTCAACCTGGAGGCGGCGGACTACCATTGGGCAACCCGAGAACTCTGCATCTTGGCGGAGGAGTGCGCCGAAGGTCGGGTTGTCTCGACTCTAGAAGGTGGTTACGACCTTGAGGCTCTCGCGGAAAGCGCGACCCAACACGTGCTGGCCCTTCTCGAGCATTGAACTCCGAGCGCCGCGCATCAGAGCGCAGGCAGACGAAAGTGAACAGCAAAGCGATGCCCCAAACCGACCCGATACCCGACGACATCAAGGTCCTTTCCTTCGAGGACGCTCTGGAAGAGCTGAAGTCCTTGGTGGGCAGCCTTGAGAGTGGCGAGAGCAAGCTCGATCAGGCTATCGCAGCCTACGAGCGAGGGGCTCTGCTGAAGTCGCATTGCGAGGCCAAGCTGCGCGAAGCCAAGGCCAAGATCGAAAAGGTCAACATCGGCGCGGATGGTGCTCCGGCCGGGACCGAGTCCTTCGACAGCGATTGAAAATGTCCACATCCATGGAACTGGAGGCCGTTGATCTGAAGGCCGAGATGCAGCGCATCGGTGCGCGCATCGAGGCGCGGCTGGACGCCTTGTTGGCCCCGGCCCAGGGTGATCGCGGGCGTGTTGTGGAGGCCATGCGCTACTCCGCGCTGGGTGGCGGCAAGCGTTTGCGTCCCTTTCTGGTGATCGAAACGGCGTCTCTATTCGACGTTCCGGCGGAAATGGCGGAGCGGGCGGCGGCGGCCGTCGAGATGATCCACTGCTACAGCCTCATCCATGACGATCTCCCGGCAATGGACGACAGCGATCTCCGCCGGGGGCGCCCGTCCGCGCACAAGGCCTTCGACGAGGCCACGGCGATCCTGGCCGGCGACGGTCTCCTGACGGAAGCTTTCACCGTGTTGGCACACGAGGCGACCCATACTGACCCGTCCGTCCGATGCCGTTTGGTGGCTGAGCTGGCCGAGGCGGCCGGTCAAGCCGGTATGGTCGGCGGCCAGATGATGGACATTCTGGGCGAGGGGCATCCAATGACCCTGGAGCAGATCTCCCAGATGGAGAGTCTCAAGACCGGGGCGCTCATTCGCGTGGCAGCGCGTTTTGGCGGTGTACTTGCGTCGCAAAACAGTGACATAGTTGCTACATTGGACCAGTACGGCAGGGATCTAGGCTTGGCTTTTCAGATTGCAGATGATCTGCTTGATGCGGAAGCCAGTGCCGAAGACCTCGGCAAGCCGGTCGGACAAGATGCGGCGCTCGGCAAGGCGACCTTTGTATCGCTGTTGGGCGCGGAAGAGGCGCGGCGGCGCGCTGGCGACCTCGCCGAAAGGGCAGCCGGCCGCATGGCGTCTTTTGGTCCGAAGGCGGGAGCGCTGCAGGCGCTAGCCCGCTATGTTGTGGAACGCAAGGGCTGATCGCCGTGACAGGGAAGCGGGGCGGTCGGGGGACAGGGAGAAGTCGATGAGCAAGACAAAACTGGAGACACCGCTGCTCGACAAGGTGGCGACGCCTGCAGATCTGCGCCAGTTGAAGCCGAGTGAGCTTGGGCAATTGGCTGATGAGCTGCGGGCAGAGGTGATCGATGCGGTCTCCGTCACCGGCGGTCACCTCGGAGCCGGTCTCGGAGTCGTCGAGCTGACGGTGGCCATCCACTATGTCTTCGATACGCCGGACGACATCCTAATTTGGGACGTCAGCCATCAATGCTATCCCCACAAGATATTGACCGGCCGGCGCGATCGCATTCGCACCCTGCGTCAGGGCGGTGGCCTGTCCGGCTTCACCAGCCGGAAGGAAAGCGAATACGACCCCTTCGGAGCCGCGCATTCCTCGACGTCGATCTCCGCCGGCCTTGGCTTTGCCGTGGCGCGCGATCTGGACGGTGGGGACAACAACGTTATCGCCGTGATCGGGGATGGCGCCATGTCGGCCGGTATGGCCTACGAAGCGATGAACAACGCCGGCGCGCGCAACAGCCGTTTGATCGTCATTCTCAACGACAACGATATGTCGATTGCGCCGCCCGTCGGCGCCATGAGCGCCTATCTCTCCCAGCTCCTCTCTTCCCGTTCGTTCCAAAGCCTGCGCCATCTTGGCAAGGAAGTGGCCAGCCATTTCCCGCGGCCGATCAAGACGGCGGCAGCCCGGGCCGACGAATATGCCCGCGGCATGCTGACCGGTGGCACGCTCTTCGAGGAGATGGGCTTCTACTACATCGGCCCCGTGGATGGGCATAACCTCGATCACCTGCTGCCGATTCTGAAGAACGTGCGCGAAAGCGACTTCGATGGCCCGGTGCTGATCCATGCGGTGACCCAGAAGGGCAAGGGCTACGAGCCGGCCGAGCAGGCCGCCGACAAGTACCACGGCGTCGCCAAGTTCGATGTCATTACCGGCAAGCAGTCCAAGGGCGAGCCCAAGGCGCCAAGCTATACCTCGGTCTTCGCCAAGGCACTGATCAAGGAAGCGGAGGTGGACGACAAGGTCGTGGCGGTGACGGCGGCGATGCCGTCGGGCACCGGGCTCAATCTTTTCGGCGACCGCTTCCCGGACCGTTCCTTCGACGTCGGCATCGCCGAGCAGCATGCGGTGACCTTCTGCGGCGGCCTAGCCTGTGCCGGCTACAAGCCTTTCGCCACGATCTACTCGACCTTCCTGCAGCGCGGCTATGACCAGGTCGTGCACGATGTCGCCATTCAGCGCCTGCCCGTGCGTTTCGCCATCGACCGCGCCGGCATGGTCGGCGCCGACGGTGTGACCCACCAGGGCTCTTACGATATCGCCTATCTGGGCTGCCTGCCCGGCTTCGTTCTCATGGCGGCAGCCGACGAGGCGGAGCTGATGCACATGGTGGCGACCCAGGTGGCCATCGACGACCGTCCCTCGGCGCTGCGCTATGCGCGTGGCGAGGGTATCGGCGTCGAGCTGCCGGAAAAAGGGTCGCCACTGGAGATCGGCAAGGGCCGGGTGCTGCGCGAAGGCACCAAAGTGGCCATCTTCTCCTACGGCGCGCGCCTCGGCGATGCCTTGAAGGCCGCCGAAGAGCTGGGAGCGCGTGGCTTATCCACCACCGTCGCCGACGCTCGCTTTGCGAAACCGCTCGACCATGACCTCCTGCGGCGGCTGGCCAGCGAGCATGAAGTGCTGATCACCCTTGAAGAGGGGGCCATCGGCGGCTTCGCCAGCCAGTGCTTCGAGCAGCTCGCTCGGGAAGGCCTGCTCGACAGCGGCGCAAAGGTGCGTCCCATGTACCTGCCTGACTTCTTCGTCGACCATGGCAAGCCGGCCGACCAGATCGTCGAGGCAGGGCTGGATTCCCAGCATATCGTGGCAACGGCCCTGCAGGCGCTTGGTTACAACGAGGTGGCAAGTCAGCCCGCCCGCGCCTGATGAGTGGGAGCCGGCGGGACGACCTGCGGCAGGACTTGCGGCGGGCCGACCTGTTGGCGGTTGAGCGTGGCTTGGCCCCGACCCGCAGTCGGGCGCAAGCTATCATACGCATGGGCAAGCTGCGTTGCGCCGGCCGGGTGGTTGGTAAGGCCGGCGAGCTATTGCCTGGCGATGCCGATCTCGACTTGGTGGCGCCTGACCACTCCTGGGTCTCGCGTGGCGGCGTCAAGCTCAGCGAAGCGCTGAGACGCTTCGATCTTTCTCCGCAAACCCGCGTCTGCCTCGACATCGGCGCGTCCACCGGCGGTTTCACCGAGGTGCTGCTGGCCGAAGGCGCGGCCCGCGTCTACGCCGTCGATGTCGGCCATGACCAGCTCGCTCCAGCGCTGCGCAGCGACCCTCGTGTCGTGTCCCTCGAAGGGGTCAACGCTCGAGAGCTCGACGCGGCGCGGGTTCCGGAACCGCTCGGCGCTATCGTTTGCGACGTCAGCTTCATCTCGGCGCGTAAGGTCCTCGAACCGGCCTTCGCCTTGGCTGCACCGGATTGCTGGCTGCTGGTTTTAGTCAAGCCGCAATTCGAGGTCGGTCAAGCGGGCGTCGGCAAGCACGGCGTCGTCCGCAGCGAGGTGCTCCGCCGTCAGGCCTGCGATGAGATGATGGCTTGGTTGAGCCAGCGAGGATGGCCCATTCTGGGCGTGGCCGACAGCCCATTGCTCGGCCGGCGCGGCAACCGTGAGTATCTGCTCGCCGCACGCCGAGGTTCATAGCGGGGAGAAACCATGCAAAGGCTGCCGCGACAGATCATCAACGCCGCAAGGGACCGCTTCCAACCCTACGATCTCGACGGCCCGTTGCAGGAGGATATCACCTGGCTGCCCCTCAGTTATGAGAGCGAGAGCGGCAACGGAACCTACCTGATGCGCATGCAGCCCGGCGCGGTCACGGTGCCGCACGAGCATAGTGGGACCGAGGACTTCATGATCCTGGAGGGGGACCTGGTCGAAAGCGACGGCACCCGCTTGGGACCGGGCGACTGCGTGAGCTACGCACCCGGCACAAAGCACAACTCGCACACTGAAGCCGGCTGCCTCATACTTGTGTGTGAGTGGGGTAAAGACGTTTGATCGTGTAGACTTGAGCGTGACTCCGGGCGGGATTGTGAAGCGCCGTTGTCTGGGGATGATGGCAGCACTATAACGCAGCCACGGTTGGATAGGGCCGTTTCAGCGCGAAGCGGAACGCCGTACGAAGAGCGAGGTCGAGAGCGTCGATGGTCGACTACCAGCGTGCGCGCCATAACATGGTCGAAGGCCAACTGCGGACCAATAAGGTTAACGATCAGCGGATCTTGCAGGCATTCGAAAGCCTGCCTCGCGAGCGCTTCGTGCCTGAGGCCGCGCAGGGCCACGCCTACATTGACGAGGACCTGGCGCTCACCAGCCAGCGCTCCATGCTCGAGCCGCTGGTGCTGGCCCGCCTGATACAGGAAGCTTTGGTCGAGCCAAGCGACATCGTCCTCGATGTCGCCTGCGGCAGCGGCTATGCCTGCGCTGTCCTGGCCAATCTGGCCGCCACCGTGATCGGGATCGAGAGCGATGCATCGCTCGTGCAGAAGGGCAGCCGCCTGTTGCGCGACTTGGACATCACCAATGCTGTGGTGCTGGAAGCGCAGCTTACCGCGGGCGCGCCGCAACATGGGCCCTACGACGTCATTCTCATCGAAGGCGCGATCGAGCAGGTTTCCCAAGCCTTGATCGACCAACTGGCTGACGGCGGCCGCATGGCGACGGTGATGGTGGGCGAGGATGGCGTCGGG
>JANQIA010000140.1 GCA_028282405.1 Rhodovibrionaceae bacterium
TCCGGGTCCAGGCCCGCCTTCTTGAAGACGTCCTTGTTGTAATAGAGCACCGGCGTCGAGGAATTGAACGGCATGGAGAGCATGTTGCCGTCGGTGTCGGTGTAGTAGCCGGTGACCGAAGCCAGATAGTCGTTCGGATCGAAGGGCTCGCCGGCGTCTGCCATCAGCTCATAGACCGGATAGATGGCGCCTTCCGCGGCCATCATGGTGGCGGTGCCGACCTCGAAGACCTGGACGATGGCCGGGTTCTCCTTGGCGCGGAAGGCCGCGATGGCTGCCGTCAGCGTTTCGGTGTAGTTGCCTTTGTAGACCGGCGTGATCTTGTAGTCGCTCTGGCTGGCGTTGAAGTCGTCGGCGATCTTGTTGAGCTTCTCGCCCAATGCGCCGCCCATGGCGTGCCACCACTGGACTTCGGTCTGGGCGAAGGCCGTGGTCGCCAGCATGGCGGACGCACTAAATGCCGCAGCGAACGCGACGCTACGTTTAAGTTTCATGATCACATCCCTGTTTGTTGATTTGCGAACTCGCGCGGGCACCCTGCATAGGCTCTGTTGCAGTTTCTTGAAGGTTTTATGAAGATGCCATGCTATGACGCTGGGCATCATGGCGCAATAAGCTGGCGCCGCTAGGCTCTGGATAAACTACGCCAGACCATAGTGATATCCATCTGACAGCAATGGCGATTTCGGCCGATCTACGCGCGTTGACGAGGGGCAGAGCCTGGGTCCGCTGGCTCAAGCGATTGTGGGCCAACGATCACATCATACTGGGTGGGCTTGCCATCTTGATTGGCGTGGCGGCCGGCCTCGCGGCCATCGGCTTCCGCTATGGCATCGACCTCTTTCGGGCCCTTGCCTACGGCAACTGGATCATCGACGAGCTGTTCAACAGCTATGCGGCGCAGATGCCTTGGTGGCGGATGCTTCTGGCGACCACCCTCGGCGGCCTCGCCGTCGGGCTCTTCCTTCGCTACGTGATGCCGGACCGGCGGCCGCAGGGTGTCGCAGACGTCATCGAGTCCGTGGCGCTGCGGGGCGGCCAGTTGCGCGCGATCGACGGCCTCAAGGCGGCGACCCTCTCCGCCGCCTCGATCGGTGTCGGGGCTTCGGTCGGGCGAGAGGGTCCCGTGGTTCATCTCGGCGCCAGCCTGGCGTCCTGCTTGGCCGGCTGGCTGCATCTCGGCCGCCGCTTAAGCCGCACGCTGCTCGGGTGCGGCGTGGCGGCCGCCATTGCCGCCTCGTTCAACGCTCCCATCGCTGGAGTCTTCTTCGCTCTCGAGGTCGTGGTCGGCCACTACGCGCTCTCCGCCTTCGCGCCCATCGTCATCGCCTCGGTGGTCGGGACGGTCATCAGCCGCATGCACTATGGCGACTTCCCGGCCTTCATCCTCCCGCAGTCCTACGAGATCGCCTCGTTCTGGGAGTTCCCGGCTTTCGCCCTTCTCGGTCTGGCGGCAGCGGTCCTGGCGATCGTCTTCACGCAGTCCGTGGCCATCTCGGCGAAGCTGTTCGAGCGCGCGCAGATCCCTCTCGTTTTGCGGCCGGCCGTCGCTGGATTGATGATCGGTGCCATCGCGCTGGCCTATCCCGAAGTCCTGGGGGTCGGCTACGAGGCAACGGACAAGGCGCTGCAGGCCCTCTATTCCTTCGAAACCCTGGTGATCTTGCTGGTGCTCAAGGTCGCCGCCACGGCGATCTGCCTCGGTGCAGGTTTTGGGGGTGGTGTCTTCTCGCCCTCGCTCTTTATCGGCGCCATGCTGGGCGGCGCCTTCGGCATCGTCGCCACCCACCTCTTCCCAGAGCTGTCATCCGGCCACGGCGCCTACACCGTCATCGGTATGGGGGCCGTCGCAGGGGCCGTCCTTGGCGCGCCGATCTCGACCATTCTGATGATCTTCGAGCTGACCGGAGACTACGAGCTGACCATCGCGCTCATGGTGGCGACGGCTATCGCATCCGTCGTGGTGCAGCAAGCCAGCGTGGCGTCCTTCTTCGCCTGGCAGCTTGCGCGGCGCGGCGTCAATCTGCGCCGCGGGCAGGAGACCGAGATCCTCAACGAAACGAAGGTCCGCAGCCTGCTTGACAGCAACTATGCCACGGTGGTGCCCGAAGCTCCCTTCGCCGAGGTGCGCGATGCTTTGGTGCGCGCGCCCTTCGGGGAGCTTCTGGTGTGCGACGGGGACGGTGCCCTACGCGGCACGATCACCTTTGCCGAATTGGCCCATCTCGCCTTCGACAGCGAGGCCCAGGACAAGCTCACAGCCGAGGAGCTGGCGCGCACACGGCCGCCGGTGCTGCTGGCCGATGACGGCCTGAGCACGGCCATCCGGGTCTTCCAGACCAGCGCCGAACCCCATCTCCCGGTGGTCGACAACAAACAGAACCGCAGGCTGCTCGGTTTCGTGCACGAGCACGAGGCGATGACCGCCTATCACCGCGCCTTGCAGCAGGTGCGCCGGGAAGAGAACGGCGATCCTTAGGCTGACCGCACCTCGACCTTATCGATGTAGAAGGCGAGGTGGTCCTTGATCGGCGCCACGGCCTCATAGGGCGCCTCGTAGGTCCAGACGGCCTTCTCCGCCGTCTCCTCGCCCGCCGCGATGTCGTAGTAGTTGGCGTCGCCCTTGAAAGGGCAGTAGCTCGTATCCTCCCGCCGCTGCAGCGCGCTCATGTCGACATCCTCACGTGGGATGTAGAAGACATGCGGATAGCTGGCCTCGGCGAGCTTGAGGGCCCGGTCGCTGCGGGCGATGCGTGCGCCGGCGAGGTAGACCTCCACCGTCTCGCCGTGGTCGCTGATGCTGATGGGGTGCGTCTCGTCGGGAATGCGCATCTGACGGGCGGTTTGGCTCATGGGGTGTCTCCTGGAAGGCTCTCGCTGTTCTTCCAGATGGGTTGCCCCACTGCCGCTTAGAAGTCCTTACAGAGCCGGAGCGCGTCGTAGATCGCCGCGTGAATGTTGCGAGAGGAGACGGCGTCACCGATGCGGAAGAGCTGAAAGCCGCCGTCCTGGTTCTTGATTAGGGTCTGCGGGCGCCCCTCGCGAAGCGCGTCGTAGTCGCAGGCGCCAAGGTTGCTGGAGCGGGGTTTGAGCGCGAAGTAGAGCTCGTCGAGCGGGAGCGTGCCATGCTCAACCACCACCTGATCGACGATCCGCTCTTCCCGACGGTCGTGGTAGTCGCTGCCGATGACGGCGGCGAGGCGGTTGGCTCGGCGCTGCACGGCCAGGACGCGGCTGTTGATGGAGATGCGCACGCCCTTGGCGTGGAAGATCTCGGCGTAGGCGGCGTGATTGAGGCCGCCGATCTCGGGCGCGAAGAAGCGCTCCGGCGTCACCAGTTCCAGGTTGCTGCCACTCTCTGCGACGGCTTCGGCGGCCTGCATGCCGGGGTGGGCGCCGTTGTCGTCGTAAAGCAGAACCTCCTCGGCCGGCTTTGTGTCGCCTGAGAGAATGTCCCAGCTCGAAACGACCAAGTCGTCGCCGGCATCGAGGGCGGGTGACTGCGGCAGGCCGCCGGTGGCGATCAACACGATGTCCGGCGCCTCCGCGAGCACGTCGTCCGGCTCGGCGTAGCGGTTGTAGCGGATGTCGACGGCAAGGTCGGCCAGCCGGTCCAGGCGCCAGTCGACGATGCCGATCAGCTCGCTGCGCCGCTTGCTGCGCGTCAGCAAACGGATTTGTCCGCCGGCCTGATCGGCCGCCTCGAATACCACGACCTCGTGGCCGCGCAGGGCCGAGACACGCGCGGCCTCCAAGCCCCCAGGGCCGGCGCCGACGATCACGACCTTCCGTGCTGGTCCGCCGTTGCGCGCGATCACGTGGGGCATGGTGGCTTCGCGGCCGGTTGCCGGGTTGTGGATACAGAGCGCGCCGTGGCCTTCGTAGATGCGGTCCAGGCAGTATGTCGCGCCGACGCAGGGGCGGATCTCTTCCTCGCGCCCTTCGGCGACCTTGCGGGCGATATGAGGGTCCGCCAAGTGCGCCCGCGTCATCCCCACCATGTCGAGCTTGCCGCTGGCGATGGCATGGCGCGCGGTCGCCACGTCGCTGATGCGGGCGGCGTGAAAGACCGGGAACTTCGTCGCCGCGCGCAGCTCCCCGGCGAAATCGAGATGCGGGGCCGAGCGCATGCCCTGCACGGGGATGACGTAGCGCAGGGCGGCATCGGACTCGATGTGACCGCGGATGACGTTGAGGAAGTCGATCTGCCCGCTGGCGACCAGCCGTTGAGCGATCTCGATGCCTTCCTCGCGTGACAGACCTCTTTCCCAATCCTCATCGGCGACCAGCCGCAGGCCGACGATGAAGTCGGCTCCCACCGCAGCGCGGATGGCGTCGAGAACGCGAAAGATGAAGCGCAGGCGATTGTCGAGGTTGCCGTTGTACGCGTCCTCGCGCTGATTGGTGGCGGGCGACCAGAACTGATCGAGCAGGTGGCCGTAGCATTCGAGCTCGATGCCATCGAGCCCCGCTTCCTGCATGCGCTGCGCCGCCGCGGCGTAGTCCACGACGATGCGGTCCATGTCCCAGTCTTCAATTTCCTTGGGAAAGGCCCGGTGGGCCGGCTCGCGAACGGGAGACGGGGCGAGGACAGGAAACCAGTCGGCCTTGTTCCAATTGGTGCGCCGGCCGAGGTGGGTGAGCTGAATCATCACCGCGCTGCCGGCTTCGTGGCAGTCGTCGGCCAGGCGCCTGAGCCAGGGCACGATCTCGTCGCGGTAGGCATGCAGGTTGCCGAAGGCCGGCGCCGAGTCGCGGGAGACGATGGCCGAGCCGGCCGTCATGGTGAGGGCGATGCCGCCCTTCGCCTTCTCCAGGTGGTAGAGGCGATAGGTATCCTTGGGCAGGCCATCCTCCGAATAGGAGGGCTCGTGCGCCGTCGACATGATCCGGTTGCGGAGGGTCAGGTGCTTCAGCCTGTAGGGCTGCAGCAGGGGGTCGTTCGAAGCCATCCGCGAACGATAGGTGCGGCGTGATGGCTTGACCAGTTCGCTGGGCAGCGGGTGGCTATGCGCTGACTCAGGCCAGGCCCTTGTGGCCCATGGTGAGGAACTTCTGCTTTCGCTGGGCGACCAGCGATGCGGCATCCAGGTTGGCGGTCTCGACCAAGGCGGACTCGATGGCATCGCCGACGGCGGAAACCGCGGTTTCCAAGTCCCGGTGCGCGGCGCCGACGGGCTCCTCGACGATGCCGTCGATGACCTCCAGGGCATCGAGGTCCTGCGCGGTGAGACGTAGCGCCGAGGCCGCGGTCTGGCTCTCGTCGGCCGAGCGCCAGAGGATGGAGGCGCAGCCCTCCGGCGAGATGACCGAGTAGATGGCATGCTCCAGCATCAGCACGCGGTCCGAGGTGGCGAGCGCGATGGCCCCGCCGGAACCGCCTTCGCCAATCACAACCGAAATCGTCGGAACGTTGAGCGCCAAGCCAAGCTCGATGCAGCGGGCAATGGCTTCGGCCTGTCCGCGCTCTTCGGCGCCGATGCCGGGATAGGCGCCGGGCGTGTCGACGAGCGTGACGATCGGCAGCTTGAAGCGGGCAGCCATGGTCATCAGGCGCTGCGCTTTGCGATAGCCTTCCGGTCGCGGCATGCCGAAGTTGTGGCGTTGCCGCGTCGTGATGTCGTGCCCCTTCTCTTGGCCGATCAAGACGCAACTGCGGCCGCGAAAGCGCCCGAGACCGCCGACGATCGCGGCGTCCTCGGCATAGAGCCGGTCGCCGGCGAGCGGCGTGAAGTCCTCGATCAGGCGCTCCACGTAGTCGGAGACGTGGGGCCGGCCGGGATGGCGCGCGACTTGCGTCTTCTGCCAGGGCGTCAGCTTGGCATAGAGCGCGTTGATCTCCTGCTCCAGCTTGGTCTGCAGGCGCTCGACTTCCTCGCTGATGTTGACGCCGCCGGTCGTGCCGAGACGGCGCAGCTCTTCGATCTTGCCTTCCAACTCGGCAATAGGCTGTTCGAAATCGAGATAGTGTTTCATTGCGAAAGCCGCTCAAACGGAGCGCCGGGGCGCCGCCGTCGCCAGCGAGATGGCAAGTGAAGGGAATGAAGCCGACTGGGAACCGTCAGCCGGTCTTACCGTGACAGTGCTTGTATTTCTTTCCTGAGCCGCAGGGGCAAGGCGCATTGCGCGGCACTTTTCCCCAGGTGCTCTCGTCGTTGGGGTCGATCTCCGCGGCCGCGGCGTGGCGAACCGGCGTCGGCTTGGCGGGCTTCGCGGGGCGCGGCGGCGGGCCGGCGTCGGCGCCGGCAAGCGCGGGCTCTGCTTCGGCTTCGGCAAAGGCCGGATCCTGCCGCGTCTCATGCATCTCGACCGGTTCCGAGCGTGGCATCATCTGGCTCAGGCTCGGTGTTTGAATCTCCACGTGGCAGAGCAGCAGCGTGGTCTCTTCACGCGTGCTGGCCAGCATGGTCTCGAAGAGCTCGAAGGCCTCCCGCTTGTACTCGTGCAGCGGATCGCGCTGGGCGTAGGCGCGCAGGCCGATCCCGTGCCGCAGATGGTCGAGCACCAGGAGGTGCTCTTTCCACTGCTTGTCGAGGACCGCCAGAAGCACCTGCTTCTCGGCCTGGCGCATGATATCGCGACCGTAGTTGGCCGACTTGGCTGCCATCTTCTCGTCGACGGCGCGCCGGATGCGCTCGTTGATCTCCGCGTCGGCGATGCCCTCTTCCGTGGCCCAGTCGGCGATCGGCAGATCCATGCCGAAGATGCGCAGGCATTCCTCGTGCAGGGCCCCGGTCTCCCACTGCTCGGAATAGGCGTCTTTCGGGATGAAGCGGTCGACCAGGAGATCGACCACCTCGTGGCGCATGTCGGCGACGGTCTCTTGGACCTCCTCGACGCGCATCAAGTCCTTGCGCTGTTCGAACACGACCTTGCGCTGGTCGTTCATCACGTCGTCGAACTTCAGCAGGTTCTTGCGGATTTCGTAGTTGCGCGCTTCGACCTTTTGCTGGGCTTTCTCCAGTGCCTTGTTGACCCAGGGATGGACGATGGCCTCGCCCTCTTCCAGCCCCAGCTTGCGCAGCATGCTGTCCATGCGCTCGGAGCCGAAGATGCGCATGAGGTCGTCTTCCAGGGAAAGGAAGAACATCGAGGCGCCGGGGTCGCCCTGGCGTCCCGAGCGTCCGCGTAGCTGATTGTCGATGCGGCGGCTTTCGTGCCGCTCGGTGCCGAGCACGAACAGCCCGCCAGCCTTCAGCACCACCTCGCGGTTTTCCGCGACCTCGGCCTGGACTTGCTCGATCTTCTTGGCGCGCTTGGCCGGATCCTCGATGGGCCCGGCTTCCTGCCCCACCCGCATGTCCACGTTGCCGCCGAGCTGAATGTCGGTGCCGCGGCCGGCCATGTTGGTCGCGATGGTCACTGCGCCAGGCGCGCCGGCCTGGGCGATGATGTAGGCTTCCTGCTCGTGATAACGCGCGTTCAACACTTTGTGGGGAATGCGCTTGGCCTTCAGGATCCCGGCCAAGGTCTCCGATTTCTCGATCGACACGGTGCCGACCAGCACCGGCTGGTTGCGCGCGCGGCACTCTTCGATCTGCTCGACGATGGCGTCGTACTTTTCCTTGGCCGTGCGATAGACCTGATCGTCGTGGTCCTTACGCGCGACGGTGACGTTCGTCGGGATCTCGATCACTTCCATGCCGTAGATCTCACTGAACTCTCCGGCCTCGGTCATTGCCGTGCCGGTCATGCCTGCGAGCTTGGGATAGAGCCGGAAGTAGTTCTGGAAGGTGATCGAGGCGAGCGTCTGGTTCTCCTGCTGGATGGCCGCGTGTTCCTTGGCCTCGATCGCCTGGTGCAGGCCCTCGGAGTAGCGCCGGCCCTCCATCATGCGCCCTGTAAACTCGTCGATGATGATGACCTTGTCGTCTTTGACGATGTAGTCGGTATCACGGGTGAAGAGCTTGTGGGCTTTCAGCGCCTGATTGACGTGATGCAGCAGGGTCACGTTCTGGATGTCGTAGAGCGAGCCGCTTTCGATCAGACCGCTCTCGCGCAATAGCTCCTCGGTGCGCTCGACGCCGGCATCGGTCAGGCTGACCGAGCGCGCCTTCTCGTCCTTCTCGTAGTGCTCTTCCTCGAGATGCGGAATCAGCGTGTCGATCGTCCGGTAAAGCTCGGAGGAGTCTTCCGCCGGGCCCGAGATGATCAGCGGAGTCCGCGCTTCGTCGATCAGGATGGAATCGACTTCGTCGACGATCGCGAAATTGAACTCCCGCTGGACCATGTCTTCCAGCCGGAACTTCATATTGTCGCGCAGGTAGTCGAAGCCGTACTCGTTGTTGGTGCCGTACGTCACATCGCAGGCGTACTGGACGCGACGCTCTTCGTCGGAGAGCCCATGAACGATGCAACCCACCGAAAGGCCGAGGAAGTTGTAGATCTGGCCCATCCAAACGGCGTCGCGCTGAGCCAGATAGTCGTTCACCGTGATGATGTGCACGCCCTTGCCCGACAGGGCATTGAGATAGACCGGGAGCGTGGCGACCAAGGTCTTGCCTTCACCCGTCTTCATCTCGGCGATCATGCCGCGATGCAGGACGATGCCGCCCAACATCTGGACGTCGAAATGCCGCTGACCCAGCGTACGTTTGGCGGCTTCGCGTACGGTTGCAAAGGCCTCGTGCAATAGGTCGTCCAGCCGCGCACCCTGTTCCAAGCGGCGGCGATACTCGTCGGTCTTGGCGCGCAGGTCTTCGTCGCTCAACGCTTCGAAGTCCTTTTCAAGAGCGTTGATGGCGACAACGTCCTTGCGCAGCTGCTTCAAGAACCGATCGTTGGCGGAGCCAAAGAAGCTCTTGGCAATCGCCTGAAGCATTCAAATCCTCGATGCAATGTGAT
>JANQIA010000020.1 GCA_028282405.1 Rhodovibrionaceae bacterium
ACCCTCTACCTCAAGGACCTGACCTTCTTCGGCTGCACCTATCAGCCGCGGGTCGTCTTCGAGAACCTGATCGGCTACATCGAGCGCGGCGAGATCGCGCCGCTGGTTGCCAAGACCTATCCCCTCAAGGACATCGTCGCGGCGCAGGAGGACTTCCTGGCCAAGCGCTATGTCGGCAAGCTCGTCCTGCTGCCGCCGGGCCGCGCCGAATGACCCCTCGCACGCTCGCCAACCAGGAGTAGCCCGGCATGCCGCCTATCGAGCTTCTGATTCCTTTCTTCGCTGCGACTCTGGCCTTCGCCATCATGCCGGGGCCGGCCATCCTCTATACGGCGGCTCAGACCATCGCCCGCGGCCGCAAGGGCGGCTTCTTCGCCGTCTTCGGCATTCATCTTGGCGGTTTCATCCACGTGGCCGCGGCAGCCGCCGGGCTCTCCGCCATCTTCACCCACGTGCCGGAAGCCTATGCCGCGCTGAAGATCGTCGGTGCGATCTACCTCGTCTGGCTCGGTATCCAGATTCTGCGCTCCCACGCCGGCGGCAGCCTGCCCGGCGTTCAAGGGAAAAGCCTCCGCCGCACCTTCCTCGACAGCGTGCTGGTTGAGGTGCTGAACCCCAAGACCGCGCTTTTCTTCATCGCCTTCCTGCCGCAGTTCGTCGACCCGGCGGCCGCCTGGCCGCTCTGGCTGCAGTTCGTCGTGCTCGGCACCATCGTCAACGTGGCCTTCTCGCTCGCCGATGTGGTCACTGTGCTGATCACCACGCGCATGGTCCGCATGGTGACCCAGAGCAGCGTGGGCGAGCGGTTGGCGCGCTGGTTCTCCGGCTCCATCCTGGTCGGTCTGGGCATCCACCTCGCCGTCTCGCGCGACTGACAAACCTTCCCAAAAGAAAAGAAGAGGGCTGAATGACCCGGACCGTTTATCTCAATGGCGACTTCGTGCCGGCCGAGGAGGCCAAGGTCTCGATCTTCGACCGTGGGCTCAATCTGGCGGATGGCATCTATGAAGTCTTCGGCGTGCTCGACGGCAAGCTGATCGACACCGAGGGGCATCTGGCGCGGCTCTGGCGCTCCCTCGGCGAGCTCTCCATTCCAGCGCCCTTCGGCGATGCGGAGGTGCTCGACTTCTGCAAGGAGCTGGTGACACGCAACGCGGTTGAGGAAGGCTTGGTCTACATGCAGATCACCCGCGGCGTCGCCGAGCGGGACTTCGCCTTCTCGTCTGACCTCACGCCGACGGTCTTCGCCTTCACGCAGTCGAAGTCGAAAGCGGATCGGGAGGTCAACAACAAGGGCGTGACGCTGAAGAGTGCGCCTGACCTGCGTTGGGCGCGGCGCGACATCAAGTCGACGGGGCTTTTGGCACAGGTCCTGGCCAAGCAGGCGGCGAAACAGGCCGGCTGCTACGAGGCGCTGATGGTACGGGACGGCGAGGTGACCGAGGGCGGTGCAAGCTCCTTCTTCATGATCAAGGACGGCGTCTTGATCACCCGGCCGCTGTCCAACGACATTCTGGCCGGCGTGACGCGCAAGAGCGTGCTGGCCTTGGCGCGGGACCAGGAACTCGCGGTGGAGGAGCGTGCCGTCACGCTCGAAGAGACCTACGGCGCCGACGAGGCCTTCATCACCGGCGCCTCGACCTACGTCTGCCCGGTTGTGGAAATCGATGGCCATGTCATCGGCACGGGCGAGCCGGGGCCGATGGTCCGCCGTCTGCAGGACATCTACCTCGACTTCGCCCGCGCTAGTCTCGTCTAAGGGCCGTAGGCAATCGGAGCCAATGCGCTGAAACGACCGAGTCTGGTCTCGATTCCCCTACGGACCGATAGGTTTGAAATCAGTGCGTGGTGCCCGATCGAGTCCGAGTCTTAGTCCGACGTTGGCTTTGCCTGACGCCAGCCCAGGCCATGCCCGCCAGCCCTAACCCGAAGAGAGCCAGCGCGTTCGGGGTCGACAGCGGATTGGTCGGCATCGGCGGTGGGGGCTGCTTTGTGATCTGGCCGATCAGTATGGCGTTGTTGTCTCGATGCTCCTCGGTCAGGAACTCCGAGGTTGGAACGCCGTCCGCCAGAAAGCCGATGACGTCGTAGCGGTAGGTCATGCCCTCGGCCACGAAGTACTGCGTCGCGCTGCCGCCGGAGATCTCGACCAGGTCGGGGCAGGGCGCCACGCCGCCGGCTTCGCAGGATACGCCGCGGCCCGGGTAGTTCAGCGTTTCCAGATGACCGAAGACGAAGTCCAAGCTGCTTGCCATCAGGCTGCCGCCGGGCCCCTCCAGCTCGAACGCCACGTTGAGGGTCGCGCTGTCGATGCCGTCGTAGTAGATCGGCCGATTGTAATGGGTGAAGGTGCCGATCTCGAACAGAACCGGCGCCCCTCCTGCGGTCGGCAGCGTGATCGAGCTGCCGGTCACGCCTTGAAAGCCGTAACCGCTCTGCGGCTTGCCGCCAAAGGTGAGACCCCAGCGCAACTGATCGCTGCCCAGACCGTTCAAGCCGACGGCGTTGCCCGGCGCGGCAGCGGTCCAGATGCCGCTAGTCGTCAGCACGGCCGCCTGGGCCGAGGTGAGCAGCGCGGCACAGAGCGCCGCACCGATGATCGGTGGCACCAATCGTCTCGTGATGGCAAACATGTCTTCTGTCCCCAATTCCTCTAGGTCCCAAGCCCCGGCGGCGTACGCAACCGCAGTCGCATTGCGCTCGACGGCGTTCCGGAAAGTTTGTCGGAAAAGCGAAAAGGCTTCCTTTCTCGGCATCGTTAACGGGGCGTTCGGTTGCGACTAAGCCAGCGCTCGCTGGCTGTTGAAGGACTCAGTGACGTCGCGAGTGCGAGAGGAAAGCGCAGTCTGGTTGGAGAGGGCGCCGTCTACCGGTCAAAGACCCTTCTGCCGCTCGGCGTAGTAGGCGGCGCTGATGTGGCTGAGGTCCGGCGTGACGAAGGTGTAGTAGACGATGCGCCGGGGCCCGTCGGAGAGATTCGGGCCGCTTTGGTGCGGCGTCAGGCTGTGAAACAGGATGAGCGTTCCGGCGGGTGCCGTGCCGTCCCACGCCGGAACCCCCTCCATCGCCGCCGGGTCGACATCCCGCGGATCCGAGGCTGGGGCCGGTTGCACCCGGTCGTGGCAGCCGAGGAAGAAGCTGAGGCCGCCGTTTTCCGGGGTGATCGGGTCGAGCGGGATGGCGGCGGTCATGAACTTTCCGGGTGCGTTCTCCGCGCCTGAGAAATACGGAAAGTCCTGATGCAGCAGGTAGCCGCGATCGCTCGGGACCTTGTAGATCAGCTTGTCCTTCATCAGGGCCGGCGCATCCGTTTCGAGGATCGCTTTCACCGGCTCCAGCAGCCTGTCGTCATGGGCGAGGGCGGCGAAGATCTCCGAGCAGGGGCAGACTGGGTCGACGCGCTCGAACAGCGTCCCGCCGTCCACGCTCGGGCGGCTCGCCAGCATCTTCGCATCTATGCCGCTGTTCTCCGCGGCCTGCTGAAGGCGCGTGGCTTCGGCGCAGAGCCGCGAAAGCGTGCTCTCGCTCAGGAAGCCGGGAAGCGCGGCAACGCCGGTCGCGCGGTAGGTCTCGACGACGTTCGCAATCCGGTCCGGGCCTTTGGGGACGAAGACCCGCTCTTTGGGGTCGCTTGGCATATCCATGGGGGGCCTCAGCGTGCTGGTTTGATCCACTCGTAGACCGAGCCGACCGCTTCAAAGCCGGATGAGGCGTAGAGCCGTTCGCCGACCGAGCCTTTGACGGCATAGATCACGGGACGGCAACTGTGGGTCCGATGGGCCCGGTCCGCGAGCGCCTCGAGCATGGCGCGCCCCAGGCGCTTCCCGCGGTGATGGCCGCCGACGAAGAGGTTCTTGAGCCGCACGGTGCCTTTGACGGGCCGCATCAGGCCCGCCGTCGCGACGATCTCGCCGTCCAGCTTGAAGAGATAGAGGGTGAGATCGCCCGTCTCGGCCTTGCGCCGCTCGAGACCAACCCACTCCTCGGCGCTCGCCTTGTGGCCGTCGCTCAACTCGTCGGAGGTTTGATGCAGTGCCAGCTTGTCCTGCCAATCGGCCTCCGACGTCACGGCGCACATCTCCAAGACCGCCCCGGCTTGTCTCGGCCGATGACTGGTCTGAAGGAACACGATCTCTTCCCGATAGAGAAATCCGCGCTCGCCAAGAAAGTCGGCGACGAGGGGCGAGATCGCTTTGCTGTAGAAGCGCGTCTGGCAGGCGCCGAGCTGATCGAACGCCGTCTGGATATCGGTGACCGCGACCCGTGCCGCGGCGGTGTTGTCGCAGGAGGGATCCCAGAATCCGTAGCTCGCCGACGGAATGTGCTCGAGTCCCAGCATCTGCGTGACGAACCAATCGACGCCGGTCCTGACGACCGCCCCGGCCCGGAAATAGGCGAACTCGGACTGCAGCGCCGCGTCCAGCACATCATTCGCCGGCGCGCTCTCCACGGCATCGCTTGTGGGAGATTTCATATCCATATCAGATGCTTGCCCTTCGGCGTGAGGACGGCAGTATCGCACTCTTGCTTGAAGTAATTGTAAAATGTGATGGCATTGCCAGTTCGCGACGGTCCAGGCAGACAGCCCGTCATACATGGGCTCAGATGCTGGGTACGTCGCAGTTTACGTAAACGTAAAGCATTGCTATAGAGGGCCACGACCGAAGGAGAGGGGTAGGCGTGTCGGGGCAGCAAGAGCATCTGACCGGTGAGCGAGAGCAGTCGATCGGCGAGGTGACCCGCGCCTTTGGCGTCACCGCGCGCACTCTGCGTTTCTATGAGGAGCGGGGGCTCCTGCGTCCCCGCCGCGCCGGGCAGCAGCGCCTCTACGATCGCGGCGACCGCACCCGGCTCAAGCTCATCCTGCGTGGCAAGCGGCTCGGCTTCAGCCTCGACGAGATCGAGGAGATCGTCTCGCTCTACGAGGCGCCGCAGGGCGAGGCGGGGCAGCTCCAACTGCTGGTTGACCGCATTGCCGAACGCCGGGCCGAGCTGGAGCAGAAACGCCGCGACATCGCCGCCGTGCTGCGCGATCTGGCGCAGGTCGAGGCCGGCTGCCTGGAGCGCCTCGACGAGCTGGACCAAGAACCAGCAGATAGGAGCTGGGCATGAGCGTCTTTCAGCCGGCGCACGTGGCGTGGGAAGCGCGGCTGCGGGACTCCTTCGACCGGCAGGGCTTGATGGGCACCTTGGGCGCCAGCCTCGGGCACCTCGAACCCGGCCGGGTGGAGATTCTCCTGTCGTTCAGCGAGGGGCTGAGCCAGCAGCACGGCTTCTTTCATGCCGGCGCCACCAGCACCATCGCCGACTCCGCCGGCGGTTACGCCGCCTTCAGCCTCTTCCCCGAGAACGCCTCGGTGCTCACCGTGGAGTTCAAGATCAACCTCGTCGCGCCGGCCAAGGGCGAGCGCTTGCGGGCGGTGGGGCAGGTGATCAAGCCGGGCCGCACCCTGACGCTCTGCGATGTGGAGACCTATGTTAGCGATGGGGGCCGCGAGAAGCTCTGCGCCAAGATGCAGCAAACCCTGATGCGCCTGGATAGGCGCCCGGACATGCCGGCGGCCGGTTAGCCGCTGAACCGCTCCAAGAGAGACAGCCGATGATCCCGAACCAGCTTCCCTCCCTGAACTTCAACCTCGGCGAAACCGCCGACCTCATCCGCGATCAGGTGATGAGCTTCGCCTCCGAGGAGATCGCGCCGCTCGCCGCCGAGATCGACCGGGACGATCGGTTCCCGCGCCATCTCTGGCCCAAGATGGGAGAGCTCGGCCTGCACGGCATCACGGTGGCTGAGGAGGACGGCGGCGCCGGGCTCGGCTATCTCGAGCACGTGGTGGCGATGGAGGAGGTCAGCCGCGCCAGCGCTTCGGTCGGCTTGTCCTACGGCGCCCACTCCAACCTCTGCGTCAACCAGATCCGCCGCAACGGCAGCGAGGAGCAGAAGCGCCGCTATCTGCCCAAGCTGATCTCCGGCGAGCACGTCGGCGCCCTGGCCATGAGCGAGCCCGGCTCCGGCTCCGACGTGGTCTCCATGCGCCTCAAGGCCGAGAAGAAGGGCGACCGCTACGTCCTCAACGGCAGCAAGATGTGGATCACCAACGCCAGCGAGGCCGAGACCCTGGTGATCTACGCCAAGACCGACCCGGAGGCCGGGCCGAAAGGCATCACGACCTTCATCGTCGAGAAGGACTTCCCCGGTTTCTCCATCGCCCAGAAGTTGGACAAGCTCGGCATGCGCGGCTCGCCCACCTGCGAATTGGTCTTCGAGGACTGCGAGGTGCCGGAGGAGAATATCCTCGGCGAGCTGAACAAGGGCGTCCGGGTGCTGATGAGCGGGCTCGACTACGAGCGCGCGGTGCTGGCGGCCGGGCCCTTGGGCATCATGCAGGCCTGCATGGATGTGGCCGTGCCCTACGTCCATCAGCGCCGGCAGTTCGGCAAGTCGATCGGCGAGTTCCAGCTCGTTCAGGGCAAGCTGGCCGACATGTACACCACGATGAACGCCTGCAAGGCCTACGTTTATGCCGTGGCCCAGGCCTGCGACCGCGGCGAGACCACCCGCAAGGACGCCGCCGGCGCCATCCTCTACGCGGCCGAGAAAGCGACCCAGATGGCGCTCGACGCGCTGCAGCTTCTGGGCGGCAACGGCTACATCAACGAGTACGCCACCGGCCGCCTGCTGCGCGACGCCAAGCTCTACGAGATCGGCGCCGGCACCAGCGAGATCCGCCGCTGGCTGATCGGCCGCGAGCTCTTCGAAGAGACCGCTTGATCCGCAGGCCGTGTCGCCTGCGGGCGAGCGCACCTGGCCATATCCCCTAAGCTGGCGCGACATCGCAACGGGAGAACGCGCTATGGACGGGGATCGCTGGACGACGGTCGGCAGAGGTGACAGCTATGCCAAGACCGGCCTCGCGCGGCGGTCTCCGGGCGTCGGCGTGTCCGACCACGGGGCCGGGCAGATCGACACCCAGGCCCTTCGGCGCTATCGGCTGGGCCGCGTGCAGGCGGAGCTGAAAGCCCGCGACATTCCGGCCATTTTGCTCTGCGACCCGGTCAATCAGCGCTACGCCACCGGGGTTCGCAACATGCAGCCCTGGGCGCTGCACTCCACCTTTCGCGCCTCTCTCGTTCCGGCTGAAGGCAAGGCCATCGCCTTCGAGTATGCCGGCTCCCAGCACCTGGCGGAGAGCCTGGAGACGATTGCCGAGGTGCGCCAGGCGACCCCGCTGTTCGGGGCCGGGGCGGAGAGCGTCGGCCAGCCCGCAGACCCGCGCATCGACCGCTGGGCCAAGGAGATGGCCGCTCTCGTCAGAGAGATCGCCGGCGACAGGCCGCGGCTCGCCATCGATCGGCATCTCGACCACTTCTCCGCCCGTGCCCTCGAGGCAGAAGGTATCGAGCTGCTCGCCGGTCAGAAGCTGATGAGCCGTGCGCAGGCCATCAAGTCGGCGGAAGAGGTCGCCTGCATCTCGGTCTCCGTTGCCGTGGCCGAAACCGCCATGCACCGCCTGCGCGAGGCGCTGGAGCCTGGCATGACCGAGATCGACCTCTGGGCCATCTTGGAGCAAACCAACGTCGCCTACGGCGGCGAGTACATGGATACGCGCCTCTTGTCGTCTGGCGGGCGCACCAACCCCTGGTATCAGGAGGCGACCGACCGCATCGTGCGGCCGGGCGAGCTGGTCGCCTTCGACACCGACATGGTCGGCCCCTTCGGCTACGATGCGGATATCAGCCGCACCTACTTTTGCCCGCCTGGACGGCCGAGCGACGCCCAGCGTCGGCTCTACGGCCTCGCCTTCGACAAGCTGCACCATAACCTGGAGCTGGTGCGTCCCGGCGCGAGCTTCCGCGAGATGTCGGAGGCGGCCTATCTCCTGCCCGAGGAGTTCCAGGCTCAGGCCATGGCCATGGTGTGGCACGGCGTTGGTCTTTACGGCCAGTGGCCGACCATCCTCGGGCGGGGCTTCTTCGACGACGAGGCCGAGGACGGGATCGTCGAGCCCGGCATGGTGCTCTGCTGCGAAGCCTACGTGGGCGCCAAAGGCGGCCTGGAAGGCGTCAAGCTGGAGCAGCAGCTCCTGGTCACCGAGACCGGCTACGAGCTGCTGACGCTCTTCCCCTTCGAAGAAGCTCTGCTGGGCCGCGCGCTATGAGCGTTCAGCCGGGCGGCCACGTGCTCCCTTGGCTCTACGGGCGCGGGCCGAACCAGCAGCTCGCCGCACCAGGCCATGAGTAGGGTTGTGTCCACCTAGCCAGAGATCCCGTTTGGGTTTGTTGAGGCGTGGCACATCGATGTGCTG
>JANQIA010000028.1 GCA_028282405.1 Rhodovibrionaceae bacterium
AGACCAAAGCACGCCGATCATCCTGATGGGCTACTACAACCCGATCTACAGCATGGGCGTTGAGGCCTTTCTGGCCGAAGCCACCGCGGTCGGGGTCGATGGCCTGATCATCGTCGATCTGCCGCCGGAGGAGGACGACGAGCTCTGCGAACCCGCGATCGAGGCCGGGCTGCACTGGATCCGTCTCGCCACGCCGACCACGGACGACACCCGCCTGCCGGTCGTGCTCTCCCGCACCTCCGGCTTCCTCTACTACGTGGCGATCATGGGCATCACCGGCACCAAGTCGGCCGGCGAGGAGGAAATCCGCCAGGCGGTGACACGGCTCAAGGCCCATAGCGACATACCCATCGCCGTCGGCTTCGGCATCAAGACGCCGCAGCAGGCGGCGGCCGTCGCAAACGCGGCCGATGCCGCGGTGGTCGGCTCGGCCCTGGTCGAGCGGGTCCGCGCCAATCTCGACGACGAGGGCAAGGCGAAGGAGGGGCTGGTCGACGACGTCGCCGGCTTCGTCAGCAGCCTGGCCGAGGGCGTGCGCGGCGGACGGGCGGCGGCATGAGCTGGCTGACCAACTACGTCCGCCCGAAGATCCGGGCGCTGGTGTCCAAGAGCGATGTCCCCGACAACCTCTGGACCAAGTGCAACAACTGCGGCCAGATGATCTTCCACCGGGATCTGGCCGCCGGCAACAAAGTCTGCCCGAACTGCGATCACCACATGCGGCTGACCGCCGAGGAGCGGCTGAAGCTGCTGTTCGACGGTGAGAGCTACGAGCTGCTGGAGCTGGCGGAAACGGTGCAGGACCCGCTGCGCTTCCGCGACCAGCAGCGCTACACCGAGCGCCTGAAGAAGGCCCGCTCCTCCACCGGGCTGGACGACGCCATTCAGGTTGCCGTCGGCGAGATCGGCGGCCAGTCGGCCGTGGTCGCGGCCTTCGACTTCCGCTTCATGGGCGGCTCCATGGGGGTTGCCGTGGGGGAAGGCTTCCTCACCGGCGCCCGCGCCGCGGTGGAGCGGAACGCGGCCTTCATCGCCATTCCGGCCTCCGGCGGCGCCCGCATGCAGGAGGGCATCCTCTCGCTGATGCAGATGCCGCGCACGGTGATCGCCGTCGAGATGGTCAAGGACGCCGGCCTGCCCTACGTCGTCATCCTGACCGACCCGACGACCGGCGGCGTCACCGCGTCCTTCGCCATGTTGGGCGACGTGACCCTGGCCGAGCCGGGCGCGGTGATCGGCTTTGCCGGCTCCAGGGTCATCGAAGAGACGATCCGCGAGACCCTGCCTGACGGTTTTCAGCGGGCCGAGTACCTGCACGAGCACGGCATGGTGGACATGGTGGTGCCGCGCAAGGCGCTGCGCGGGACGCTCAGCCGCTTGCTCGACCTCCTGATGGTGCCGCTGGCGCCCAAGACGGCCGACAAGCCCCCCCCGGAGGCCCCCGCCGAGACCGCCGAAGCCGAAGCAAGCGAAACGCCCGATGACGCGGCCGAGCCGGCGCCCGAGAGCGCCGAGGAAACGGCCCCCGAAACGTCTCCGGAGCCAGAGGAAAGTCAGCGGGCCGCCCAGTGAGCGATGGCAGCGACGCCGTTCTCGCGCGGCTGACCCGGCTTCATCCCAAGATCATCGATCTCTCGCTCGGGCGGGTCGAGCGCCTCCTGGCGCGCCTCGACCATCCGGAAGCGGCGCTGCCGCCGGTGGTGCATGTCGCCGGCACCAACGGCAAGGGCTCGCTGATCGCCTTCCTGCGCGCCATGCTGGAGGCGGCGGGCAAGCGCGTCCACGTCTATACCTCGCCGCATCTGGTTCGTTTCCACGAGCGGGTGCGGCTGGCCGGCAGCCTGATCGAAGAGGCTGAGCTGCTCGCGCTCCTGGAGGAGTGCGAAGCGGCCAATGGCGAAGAGCCCATCACCTACTTCGAGATCACCACGGCGGCGGCCTTTCTCGCCTTCGCCCGCAGCCCGGCGGACTATCTGCTGCTGGAAACTGGCCTGGGCGGCCGCCTGGACGCCACCAACGTGTTGGCCAGGCCGCGCCTGACGGCGATCACCCCGGTCTCCATGGACCACATGCAATTCCTCGGCAACAGCCTCGGCGAGATCGCCGGGGAGAAGGCCGGGATCCTCAAGCCCGGTGTCGCCTGCGTGGTCGGCGAGCAGGCGCCGGAGGCCCGAGAGGTCATCGCGGCGCGGGCCGAGGCGGTCGGCGCGCCGCTGTTTCTGGCCGGGCGGGACTGGCGCTGGCGGCGGGAGAACGAGCGCCTCGTCGTCGACCTCGATCGGGAGTCGATCGCGCTGCCCTTGCCGCGCCTGCGCGGCCGGCATCAGCTTGCCAATGCCGCCCATGCGATCGCCTGCATGGCGCAGCTCCGCGACGCTGCCATAGCGCCCGAGCACCTGGCGCAAGGCCTGCTAAGCGTCGAATGGCCGGCCCGCATGCAGCGGCTCACCCGCGGGCCGCTGTTCGAGGCACTGGGGGAGGGCTGGCAAGTCTGGCTCGACGGCGGGCACAACGGCGCCGCCGGCACGGCCTTGGCCGAGACCCTTGCGGCGGAAGCCGGGGACGGTGCCGCGCCGCTGCATCTCGTCTTCGGCATGCTCAACACCAAGACCAGCGACGCCTTCCTGCGGCCTTTCTCCGGCTTGGCGGCAAGCGTAAAGGCAGTCGCCATCCCCGGGGAGCCGGCCTCGCTCTCGGCCGAAGAGGCGGCCGCGGCGGCCGACGCCGTCGGACTCCAGGCGACGACGGCCGAAGACGTGCCGGCGGCCGTGCTACAGATCGCCGAAGCGCATCCGC
>JANQIA010000048.1 GCA_028282405.1 Rhodovibrionaceae bacterium
CGTTTTCCCGGGCCGGCTCGGGCGGCGGTGTCTCGTCGGACTTGTCGACCTGCACGATGACCGGCTCGACGGCTTCCAGCTCGGCGAGCGGGATATGGCAGGCGATCGTATGGCCCGGCGAGGCCACGATCTCCGGCGGCTTCTCGGTCTCGCAGATGTCGCCGATCTTGCGCGGGCAGCGGGTGTTGAAAGGGCAGCCCTTGGGTGGGTTGACCACCGAGGGCAGCACGCCTTCCAGGATGATGCGCTTCTTCTCGATCGAGGTGTCGGCGATCGGCACGGCCGAGAGCAGCGCCTCGGTATAGGGATGATAGGGCGGCGCGAAGACCTCGTCCGTGGTGCCTTGCTCGACGATGTTGCCGAGGTACATCACCACCACCCGGTCGGCGAGATAGCGGACCAGGCTGAGATCATGGCTGATGAACAGCAGCGTCGTTCGGTACTGCCGCTGGATGTCCATCAAGAGACCGGTGACCGCCGCCGCGACCGAAACGTCGAGCGCCGAAACCGGCTCATCCGCCACCACCAAGCTGGGGTTGCCGGCGAAGGCGCGAGCGATGCCGACCCGCTGCTTCTGGCCGCCTGAGAGCTGGCGCGGCCGGCGGAGCGCGAAATCGCGCGGCAGCTTCACCAGATCCAGAAGCTCCATGACCCGGTTGTGCACCTTCTCGGGGTCGCTCTCGACACCGAACTTGCGAATGACACGGGCGAGCTGCGAGCCAACCGTGTGGCTTGGATTGAGCGTATCGAAGGGGTTCTGGAAGACCATCTGCATGGAGCCGATCTCTTCCGGAGAACGGGTCTCCACCGCCTTCTCTGCCACGTCGTTGCCGCGGAAGACGATCTCTCCCTCGGTCGCCGTCTCCAGGCCCATCATGACCTTGGCCAGGGTCGACTTGCCGCAACCGGACTCGCCGACGATGGCCACCGTCTGGCTCTCGCGCGCATCGAAGGAAATGCGCTCGTTCGCTTTCACGTAGCGGGTGCGCTTGCCCTGGATGAGAGCGGCGATGGAGTTGTCGTGCTGCTCGTAGTACTTGCGCATGCCGCGAATGTGCAGCACCTCGGGGCCCGGCTCGATGACTTCCGTGGACACGCCCTCGGGGTTGTAGGTCGACCAGTCGATCTCGTTCCAGCGGGTGCAGCGCACGGAATGTCCCGGCTGCTCCGGCAGCTCATGCATCGGGATCTGCGCCTGGTCGCAGCGCCCGCCCTCGAAGAAGTCGCAGCGCGGCCCGAAGTAGCAGCCGCGCGGGCGCTGGTGCGGCAAGGGAAGTTGGCCGCGGATCGGCACCAGGGGACGCGCCGTCTTGTCGGCGCCAGGCAGCGGGATGCAGCCGAACAGTCCGCGGGTATAGGGGTGGCGCATGTGGTCGAAGACCTCGTCCACCCGGCCCTCCTCCACCACCTCGCCGGAATACATCACGTTGACCCGGTCGCAGGTCTCGAGGATGAGACCGAGGTTGTGGGAGATAAAGACCATGCCCGTGTTGAAGGTCTCGCCCAGCTCGGCGATGAGGTCGACGATGCCGGCCTCGACCGTGACGTCGAGCGCCGTCGTGGGCTCGTCGAGCAGCAGCAGCGAGGGATTGGACAGCAGCGCCATGGCGATGACCACGCGCTGCTGCTGACCACCGGAGATCTGATGCGGGTAGGAGTTCATCACCCGGCGCGGGTCCGGCAGCTTGACGCTGGCCAAGACGCCCTCGGCCCGCTCGGCCGCTTCGGCCTCGGTGATGCCATCCTCGTGGAACAGCGGTACTTCCATCAACTGACGGCCGAGCTTCATGCTCGGGTTCAGGGAGGCCATGGGCTCCTGATAGATCATCGCGATCTCGTTGCCGCGCAGTTGCCGAAGCTCCTCCTCCGACATCTCGCTCATGTTGCGACCGCGGTAGATGATCTCGCCGCCGACGATGCCGCCGTTGTTGCCGAGATACTGCATGATCGCGAGCGCCACGGTGGATTTGCCGCAGCCGGACTCGCCGACCAGACCGACCGACTCGCCCTGGTGCAGCTTCATGTCGAAGTCGATGACCGCGGGAATCTCGCCGGCGCGGGTGAAGTAGGAGATGCAGAGCTTCTTGCACTCCAGGATCACCTCGCCGAACTCTTTGTTCTTAGAACGCATCGCTGCCTCCCAATCCCTTTGCCATCAGTCCCTGAGCGAGACTTCGCGCAAGCCGTCGGCCAGCAGGTTGAAGCCCAGGACCAATGAAGACAGCGCAATACAGGGGACCACCGTCATGTAGGGGAAGGCGATGATCATGGCCCGGAACTCGGTGATCATGCCGCCCCAGTCGGGGTCGGGCGGCGGCAGTCCGAGGCCGAGGAAGCCGAGCGCGCCGATGGTGATGATCACGTAGCCCATGCGCAGCATGGCATCGACGATGATGGGTCCGCGCGCGTTCGGCAGAATCTCGATAAGCAAGATACGCCACAAAGGCTCGCCGCGGGTCTCCGCGGCGAAGACGTATTCGCGGTTGCGCAAGTCCATGGTGATGCCGCGGACGATGCGCATGACGCCGGGGGCCGAGGCCAGCGTGACAGCCAGGATGACGTTGATGCCCGAGGAGCCGAGCACGGAGATGATGACGACGAAGAGCACCATCGGCGGGAAGGCCAAAATCACGTTGCCGATGTAGGAGAGGATGTCGTCGGTCTTGCCGCGCTTGTAACCCGCGGCAAGCCCCATCGGGATACCGACGGCATAGGCGGCGATGGTGGCGATCGGCGCGTAGAACAGCACCCGCTGGGCGCCGAAGATAAGGCGGCTCCAGAGGTCCCGCCCCAGCATGTCGGTGCCAAGCCAGAAGGTTCCGCAATAGTACTTGCCCTCATTGGCACCGCTGGTGATCAGGCTGCAGACCTCTTCAACCGGCCCACCCAGGCCGTCGAAGTTCTGGCCCGGCTCGGCGATGAACTCGGACAGCGGCTCCATGAGCGGCACGAAAATGGAGTTGGGCGGAAAGACCAGCCCAAGCGCCAGGAAGACGTCCGCAAAAACGGCCATGATGACCCAGAAAAGAACCAAGATGGCACCGGCCATGCCGACGCGGCTTTCACGCAGAAGCGCCACACCCTTGAAGAACCGGACGATGCCGGACTCTCGGGCCTCGCCCTTTTGCAGAGTGATATCGGTCATGTCGGCCCCCTCAATGAATGCGAATGCGCGGGTTGAGGGCGGCATAGCCCAGGTCGGACAAGAGCTGCGAGCCAACGGCCACCACCACGGATATGATGGCGCAGGCTTCGATGACGAAGATGTCGCCGTTCAGCGACGCCTCCAGCAGGAGGGCACCGAAGCCTTTATAGGAGAAGAAGAACTCGGTGATGATCACGCCGGAGAGCAGCCAGTTGAGCTGCAGCATGATGACCGTGAAGGGGGCGATGAGGGCGTTGCGCAGAGCGTGCTTGAGAATGACCACGCGGTACGGCAAGCCCTTCAAGATCGCTGTTCGTATGTAGTGGGTCGTCATGACCTCGGCCATGGATGCACGGGTCATGCGTGCCACGTAGCCGAAGTCGTACAGCACCAGGACCATGACGGGCAGCACCATGGCTTGCCACTGGAAGCCACCGACCATGTTGCTGGTACCGGGCAGCAGATCGAGCCAAAAGACGAAAATCACCGTCAACAGCGGCGCGCTGGCGTATTCGGGCACCGAGGTGGTCAGGATGCAGGAAACTGAGATGACGCGGTCGCGCATGGCGCCTTCACGCATGCCAGCGAGGACGCCGAAGAACAGAGCGAGCGGAATCACGAGCGCCAGGACCAGGCCGCCAAGTAGGGCCGTGTTGGCAAGACGCGGCCAGAGCACGTCGGAGACCGGCACCCTGTAGATCACCGACTGGCCGAAGTCCCCGACCATCACCCCGCCGACCCAGCGGAAGTATCGTACAACAATGGAATCGCGGTAGCCGTTCTCGGTCAGCCAAAGCTCGCGCGCCTCAGGCAGCGAGTAAGGGCCGAGGACCTTGATGGCCAGGTTGTCGATGTCGATTTCGAGGAGCAGGAACAGCAGGATCGAGACGCCGATCATGACCAGCAACATCTGGACCGTGCGCCGCGCGAGGAAAACCAGCATCTAACTCCGCCCCTGTTCTCGTTTTCTCGTCTGCTGCTTTTTTCTTTTTAATCGGCGGCATTCAGCCTGCCGCTAAGCAACGGCGGCAGCGGGCGCACTCAGGCGCCCGCTGCACGCATAGTGACTCAGCCGTCCAACCAGACGGTCTGGAACTGGTGATAGAAGGTCGGGTGAGCCTGGTAGCCCTGCACCCGCTTGGAGGTCGCGGTGAACACCGAGCGCCACAGGGGCTGGGCGATGATCGCATCTTCCTGCAGGATGCGTTCGACAACCTCCATCGACTTGCGCCGCTCTTCCACGTCGAGGATACCGCTCGCGACGTCCAGAGCCTTTTCGAACTCCGGATTGCTATAGGCGGACTCGTTCCAGGGCACGCCAGCCCGGTACGCGAGGTTAAGCACCATCACGCCAAGCGGACGGTGGGTCCAAGTTGTCAGGCCGAAGGGCGTCTTGTCCCACAGGGTCCAGTACTGGGCACCCGGCATGATGTTGAGCTTGATGTCGATGCCCGCGGCAGCGGCCTGCTCCCTAAAGGCCTGTGCGGCCGCAACTTCCCAGGAGTTGTTGTTGTTGACGTCAAGGTTGAGGCTGACGCCGTCCTGGTAACCGGCCTGGGACAAGAGCTGCTTGGCCTTCTCGACGTCACGGGTGAGCGGCGGCAGCTTGTAGTACTCGGGATGAATCGGCGCAACGTGATGGTTCTCGGCCACGACGCCTCGGCCGCGATAGGCGAGGTCGAGGATCTTCTGGTGGTCCATCGTCGCTGCCACCGCTTGGCGCAGTTGCCGGTTGTTGAAGGGCTCTGAGTCCATCCGCATGCGGAAGACAGCCGTCTGCGCCGTCGGCGCCTCGTGCAACACCGCGTTGGGCAGGCGCTCAACCACATCGATGGTATCGATGAAGAGCTCGTAGATGTGGTCGACCTGGCCAGAAGCCAGGGCAGCGACGGCCGCGTTGTCGTCGTCGCCGAGGTCAATATAGAAGATCTCGTCGAGATAGGGCTCGGGTCCCCAATAGGCGGCATCGGTGCGGCGGACCAGGCGGCACTTATTGCCGATCTCGTACTCGGCCAGGGTGTAGGGACCGGTGCCGACCGGGTTCTTGGCCAGGTTGCCGCCTTCGTCGTCGAAGTTCCGGTGCACGATCGCAGCCGGGTAGTTGTAGAGGTTCTCGGGAATCGAGAGCACCGGCGAGTTGAGGTAGAGTTTGACCGTGTGGTCGTCGACCCGCTCGATCGCACCCTCACGCATGCGCTTGCCCATCTTGGGCGAGCCGTCCTCGTTCTTCTCGCCTGTATCGTAGTCGGTCGTCATGGCAGCGAAGAGGCCGATGTTGGACGAGCCGACGGAGGGGTCGAGCCAGCGGTTGAAGTTGTGGATGACGTCGTCCGAGTTGAACTCGTCGCCGTTCGACCAGGTGATGCCCGGGCGCAGCTTGAAGGTCCACTCGGTCAATTCGTCGTTGGCTTCCCAGCTCTCGGCGAGATAGGGCCGGGTGATGTTGTCCGAGCCAGTGCGCGTCATGTACTCGACGATTCCGCGGGCCTGGTTCGAGCGCGGCGTCCAGTCAAAGACAGCCGGGTCGGACATGTCCTGAACCCGCATGGCGGAGCGTAGCACGCCACCCTTCTGGGCTGCCTGCGCTTGGCGGATGGGATTCAGACTCTCGATGCCGTCCACTTTGTCGGCGAAGGCATAGGCAGCGCCGGCAGAAACGCCGAGCAGAGTCACGGTGTGCAGGAAATCCCGGCGGCTGACCTTGCCCTGCCGGTACAGATCGCTGATCTCCGGCACATAGGGGTGAACCCTTTTGCCGGCGCTGTCGGTGTGAATTTTCTTGGCCATGTTTTGCTCCCTTTTTTGTTGACCCCCGCGCCGGCGACGCAGAGGAGACCTTTGGCCTTAGAGGCCCACCCAATGGAGAAGAGGTATTCTGTGCGGTTCAGCCATGCCGTCCGTAGGCACGCAAAGCGAGCCGAAGCGCGCACAACTTATTGTGGCGCCGTGAGGCCTGCGCATCACGGATTATCCGACGGAATGGGGCGCCTTGCGGCGCTATGCTCCCAATACCCACAGTCTTAAAGCCATCCCTGATCGCGCCCCTTCTTGATCCATTTTTAACTGGGGCTCGTTTTGCTCACTTGCCGCGTTCAACGGCAGATCGGCAAAAAGACTATCAGACTTTAGGGGTCTGCGTCACCTCGGAGTTTCAGATTTGCGACGAAACGCGCTCCAGGACCGACCCCTGCTCCAACCCACTGAACGGGCCTCGAATAACGCTTTTTTGCTAGGGTTTTCTGCCAATCGGCAGCTTACGGTCTCTCGGGCGCTTTCAGTTGACCCTGCGCTCCGAAGCCGATCGGCGAAGGGGTCTGCCGCCGGCTCAGCCAAATGTACAACTATCCGGTTCCGACCCATTCCTGTCACTTCCCATTCCGCGAAAAACCGCCTAGGCATCCCGGCATAGTCGGCGACGCGCGGGCGCAAATGGGGCATCCGCCGTGCGGTGCTTCGGGTCTAGGGAAGAAAGGGGGGGCGCGATGTCTATGGCGCAGCGTTTGGGCGCGGAGTTTCTTGGCACGTTCTGGCTGGTTTTCGGAGGCTGCGGCTCAGCCGTGCTGGCAGCGGCCTTTCCGGAGGTCGGCATCGGACTATTGGGTGTGTCGCTCGCCTTTGGCCTGACGGTCGTGACCATGGCCTATGCCGTGGGTCACATCTCCGGCGGCCATTTCAATCCTGCGGTCAGCCTCGGGCTTTGGGCCGGTGGCCGCTTTCCGGCCAAGGACCTACTGCCTTACTGGGTGGCACAGGTGGCCGGCGCCATCGCTGCCGCGGCGGCGCTCTATCTGATCGCGTCCGGCCAAGAGGGCTTTTCGCTCTCCATTGGCTTCGCCGCCAACGGCTTTGGCGAGCATTCCCCGGGCGGATATTCGATTACCGCCGCGCTCGTGGCCGAGGTGCTGCTGACGCTGTTCTTCCTGCTCATCATCATGGGCGTGACCGAGGCGCGGGCGCCGGCAGGATTCGCACCGCTCGCCATCGGCCTGGCGCTGACGCTTATCCACCTGATCTCCATTCCGGTCACCAACACCTCGGTCAACCCGGCACGCTCGACGGGCCAAGCGCTTTTCGTCGGTGACTGGGCACTGGCCCAGCTCTGGCTGTTTTGGGTCGCGCCTCTAATCGGCGGCGCCTTGGGTGGACTGCTCTACCGCTGGCTCGGCAAGCAAGAGAGCTGACCGCCCCGGCGGAACCGAGACAAAGAGGGGGCCGCGCTACGTCGCGGCCTCGGTGGTGGGGTCGATGGTCTTGCGGATCGGCGTGATCTTGGTGGCGGGAAAGCCGCTGATCTCCGCATGCTTGCGGATGGCGTCCTCGTCCTTCGCCAGATAGACGCAGAAGGTTTTGTCGGCCGCGACGAAGCTCTCCACCCACTGCACGTCTGGGGCGAGTTGGGCGAGAGCCTCGTTGGACTTCGCCGCAGCCGCCGCGAGCTGCTCGCGCTCTAGCGTGCCCACCTCTGGAATGTCCCGCTCGATCATGTATCTGTTCAAAGCCATGGCGACCTCCCTTGCGGTCTAGCGATGTCCGATGCGTGCGCTCGCGACGTGCATCGCAATTCAGTGCGCCGGAGCCTGACTGCTGTCGCAGTCCAGGCTCCCGATACCCGGAAGAGGTTACAACGACAAAGACGGGGCCGGCTGCACACCAAAAGTACAATCCGCTTATGTCTTTAAGATCGCCCCACTACCCTACAATCCATATGGGAATGTCCTATCGGCACAATGTGCCCTTGGCGCAGGGGCGGGCACTCCTGGGGCTCGCCCGCGGAGCCCGGCGTCGCTAGCGACCAACGCGCCCCAGCCAAAACAAGAACGCCGGCGGAAGAACCGCCGGCGTCTCGTATTTCCAGGCTCCCGCCTAGAGCATGATCAGGGGATCAGCTCGGCGGTTGGCCGCGGCGTGGTCGCAGTCTCCGGCGGCAGAATCGGATAGATCACATCCGGCACCTGGCCGGTCAGCGAGTGCATGAAGGCAGTAATCAGGCGGATCTCTTCGTCGTTTAGCTCTTCGCCAAGCTGCGAGCTGCCCATGATCCCGACCGCTTGCTCCAGATCCCACACCTTTCCGGAGTGGAAGTAGGGCGCGGTCACCGCGATGTTGCGCAGCGGCGAGGCACGGAAGACGTACTCGTCGTCCGCCGTCTGCGTCACGGCAAAGCGGCCCTTGTCGTTCTCCGGCAGGATGTCCGCGCCGGGGCGCTCGATCACACCGAAGGGGTAGTAGCCATGGCCGCCCACGTTCACGCCGTTGTGGCAGGCGACGCAGCCCTTCTCCATGAACAGGCTCAAGCCCTTCTTCTGCTCAAACGTAAGGGCCTGGTCATCGCCGTTGAGATAGGCGTCAAAAGGCGCCGGAGTGATCAATGTCGCTTCGAAAGCCTCAATGGCGCGGGCCATGTTATCGAAGGTCACCGGGTCCGCCTCGTCCGGGAAGGCCCCCTCGAACCACGCCACGTACTGCGGCATGCTGACCAGAGTGCGGATCACGTTCTCGGGCGTGTTTGCCATTTCGACGCCGGCCTGGATGGGCCCCTTGGCCTGGGCCTTCAGGTCTTCCGCCCGACCGTCCCAGAACTGGGCCTCGTTGAACACGGCATTGAACACCGTGGGCGAGTTGCGCGGCCCCTTCTGCCAGCCATGGCCGATCGAAGTCTCCAGGTTATCGTCGCCGCCGGTTCCCACGTTGTGGCAGGAGTTGCAGCTGAACACGCCGGAGGCGGACAGCCGCGGGTCGAAGAACAGAGCCTTGCCGAGCTCGATTTTCTCCGGCGTGATCCGATTGTCTTTGACCGCAGGCACGGTTGACGGCAATGGGGCGAACAGCTCCAAAGCCACCTCCCGCAGCTCTTCCGCCAACGCCGTCGAAGAGAGCGACGCCGCCGACAGAGAGACGAAAAGAACGCTTAACAGGCGCTTCATTGGTTGAGTCTCCTTCCTCTCACTTAGCGCCAAAAATGTAGGTAGAATAATTCCAAACTTTCCTTGATTCAGGTCAACGTCATAGCACGATTGCAGCCATGGAAACCCTCCATAATTAATTGATTTGAAAGACTTTATTGTATTTCACAGCGGCAAGCTCGGAATACCATCGAAAAATGTCAATTTACACTTCTAGATCGAAATACTTTTACTAATAATTTTTTTGTGTATTCCCCTTTTTAACCGCCAAATCTCACTTCGCCTCAAGCGCCATCACCACGACTTCGATGGGTGGCATTTCCGCATGGCCCAGCGCGGACTCGGCCGTGAGGGCGGGCCGGATCCGCTGTTCGGGTATCACCGCTTGGGCAGGCGCTGCACCGAGAAGATCTCGTCGATGAACCAGAGCCCGCCGTAGCGTTCCAGGACCTCGGCGGTGGCAGCAAGGTAGCGGTTGTCAGACATGGCTTCATTGAGCCGCTCGTCGTCGATCTGCGCCACATAGACCGCCGCGTTCCAGGCGGCCATCAGCGTCGAGGTACCGATGCTCTCACCCAGTTCCGAGGGCATGGTGTGCATATGATAGCGGAACAACCCCGTCTCCCCCGCCCCGGTGCGCTCCATGTAACGCCACTCGGGCTGGGTTCTGGTCAGCCGCTCCATCAGAAGGCGCACCAGGGTGGGCCCCGGCGTCTGGAAGGGCCGCTCGCTTGGCCAGACCTCGCGCACGATGTCCATGCCCGGATCCTGCCCGGTGGCCTGCACACCGATCATCACTCCGCACTCGGCCAGGGCTTCCGCCATGGGCCCCAGCACATAGTCAACCTTGCGCTGGGCCGAGAGACGCGCGCGATAGGGCTGAACCGCCAAGATGAGGTCATACTCCATGTCCGCCCCCGGCTTCGGCATCACACTGTCGAGCACGAAGGCCCGGTCCTGGCGGCTGACCGTCAGCACCGTCGGCGTGACGTAGCGCGGGTTGCCCGTTTTGGGGCTGGCGACCACCTGCCAGAGGTCGGCGATATCGTCCTGCAACGCCCTGATCTGCCGCTCGAAGTCGCTCGAGGTCGTGCCGCTGAGACGCACGTCGAGGCGCACCGGTTCCTTTTCGGTCGCCTTCGCCGGCTCGAGGTAGGGCGCCTCGTAGTAATAGAGGTTGGTGAAGACCAGCACCGTCTCGGGATGCTCGACCAGGCGGTCGGGCATGTTGTCGAGAGAGAGGCGCACATCCTCCAGGGAGATCTCTTTCCCGACCACCAGAAAGGGCACGGTGGGAAAGCGCTCGTGCAGGCGGCGCAGCACGCCGGACAGCACGGTGCCATCCCCCACCCCAGCATCGAAGACCCGCAGGCAGGGAGGCGTCGGGCGCAAGCGATCGAGCTCCGGCTCGATATGCTCCACCACGGCCCACTTTTCGGCCGTCGTGGTCACGAACATCAGGTACTTCTGACGATTGTCGTAGAAGCGGAAAGGCCGATCCTGGACGGACTCGCCCTTGGCAGTCTTCACGTTCTGGGCTTTGCTGTCCGGCATGGTCTCTCGGCCCTCTCGCAGAGTTTCAATTGCGCAGCAGAGTTTTGCCCTAGGCTGCCGCGCGGGGGAAGCGCGCTTGCGGGTGACGCACCAGCCCCAGGTCTTTCGGTGCAGGCACTGACATTGCGCAACGGGGTTGAGCCGTGTCCTTTGTACGCCGGTCAGAGGGTCGGCACTTGGAGACTAAGAACAATGCACATCGGGCTTGTCGGTGGGATCGGTCCGGCCGCCACGGACACCTACTATCGCGGGCTGATCGCCGCGGCGGCCGAGCTGGGCTTTGCGCTGGAGCTGACCATGGTGCACGCCGAAGCGCGGGACCTGCTCAAGAACCAGGCCGCAGGCGATGCGGCGGCGCAGGCGGCAATCTTCCAATGTCTGGCCGAGCGCCTTCAGTCGGCAGGGGCCGATGTCGCCGTGATCACCTCCATCGCCGGACACTTCTGCATCGAAGAGCTCAAGCGCAGCTCGCCGCTACCGGTGATCGACATGATCGAAGAGGTCGACCGGGACCTGGAACGACGCGGCCTCCGGAAGGTCGGCGTGCTCGGCACCCGGATGGCAATGGAGACCGGGCTCTACGGCCGGATCCGCGCAGCCAAGCTCTTGGCGCCGGCCGGCGATGAACTCGACGCAGTACACGAGGCTTATGCGACCATGGCGGCAGCAGGCGCGGTGACACCGGAGCAGCGCGAGGTCTTCCTAACGGCCAGCCGGCGTTTGATCGACGACCAAGGGGCCGAAGCCATCATGCTCGGCGGCACGGACCTAGCCCTGGTCTTCGATGGCAACGACGACGGCTTCGACATCGTCGACTGCGCCAAGATCCACGTCGATGCCATCGCCCGCAGTGCTGCCGGTCAGACAAGCTAAGCCGCCAGCGCCTCCTTGCGGCGGGCGGCGTAGTCCGCCAGGCCGTCGCGGATGCCTTCGTCGAGCGGCGGCGCCTCATACTCGGCGAGCATGGCCTGCCAGAGCTCGTTCGCCCGCTGGGTCGCATCCTTGGCGCCCGCGTCGCGCCAGTTCTCGTAGTTCGACCAATCGGAGAGCAGCGGCCGGTAGAAGGCGGACTCGTAGCGCTCCAAGGTGTGGGCCGACCCGAAGAAGTGACCGCCGGGCCCAACCTCGCGGATAGCGTCGAGACCGAGCGCCGCCTCGTCCACCGTGAAGCCCTGGGACCAGACCTTCATCATCTGCAGCATCTCGGCATCGAGGATCAGCTTCTCGTAGGAGGCGACCAAGCCCCCTTCCAACCAGCCCGCGCCCTGGTTGAGCACGCCGGCGTGGCCGGTGATCGCGCCCCAGAGCGACATCTGCGTCTCGTAAGCCGCCTGGGCGTCCGGCGCGTTGGAGGCGTTGGTGTTGGAGGAGCGCCAAGGAAGTTCGTAGCGCCGGGCGAGCTGGCCACTGGCCTGGGCCGCCAGCGCATACTCTGGCGTGCCGAAGGCGGGGCTGCCGGTGCGCATGTCCACGTTGCTGGTGAAGGCGCCGTAGATGTAGGGACAGCCCGGCCGCACCAACTGCACCAGGGCGCAGGCGGCCAGGGTCTCGGCATTCTGCACCGCCAGTGCCCCTGCGATGGTGCTGGGCGCCATGGCGCCGGAGAGCGCGAAGGGCGTCACGCAGATCGGCTGGCCGATCTGAGCAAATGCGATGATGCCTTGGGCGATGTCGGCATCCATCATCAGCGGCGTGTTGGTGTTGGTGTTGACGAAGAAGACCGGATCGGCGGCCAGGCTCTCCTCGTCTTCCTGAAACAGGATCTTGGCGACGGCGATCGCATCCTCGGCCTTGTGGCGGCCGGCGCTGAGCGGCTTCCAGGGTTTGTCGGTCAGCTCACAGCAGGCGAGGTAGAAATCGAGATGCCGGGTTTCGGCGGGGAGGTCCGTGGGCTCGACCGAGAGGCCGCCCTCGATGTCGATCACGTTCAGCATGTGCGTGAGCTTGATGAAGCTGCGCATATCGGCTTCGTTGCCGGCGCGGCGGCCATGCTCCAGGTCGGAGACGAAGGGCGGCCCGCCCACTGCCGTCACCGCCATGCAGCCGCCGCCGATCTCGACCCGCCGCTCTGGATTGCGGCCGCGCACCCCCGTCCTATCCGGCGTCTTGGCCACCAGCTCCATGAGACCTTCGCGGTCGAAACGTACCCGCTGGGCGCGGTTGTCGACCTTGAAGCCGCCCTCGCGAAAGATGCGGCGCGACTCCGGATCGAGCACCTGCAGACCGGCCGTTTCCAAGACATCCATCGAGGTATCGTGAATGGCCTCCACCGCCTCCTCGCGCAGCACCTCAAAGGGTGGAAAGTGGTGCCGGAACGCGCCGTAGGGCAGCTGCTCAAAGGCCTGCTTGACGCGATCTCGCGGAGATCGTCTGCCACGTCGGGTCATGCTTGCCGTCTCCCGTCTTGAATGGGGGATGGGTGGTCAACAGCGGTGTAGAGCCGCTCCAGTCGCCGCTTGGCCTGTGCAATGCGATGCCGCACCACGAAGCCGTTCACGAAATCGGGCGGCAGGCGTGTCGGGCTTGGCAGGCTCATCTGATCGGCCAGCAGGTCGCTCTCCTCGCCAGCGGCAAGTTCTGCCAACAGCTTCCCGGCGGCCGTTCCGGCCGTGTTGCCGGCGCCGTTGCAAAAAGCAGCGACGAAGAGACCCGGCGCTTGCTCGCCGAAGAGCTGCGCGTTGTTGCGCGTCAGGCTCATGACACCTCCCCAGGCATACTCGAACGCTGTCTGCGCCAACGCCGGCCAATGGAGCGCAAGCGTCCTGCCGGCCTCGTCCAGAAAGCGATGGAGATCCGCGTCGCTGGGATGGCCGTTTGGCGCGAAGGCCGCGCCCTGGCGAACGATCAGCCGCCGGTCCTGGGTGAGGCGCAAGGTGGCACCGCCAGGCAACACAGGCAGCAATCCAAAGGGTCCCGTATCAGCTAGCGGTCCGTCGGATGCTAAAGGTGGCGTCATGGCAGCAAAGGTGGCAACCGGTAGCAGCCGGTGCTTGCCTGGGCCGAGCGTCGGAGTTCCGCCGTTGGCGCAGAGGAAGATCCGCTCGACGGCGATGCGGCTCCGCGCCGTGCGTAGACGATAGCCACCATCGCCGGGCACAATGGCCGTCACCGGGCTGTCCTCGAAAAGAGTGACGTTGGCCGGCAGGGTCGCCGCCAATCCGCGGGTGAGCTTCACCGGCTGGACCAGCACCGTGCCGGGATGAAAGATCCCGCGGCGCATGCGCGGCGAGCCGGTGACCTCGGCCATGCGCTCGGCCGACCAGCGCTCCAGAGGCTTGCCGGCATCGCGGTAGCGCTCCCCCATTCGGTCGAGCAAGACCTCGTCCTCTCCGCCAAGTGCGCCATAGAGATTGCCCCAGGGCTGCCAGTCGCAGGCAATCCCCTGTTCCCTCACCACGCGGTCGAGTTCGCAAAGGCCAGCTTCCTGCAGTCGCGTCTTGGCGGCCTGGATGGCCGGCGTTGTGTCCTCGTAGAAGGAGATGTCGAGCAGGAAGCCCGAGTTGCGACCGGAGTTCGCAGCCCCGAGCCGTTCCGCCTCGATGAGAGCGATGCGCGCATCGGGATACAACTCTGCGAGGCGCCGCGTGCAGGCAAGACCGGTAAAGCCCGCGCCCACCACCGCCATGTCGAAAGACAGATCACCCTCCGCAACGCGCGGTGCAGTCGGCTTGGGCAGAGTCTCGTACCAGCCACAAGCGAAGCGTGGTGCGGCAAGCGGAGAGAGGTTGTCATTCGAGCGGACGGCGCTGAGTGCGGGCATGGTCGGCTCATCCCTGGCCGGCAAGCAATTCAACGAAGAGCTTCGCACCCACACCCCAGCCGCCACAATGGTTAGAGCGACGAATTTCTAGATCAGACGCGACCTGCGGTCGTTGTCAGTTCAAATGCACCGCAGCCGAAACGCGATGCGGCGCGCCCCCACGAAGGAAGCGCGCCGCAGCGACACTCAAGGGTCTCGACTCAGCCTTCCAGCCAAACCTCCTGGAACTGATGGTACTGCGTCGGGTGCGCCTTGTAGCCCTTCACCCGCGTCGAGGTTGCGGTGAAGATCGAGCGCCAGAGAGGCTGCGCGATGATCGCATCGTTCTGCAGGATGGTCTCGACCTCCTCCATGGCCTTGCGCCGTTCCTCGACATCCAGGATGCCGCTGGCTCGGTCGAGGGCCGCATCGAAGGCCGGGTTGTTGTAGGCCGTCTCGTTCCACGGCACGCCACTGCGGTAGCCGAGGTTGAGCACCATCACGCCGAGCGGACGGTGGGTCCAGCCCGTCAGACCGAAGGGCGTCTTGTCCCAAACGGTCCAGTACTGAGATCCCGGCATGATGTTGAGCTTGATGTCGACGCCACCAGCCGCCGCCTGCTCCCGGAAGGCCTGTGCCGCCGAGACTTCCCAAGCCTGATCGTTGTTCACGTCCAGGCTGATCGAGATGCCGTTCGGATGGCCGGCTTCAGCGAGCAGAGCCTTGGCCTTGGCAAGATCGCGCTTCATTTCCGGCAGCTTGAAATACTCCGGATGGATCGGCGCCACATGGTGGTTCTCAGCGATCACACCGCGGCCGCGGTAAGCCAACTCAAGGATCTTTTGATGATCCATAGTCAGGGCGACTGCCTGACGCACGCGAACATCGTCGAATGGCTTCTCGCTGACCCGCATGCGGAACACGGCCGTCTGCGCTGTCGGCGCCTCGTGCAGAATGGCATTGGGCAGTCGCTCGATGACATCCATGGTGTCGATGAATAGCTCGTGCATGTGATCGACCTGCCCCGAAGCCAGGGCGGCTACGCCGGCGTTCTCGTCGTCGCCGTGGTCGATGTAGAAGATCTCGTCGAGATAAGGTTCAGTGCCCCAGTAGGGGCCGTCGGTCCGCCGCACCAAGCGGCACTTGCTGCCGATCTCGTACTCGGCCAAAGCGTAGGGGCCGGTGCCGACCGGGTTCTTGGCCAGGTTGCCGCCTTCGTCGTCGAAGTTTCGGTGCACGATGGCCGTGGGGTAGTTGTAGAGGTTCTCGGGAATCGACAGTACCGGCGAATTGAGGTGGAGCTTGACCGTGTGATCGTTGACCCTTTCGATCGCGCCCTCTCGCATACGCTTGCCCATGACGGGCGAGCCATCGTCGTTCTTCTGGCCGGTGTCATAGTCGGTCGTCATGGCGACGAAGAGGCCGATGTTGGAGGAGCCGACGGAGGGGTCGAGCCAGCGGCTGAAATTGTGGATGACGTCGTCGGCGTTGAAGTCATCGCCGTTCGACCACTTGACGCCCTGACGCAGGTTGAGGGTCCACTCGGTCAGCTCGTCATTGGCTTCCCAGCTTTCCGCCAGGTATGGCCGCGTGATGTTGTCGGAGCCCGTGCGCGTCAGGTACTCGACAATGTGCCGAGCCTGGTTGGAGCGCGGGATCCAGTCGAAGACGGCGGGGTCGGACATGTCCTGCACCCGCATCGAGGAGCGGAAGACGCCACCCTTATTGGCTGCATGAGCCTGACGGATGGGGTTCAAGCTCTCGATGCCGTCGACCTTGTCCGCGAAAGCGTAGGCTGCACCTGCGGAGACGCCGAGCATCGTCACCGTGTGCAAGAACTCCCGGCGATTGACTTTGCCTCGCCGATAGAGGTCGCTGACTTCCGGCACGTAAGGATGAACCCTCTTGCCGGTGCTATCGCGGTAAACTTTCTTGGCCATTTCGTTCTCCCATCTATGAAGCCGCCACGTCGCCGAGCCGCTGGGCTGGCGATGTCGCGACAAGGTGCGGCTGCAAGGACCGCACAGGTTTGCAATCGTCTTCCAAAAAGACACAGAAGCGGGGCCGCCAAACAGCGGAAGCAGCAGGCAGCACCAAAGGGCTCGGCAAATCGCTTAAGGTTCCGCGCTTGCAGAATCGAAAAAAGACGTCGTCCGACGCTGTGTACTTGGAACCCACAGTTCCCAACACCGTCCCTGTTACGGCCCTGTTCATCACCGAATTGGCGGGCAGGGCTCGATTCGTTCACGGTCGCCGACGACCGCGACGACCGGTCTGATACAATACCAGAGTTTAGGCAGGTGGGTCACATCGCGTCGACAGAATTGCGACGAGACCCACTCCAAGACCCACTACCTAATTGGTTCGCTAATTCGGCGAATTTACGGCGCGTAGGTGGTCAAATGGCGGTCATGATTTGAGAAATCGACGATCTGTGCGCCATCGAAATGCCTCGTAGGATTGGTTTGAGCTTGGCATGTGCCCTAAGTGTTGTGGTACCGCAGACGCCAGCGATTGAAGAACCTGCCAAGTCCGTGAAACTGCTCAATATCCCTTCCATACAGATATGACTGGCACGAAACGCCCCTGGGTCGGCTTAGCGCGCCTCGCCTTGCGCTACGCCGGTTTTCGCCTCGCAGAGCCGAAGCGCCGGCACTGGTCGACGGCCGAACGCCTTGCCGCCTTGCCGCGCGAGGGGCTGCCTCTCGATGCGCCCATCGAGATGCGCTGGAACGATTGGCAGGTGCCCTACATCGAAGCCGCCTCAGAGCGCGACCTGGCCGTCGGTCTCGGTGTGACCCATGCCCATCTGCGGCTCTTCCAGATGGAGGTGATGCGCCGGCTTGCCTGGGGCCGATTGTCGGAGATGCTCGGGCCGATCGCGGTCGACATGGACCGAAGCTTGCGCATCGTCGGCTTTGCTCGGCCCGTTGCAGAGATCGAGCAGCGCCTGCCTCCGGAGACGCGGAGCTGGCTCGAGGGCTTTCGCGACGGCGTCAATGCCGTGATTGCTGGTGCCGACGAGCAGCCGGAAGAATTTCGTCTCCTCGGCTTCACACCGCAGCCTTGGAGCCTTGCTGACCTCATAGCCATCGGCCGCCTTGCTGCGAGCGACTTCTCGTGGAAGGTCTGGCGCCGCCTGCTGCCGCATCGGGGCCGCAGCAACTGGCCCGATGCCTGGGAGAGGCTGATGGTCGAAGGCGAGGTGCCGACGCCTTCTTTCTCGGGCAGAGGCGACCCGTTCGAACTGGGTTTCGCAGCGCTCAATCGCGGCGGCAGCAACTCCCTGGCCGTTGCGGCGGAAAAGTCCGCAAGCGGATCAGCGCTGATCGCGAGCGATCCCCACCTCGGTGTCATTCTGCCCAACCTCTGGCTCATCGCCGGTGTCAAAGCACCCGGCATTCACGCGGTCGGCTTCATGATTCCCGGCGTCCCGGTCGTGGCCCTCGGACGCAACCCAGACATCGCTTGGGGCGGGACCAGCCTGCACGCAGCAAGCAGCGATCTGTTCGACGTCTCCGATCTGGCACCATCGGAGATCGTGACCCGCGAGGAGCGGATAAAGGTCCGCTGGGGCAGCGAGGCGCGAGTCACCCTGCGCAGCACCGAATACGGACCGATCATCTCGGATGCCCCGTTGCTCGGCCTGCCGCCTGAGCGTCCTCTGGCCATGCGCTGGATCGGTCATGAGCCGAACGACGAGATCTCCGCCATGCTGGGCGTGCTCAAGGCCAAGGATTGGGGGGCCTTCCGAACGGCGCTCGACGGCTTTGCGGCACCCGCGCAAACCATGGTCTACGCCGATGCCCGCGGCAAAGTCGGTCGCGCGGTGGCGGCCCACCTTCCGCGCCGCCCCTCAGGCCCGCCGGAAGACCTGGTGCAGAACCGTGCACTGGCGGCGCACTGGGAGACCATTGTCGTGGGCAGCGACTTTCCCGCCAGCTTCGCACCGGCGGACGGCTTTGTGGTCTCGGCCAACAATCGGCCACCTGCCCACGACGTGCCGGTCGGCTTTTTCTTCTCTCCCGACGATCGGGTTCAACGGATGGCGGCCTTGCTGGGACAGGCCGACAGAGTTTCAGCAGAAAGCCTCAAGACGCTGCAGCGGGACACGGTCATGCTGTCCGCACCGCATGTTGCGGAACTGATGCTTCAGTTGTTGGAAGACGAAGCCGCCCCCGCCCTCGCCATCACATCGGCGCTGGCCGCATGGGACGGTCATCATGATGCAGAGTCAGAGGGCGCCCTGGCCTACGAACTGATGGTGCATCACTTGCTGCATACGCTGCACGGGGCCAGCGACCGGGACCTCTATCTCGCGTCCTGGGACCTGACGGCCCTGCTGAAACGCGACCTGGTCAGTCTGCCGAAAGCACGGCTGAAAGCAGCCGCCGCCAAAGCCGCCAAAGCGGCGCAAGTAGATTTCGCCAAGCACAGGACCTGGGGTGCCATCCACCGCCTGCGCCTCGAACATCCCTTCGCGCGGGCACCGTTTATCGGCAAGCGCTACGGCTTCTCAGACGATGCCGTCAGCGGCGGCAATGAGACCTTGATGAAGACGGCGCACGGCGTCTCCCGCGGGGTCCATCGGGTGGGTCTGGGCGCTGTCGCACGTCACGTTTCGGACTTTGCCGATCCGGACGCCAACGACTTCTGCCTGCTCGGCGGTCAAGACGGCTGGATCGGCTCCGCCAACTTCAACGATCAGTACGACCTCTGGCGCGCAGGCAAGTACATCCGCATGCCCATGACCTCGGCGGCCGTCACGGCCGCCTTCCCCCACATTGTCTCGCTCGCACCAGCAGTCCGGGCGGCCGACGGGAGTGAGCACCGTGTTTGATGCCACACCGCTTGCGCGGCTCTACGCGCGCTGGCGTCTCAACCGCTTGAATGCGCTCGATCCGGCGAAAGCACAGGCGGCACAGCTCCAACGGCTGTTGCGGCGCGCCTGCCTGACCCGCTTCGGACGGGATCACGGCTTCTCTGATATCCGCAGCCCGGAAGCCTTTCAGCGTGCCGTGCCCCTGCGCTCCTACGAAGCCTTCTGGGAAGGTTATTGGAAGGACAGCTTCCCGACACTGACGGACGCCACCTGGCCCGGTTCAGTCAGCTTCCTGGCGGAAAGCTCCGGCACCAGTTCCGGCAAGACAAAGTTCCTGCCGATCAGCGAGGAAATGGTCGCTTCCAACAAACGCGCCACGCTCACCATGGTCGCCCTGCATTTCGCGAACAAGCCGGACAGCCGCATGCTCGGCGGCAAGAGCTTCATGCTGGGCGGAAGCGTCGCCATGACCAAACGCGACGGCATTCCGTGCGGCGACCTGAGCGGCATCGCGGCAAGCCGCGTCCCGGCCTGGGCCAAGCCCTACTACTATCCGCCGCCGGAGCTGGCGGAGATCGCCGATTGGGAAGAGAAGACGGCGGCGCTGGCACAGGACTCGGTCAAGCAGGACATCCGTGCCCTGGGCGGGACCACGAGTTGGCTTCTGTTGTACTTCGACAAGCTGCGCAAGCTGCACAACAAGCCCGACGGTAAACTCACCGACTTCTATCCAAACCTGGAGATGGTGGTTTACGGCGGCGTCGCTTTCGAACCCTACCGCGCCCGCTTCTCGGACTACGTCGACGGGACCGGCGTCGACCTACGCGAGGTCTATCCGGCGAGCGAGGGCTTTCTCGCCGTCGCGGACCGCGGTGTCGGCGAGGGCTTGCGCCTCTTGCTCGACAACGGGCTGTTCTACGAGTTCGTTCCGCTCGAGGAGCTGGACTCGGAAAACCCGACACGCCACTGGATCGGCAACGCCGAGACCGGCGTGAACTACGCCGTCGTGCTCTCGAGCTGCGCCGGGGTCTGGAGCTACATCCTCGGCGACACCGTTCGCTTCGTAGACCTCGACCCGCCGCGCCTGCTGGTGACCGGCCGCACCTCCTACTACCTCTCGGCCTTTGGCGAGCATGTCATCGCCGAAGAGATGGAGAAGGCGGCCGCCGCAGGAGCGGAGGCCGCCGACGCACAGCTCGTCGACTTTTCGGTGACCGCGCTCTATCCGAATGCCGAGAGCCCGCGCGGTCGCCATCTCTGGTTCATCGAGTTCACGAAGGCGCTCGACGAGGAGCCGATGAAGCGCGCGGCGGCGGCCATCGACGCGAAGCTCTCGGAGATCAATCTCGACTACCGGGCCCATCGGGCCGGCGGCTTCGGCATGGACGCACCGCTCCTGGAGCAGGTCCCGCCCGGGGGCTTTGCCCGCTGGATGAAGGCCCGCGGCAAGCTCGGTGGACAGAACAAGGCCCCCCGCGTTCTCTCCGATCCCAAGCTCGTCGCCAGCCTGCAGGAGATGAGTCAGGAGAGCCCTTCGTCCTGACGAACAGGACGGCGGCACCGCGAAGTCACCGCCGCCTGCTTTAGCCCCATTGGACGGTACTCTACCGTCCGATCACTCCCCAAATGAGCACCCCCAAGCATGCCCACGAGCGTCCGCCGTCGAAGCGGCACCGCCCACAGGCCTACATGCTGCCGTTCACCCTTGAGCCAGCCGTGAACGTCAGATTTCGCCGTGGAGCTCGCCCCCTCGAGGCAGCGTGCACGACGGCACCAGCGTGGCCGCCAACCGTGAAAGTCGCGACCTCTGGACTCAAAGCCATGGTGGGATCCCCTTGCACCAAGCACTTTAATGACATTCAGATTACAGAATTGTTGCGCAATTTACCACATAAAACACAAGTATAATAGGTAAGCACTGCTGCCCATGTCAGAAGACTCGCGTCAGCGCCCGATGTTGAGCTGAGCCTGACCTTCCGAACCGCAGCCGTCAGCGCGACGCGCTCTTTACCTCAAGTCTTTTGAGGTTAAACAGACCACAACCAAAGCATGGTAGCGGACACCTGGCCGCTATGCTGTTGTGCCGACTGAGACTCGCGAGAGAGAGGGCCGTACTTTGGAATTCCTGCTGGTTCTATCCGCCCTGGCGGCGGTCGCACTCTTTGTCGTGCTGCTCTACAACCGACTGGTGCGCGCCCGCAACCTGGTGGAGGAAGGCTGGAGCGGCATCGAGGTGCAGCTCAAGCGGCGCTCCAACCTCATCCCCAATCTCGTCGAGACGGTGAAGGGCTACGCCCGCCACGAGAGCAAGGTCTTCGAAGAGGTGACCGAGGCGCGCGCCCAAGTGGGCAAGGCCTCAGGGCTGGAGCAGACGGGTGCGGCCGAGAACCTCCTGACCGCGGCCATCGGCCGGCTCTTCGCCGTGGCCGAGGATTATCCCGACCTCAAGGCCGATGCGAACTTCCGCGAGCTGCAGGAACAGCTCGCCGAGAC